>CALXMC010000011.1 GCA_944389385.1 uncultured Alphaproteobacteria bacterium | reverse complement strand
GCGACACCCCCCGCCCCCACACCGGGCCCCGCGCAAACAAAGTTTGCGTGGGTGGATTCTGGGGCGGTGGGCATTCATACGACCGACGCGACGAATTATTGTAATTCTTTCCATTCTTGGGCTGTGGGGATTAGACCACCCCGGCACTTCGTGCCACCCCTCCGCTAGATGAGGAACTTTGTTCTGCGATGTGACGAAAGTCAGCCCCCCCCATCCGTTGTAAAGAGTAACTTACCCCGTAACAGGGCGGTGGGCATTCATACGACCGACGCGACGAATTATTGTAATTCTTTCTATTCTTGGGCGGTGGGGATTAAACCACCCCGGCACGCTGACGCGTGCCACCCCTCCGCAGAGGGGAACTTGTTACGTTCCCGTCGCGGACTGAGTTCCCCTCCGCTAGATGAGGAACTTGGTATGTTCATGTCGTGGGGCGCCGGGGGCGGGGATTTCCAGGCGTTTTTATGGTAAAAATCCCCAAATTCTGCTTGACAACGCGCGGGTTCGTGATTATAGTATGTTCGCTTTCCGTGTAAATAAGGAAAGAAAAAAACACAGAATTCTGCATATTCTGACAGATTTATAATCACGGCACGCGCCGTTGAAATAAGTCTGAACAGATGCTTTATGCAGATAAAAAGGTACAAAAAACAAAGAGATTTTGAATGCCAACAGTAAATCAACTGATTCGGAAACCACGTAAAAAGGTTGTCGCAAAATCTACGGCACCTGATATGATGCAGGCCCCGCAAAAGCGCGGTGTTTGCACGCGTGTTTATACAACTACGCCGAAAAAACCTAATTCGGCGCAACGTAAAGTGGCCCGTGTTAAATTGGCCAATGGTCGCGAGGTTACTGCATACATCCCGGGCGAGGGACATAATTTGCAGGAACACAGCGTTGTTATGATTCGTGGCGGTCGTGTAAAGGACTTGCCCGGTGTAAAATATCATATCATTCGCGGTGTTTTGGATACCAAGGGTGTCGAAAGCAGAAAGCAGGGACGTTCCCTGTATGGTGCCAAGGCGGCTAAATAACAATACACGCGTGTCATTCGCGTGAGTAATTTGGGGCATTCCCAAGTGAAGCAATAAAAGGATAGTAAAAAATGTCAAGACGTAAAAGTGCAACTAAACGTGAAATATTGCCAGATTCCAAATATAATAATCTGGTTGTTGCGAAATGTATAAATGTTGTTATGTGGGATGGCAAAAAAGAAGTTGCCGAAAACATCGTTTATGGTGCATTGGAAAAATTGAAAAAAGTCGCAAAAGATGGTGATGAATTGACTGCTTTCTTGGAAGCGGTTGATGCGTTGAAACCGTCGGTCGAGGTAAAAGGTCGTCGTGTTGGTGGTGCGACTTATCAGGTGCCTGTCGAGGTCAGACCTGAACGTCAGCAGACATTGGCGTTGCGTTGGTTGGTTATGTTCGCGCGCAAACGTGGCGAACGTTCCATGGAAGACAGATTGTTTGGCGAATTGCGTGATGCTTTGAATGGCCAGGGTTCTGCGTTCAAAAAGAAAATCGATACGCATAAAATGGCCGAAGCAAACAAAGCGTTTGCGCACTTCCGTTGGTAATAATAAACACAAAAGAACAATTAACACAGGGGAACAAAGAATATGTCAGTCGGAAAAACAGCACCTTTGGATATGTACCGCAATATCGGTATTATGGCGCATATTGACGCCGGAAAAACCACTACGTCGGAACGTATTTTGTTCTATACAGGTAAAACGTACAAAATCGGCGAAGTGCATGATGGCGGTGCGACTATGGACTGGATGGAACAGGAACAAGAACGTGGTATTACAATTACATCCGCGGCGACAACTTGTTTCTGGCGCGATCATCGTATTAACTTGATTGATACACCGGGGCACGTTGATTTCACGATGGAAGTGGAACGTTCTTTGCGCGTGTTGGACGGTGCGGTCGCGGTGTTTGAATCTGTGTCCGGTGTTCAGCCCCAGACCGAAACAGTTTGGCGTCAGGCTGATCGTTATAACGTGCCACGTATTTGCTTTATTAATAAAATGGATCGTATTGGTGGAAATTTCTTCCGCTGTGTTGATATGATTCGCGAACGTTTGGGTGCAAATCCGTTGGTGGTGAATTTCCCGATTGGGGCTGAATCTGATTTCCGTGGTGTTGTTGATGTTGTTGAAATGCGCGGTATCGTTTGGGAAGATGATTTGGGCAAAGACCCCCACGTTATCGAAATTCCAGATGATTTGAAAGAAAAAGCCGAAGAATTACACAACAAACTGATTGAAGAAGTTGTAACATTGGACGAAGGCATTATGGAAGCATACATGGAAGGTAATGTCCCAGATGTTGCAACGATTAAAAAGTTAATCCGCAAAGGTACAATTGCCCAGAACTTTAATCCGGTTTTGTGCGGGACCGCGTTCAAAAACAAAGGTGTTCAACCGTTGTTGGATGCAATTGTTGATTATTTGCCCAGCCCGTTGGATATTCCGGCCATCAAGGGTACTGCGATGGATAAAACGACCGTTATCGAACGTCATGCTGATCCAAAAGAACCGTTCAGCGCATTGGCGTTCAAGGTCGCAAATGATCCGTTCGTGGGTAATTTGATGTTCATCCGTATTTATTCGGGTAAATTGACATCTGGGTCTTATATCTATAATTCGAATCGTGACAAGCGCGAACGTGTTGGTCGTATGTTGTTGATGCATTCCAATCAACGCGAAGAAATTAAAGAAGCGTCCGCCGGCGATATTATCACTTTGGTTGGTATGAAAGAAACTATTACTGGTGATACGCTGTGCGACGAAGCCAATCCGATTATCTTGGAAAACATCCATGTTCCAGATCCGGTTATGAGCATCGCTGTTGAACCAAAAACCAAGGCTGATATTGAAAAAATGTCGCTGGGGTTGCAGGCGTTGGCCAAAGAAGATCCGTCTTTCCGTGTGTCTGTTGATGAAGAATCTGGTCAGACAATTTTGGCGGGTGTTGGTGAATTGCATCTGGAAATTTTGGTCGATCGTTTGTCGCGTGAATTCAAGGTTGATGTGAATGTTGGCGAACCGCGTATCGCATACCGCGAAGCGTTCGGCAAACCAGTTACAGAAGAATATACCCATAAAAAACAGTCTGGTGGTTCGGGTCAGTATGCCCAGGTGAAAATTGAATTTGAACCGTTGGAACCAGGTACCGGATACGAATTCGAAAACAAGATTGTTGGTGGTGCGATTCCAAAAGAATACATCCCCGGCGTTGAAAAAGGTTTGAAGATAGCACAGCAGACTGGTGTTCTGATTGGCTATCCCACTGTGGATTTCAAAGCAACATTGGTTGATGGTAAATACCACGAAGTCGATTCCAATGTGTTATGCTTTGAAATTGCGGCGCGTGCGTGCTTCCGCGAAGCAATGAAAAAGGCTGCGCCAAAGTTGTTGGAACCGATTATGAAATTGTCGGTTACAACACCAGAAGAATACGTCGGTGATATTATCGGGGATCTGAACAGCCGTCGTGGTCAAATCAATGGTATCGAAACACAATTCGGTAACCAGATGATTTCGGCGTTCGTTCCGCTGGCGAACTTGTTCGGTTATGTCAAAACATTGCGTTCTTTGTCACAGGGGCGTGCAAATCCGTATATGGAATTGTCCCACTATGCCGAAGTGCCGAAAAATGTTGCAGACGAGGTTATTAAAAAACTGACAAAATAAAAAAAATAAAAAAAGATTGTGATTTTTGATTTCTGGTTTATGATTTGTTGTAATGAATCGGAAATCAGATTTCAGAAATCAAACTTAACAAAGCCCAAGGAGAAAAACTATGGCAAAAGAAAAATATGTAAGAACCAAGCCACACGTTAATATTGGTACAATTGGTCACGTTGACCATGGTAAAACAACATTGACGGCTGCTATTGTTCATTATTATGGTGTTGGTGCCGATCAAGCCAAAGGTGTTGATCAAATCGATAACGCACCAGAAGAACGCGCACGTGGTATTACAATTAACACAGCGCACGTTGAATACGAAACAGAAAATCGTCATTATGCGCACGTTGACTGCCCGGGGCACGCGGACTATGTTAAAAACATGATTACCGGTGCGGCCCAGATGGACGGTGCGATTTTGGTGGTTGCGGCGACTGATGGTCCTATGCCTCAGACACGTGAACACATTCTGTTGGCACGCCAGGTGGGTATTCCAAAAATCGTTGTTTATTTGAACAAGTGCGATTTGGCGAACGATCCTGAATTGTTGGAATTGGTCGAAATGGAAATTCGTGAATTGTTGTCTGCGAATGATTTCGACGGTGAAAATGTGCCAATCATCCGTGGTTCTGCCGTTTCCGCTTTGGAAGGCAAAAACGATGGTTTGGGCAAAGAATCCATCGATGCTTTGTTGAAAGCGTGCGATGAATACATCCCATTGCCAGAACGTCCAGTTGATAAACCGTTCTTGATGCCAATCGAAGACGTGTTCTCGATCACTGGTCGTGGTACTGTGGTAACAGGTCGTATCGAAGCCGGTACAGTGAAAGTCGGCGACGAATGCGAAATCGTTGGTTTGCGTCCAACCCAGAAAACAACAGTTACCGGTGTTGAAATGTTCCGCAAATTGTTGGATCAGGGTGAAGCCGGTGATAACGTTGGTTTGCTGTTGCGTGGAACCAAAAAAGAAGATGTGGAACGTGGCCAGATTATCTGCAAACCGGGTTCTATTACCCCGCACACAGATTTCGAAGCCGAAGTCTATATTCTGACAAAAGAAGAAGGTGGTCGTCATACTGCGTTCTTCAGCAACTATCGTCCGCAGTTCTATTTCAGCACAACTGACGTGACGGGTACAATTACACTGCCGGCTGACAAAGAAATGGTTTTGCCGGGCGATAACGTTCGTATCACAGTGCAACTGATTGCACCAATTGCTATGGACGAAGGCCGTCGCTTTGCTATCCGTGAAGGCGGACGCACAGTCGGCGCAGGCGTTGTATCAAAAATCATTAAATAATAAATAAATGTCGCGGGTCGGTGTAACTGGATAATAAAACGCCAGTGATTACCGGCCCGGAATAACGATAAGGAAAACGAACAAATGGTACCAGCATC
>CALXMC010000010.1 GCA_944389385.1 uncultured Alphaproteobacteria bacterium | reverse complement strand
GTTGTGTTAAATGCGTTGTGGTCTTATTTATTCTTTGGTGTGAATTTAATGGCGGCGGCGTTGGTTGTGCTGATTGCGTTGATTGGCGTGACCGTGTGGATGATGACCGTGTTTCGGCCAATCAGTCGACCGGCGTATTACATGGTGTGGCCATATTTGTTATGGTTGGTGTTTGCGTTGTATTTGAATGGTGCAATTGTGTTTCTGAATTAAAAATCCGCCGTTTGGCGGATTTTTATATTTTCAAAATCTTGAAATCGGGATCGCCAATGTTCAAATATTTTAATCCCAATTCTTCGACGTAATCAGAACTGTACCCCTGTAATAATTCGATATGACGGCGTATTGCGCGTAATTCGGATTGTTCGGTTGCCAATTGTTCTTGTTCGCCGTCCAGACGCCATATATTTATGATAAACTGTTGGACGTTGACGTCGCCCCAAAACATACGGACGAACATATATATCGCAAGTATCAGCAGCATGATGCCGAATTTGCCATATATTCCATCCGACCAAGCGCGCCCCATAAAGCCAAAGAAATTTTTGATTTTTTCCTTCATCGGTGGCATTATATCACAAATGTTGGTAAATAATCAAATTTTTGGTGCACCATTGGCCGGCGTAACGGACAGACCGTTTCGTCGTATTGTGCGGATGTTTTCGCCGAATGCGCCGTTATATACTGAAATGATTTCGTGCCATTCGTTGGTTGGAGCACATAAAAATTGTCTGCGTAATTTTGACCGATATGATGACGAGGCCCCCATTGGTGCCCAAATTTTTGGCGCAAATGTTGAACTGATGGCGGATGCGGCACGAATTTTACAGGATGCGGGTGCAAGTTGGATTGACATAAATATGGGATGTCCCGTGCCAAAGGTCGCAACGCGCAGTGGGGCGGGGGCAAATTTAATGCGTGATCATCGTTTGGCTGAAAAAATTATGCGCGCGGTTGTTTCTGCGGTGGAGATTCCTGTGTCGATTAAAACGCGACTGGGGTGGGATGATGCCCATCGCGATTGGGCGGATTTGATACATATTGCCGCAGATTGTGGGGTACAATTTGCCGCGTTACATGGACGTACACGGGCGCAATTATATAATGGTGTATCTGATTTGCCGCGGTTGGAAAATGCGCCGATTCCGATTATTGGCAATGGCGATATTAAAACAAGCGCCGATGTTGCACGGGTGCGTGAATTTGGTTATTCGGGTGCGATGATCGGGCGCGGAATGTTGGGTCGGCCATGGATTTTGGGCGAATTGGCGGGCGAATGTGCGACGCCCGATAATATCGGCGCGGTGGCGTTGCGGCATTTTGAATATATGTTGGAATATTACGGCGAAAAAAACGCGACCCAGATGTTTCGTAAACATGCGGCCTGGTATTCAGTTGGGATTCCGAATTCGGCTGAGTTCAGAATTCGTGTAAATCAGATTTCAAACGCCGATGACATGCGCCATGAAATTTGTGAATTTTGGGGTTGCGAATTGAATATATAGATTCTATGATTGAAAAAAAATATTCGGGAGATTACAAATATGAACGAAAACGAAAAAACAGAAATTCATAATGAAAATAATACTGAAATGACAGCAGGTGAAATTTTGCGTAATGCGCGTACAACAGGACGTCGCAAACGCGAAATTCCCACAATTGCAAAGCAGTTATGTATCCGCGAAGAATTTTTACAGGCGTTAGAGGATGGCGATTATAAAGTTATTCCTGAACATGTGTATATTTTGGGATTTGCGCGCAATTATGCCATGGAATTGGGATTGGACCCAGATGAAATCGTGAATAAAATTAAACGCGAATTGGGTTTGATTGTTGATGAAAAAAAAGAAGAAGATGACGTTGTTGATACAGATGACGCGTCGGATAACAGCGGTCGGTTGCAACGTATGTTGGGTGCGACTGTAAAATTTTTGCGTCGGCATTGGTTGTTGGCGTCATGTGTTGCGGTGTTGGTGTTGGCGATAATTGGTGGGGCGATATTTTGGGCCGTGCCTGGGAATAATGATATTATACCCCAAGAGCCCGTTGCCGCAGAAACAATTGTTGATAATGAAACATCTGAATTGCCGTTTAATGTCGATGTGCGTGAACGGTTTGGCACGGATAATGCGGGTACTGCAAATGTGATTTTGCAGGCAACAGGTAACTCTTGGGTCAAGATAGAAGATGCGCGTGGTAATTCTGTGTTCGGTCGTGTTTTGGTGCCGGGTGATATTTATTATGTGCCGGCGGGCGATGGATATACGGCTGTGTTCGGTAACGCGGGTGGTGTTGATGTTTGGGTTAATGGTAAATTGGCACCAAAGCAGGGTGCAGATCATGCGCGCGTGTCTGATATTTCGTTAAATCCAGATGATTTGATAAAGTAAATCGTTGATTGTGAAATTGTTACCCGGGTGTCAATTCGGGTAACTTTTTTTTGCTTTTGATATTGTAATTTTATATATTTTTTCTATATTTATTCGTGCTATGGGTGGATTTATAAAAATTCGCGGAGCCCGCGAAAATAATCTTAAAGATATTGATTTGGACATACCAAAAAATAAATTGGTGGTCTTTACAGGCGTGTCCGGTTCGGGTAAATCGTCGCTGGCGTTTAATACCATTTATGCCGAAGGCCAGCGCAGATATGTCGAATCGCTGTCTGCGTACGCGCGTCAGTTTTTGGATATGCAGAAAAAGCCTGATGTTGATTTAATCGAGGGTTTGTCACCCGCGATTTCCATTGAACAAAAAACTACATCGAAAAATCCGCGTTCGACCGTTGGTACTGTGACCGAAATTTATGATTATCTGCGTTTGTTGTGGGCGCGTATTGGTGTGCCGCATTCGCCGGTAACTGGGTTGCCGATTAAATCGCAAACCATTGCCGAGATGGTCGATTGGACCATGAAAATATCAGCCGGGGTAAAATTTTTTATCATGGCGCCACTGGTGCGCGAACGCAAAGGCGAGTATAAAAAGGAAGTCGCTTTTTTGGTAAAGCAGGGGTATCAACGTGCTGTAATCGATGGTGAATTATATGATTTATCGGCTGTACCGCCGTTGGATAAAAATAAAAAGCACACAATATTTGTAATTGTGGATAGGTTGCAGATGCCGGCTGTGGGTGCGACGGATGCCGAGGTTGATGAATTTCGGTCGCGTATGTATGCGTCTTTCGAAGGTTCGTTACGCTTGGTGCCAGGGTCTGTGTTGGTGCGGCGTTTGGATACAAACGAAGATGTTTTGTATTCGCAAAATTATGCGTGCCCCGTCAGTGGTTTTACTGTTCCAAAAATTGAACCGCGGTTATTTTCTTTTAATGCGCCAATGGGGGCGTGCCCGGCGTGCGATGGGTTGGGGGTGCAATTAAATATGTCGCCTGATTTGGTGATACCAGACCCGTCAAAATCTATTTTGGATGGGGCGATTGCGCCTTGGTCGCGCGGGGGGATGTTAACCCAATTTGACCATTTGTTGGATGCGTTACATAAAAAATATAAAATCCCGCTGTCAAAGCCTTGGCATACATTAACCCAGCAACAGAAAGATATTATACTGTACGGCAGTGGGGACGAGCCCATTAAAGTAAACTGGAACGGGTTCGTTTATGAAAAGCCGTACGAAGGCGTTATTCCAAATATTGAACGCCGTTGGCGCGAATCAGATTCCGAGGCTGTGCGCAGCGAATTGGCAAAGTACCAATCCGAGACCCCGTGCCCGATGTGTCACGGCAAGCGTTTGAATATCCAGGCATTATGTGTGAAAATTTATGGGTTGGATATTATGGATGCGTGCGATATGGCGGTGGATCAATCGCTGAAATGGTTTTCTGATTTGCCAAACCATTTAACTCAAAAAGAAAATGATATTGCGCGTGTCATTTTGCGCGAAATTACCAGTCGTTTGCAATTTTTACAAAATGTTGGATTGGGATATTTGACTTTGTCACGTATGTCGGGGACTTTGTCCGGGGGCGAAGCGCAGCGTATTCGTTTGGCGTCGCAAATCGGCAGTGGTCTGTCCGGCGTGTTATATGTTTTGGATGAACCGTCCATCGGGTTGCATCAAAGCGATAATGATAAATTGTTGGATACGCTGAAAATGTTGCGCGACAAAGACAACACTGTCGTTGTGGTCGAACATGACGAAGATGCTATGCGGGCGGCTGATTTTTTGGTGGATATTGGACCGGGTGCGGGTATAAATGGTGGGCGCGTTGTTGCCGCAGGCACGCCGGATGCGGTTATTAAAAATAATGATTCTTTGACGGGGCAATATTTATCAGGCAAGCGAAAAATAGAAGTTCCCAAAAAGCGGCGCGATGGAAACGGACATGTGATTTCAATCAGTGGCGCGCGCGAAAATAATCTGAAAAATATAAATGTGGATTTCCCGTTGGGAAAATTTGTCGCGCTGACGGGTGTGTCGGGTTCTGGTAAATCGACGTTATTGTTGGATACGTTGTATCCCGCACTGATGCGTGCGTTGTATAATTCTAAATTGGAAATGGGGGCGCACGATATTATTCGTGGTATGGAATATGTTGATAAAGTTGTTGATATAGACCAATCGCCAATTGGACGCACACCACGCAGCAATCCGGCCACTTATACAGGGGTATTTTCAAATATTCGCGATTTTTTTGCAGGTTTGCCCGAAGCCAAGGCGCGCGGATATGGACCGGGGCGTTTTTCGTTCAATGTCAAAGGTGGGCGATGTGAAGCGTGCCAAGGTGACGGCCAGATAAAAATTGAAATGAATTTCTTGGCTGATGTATATGTCGAATGCGACAAATGTCATGGCGCACGGTATAATGATGAAACTTTGGCCGTTAAATACAAAGGCAAATCCATTGCCGATGTGTTAAATATGACGGTCGAAGAAGCATACAGATTTTTCAGCAATGTTCCACAAATTGCACGCAAGTTGGAATTATTAAAGCGTGTCGGATTGGATTATATCAAATTGGGACAAAGTTCGTTGGATTTGTCGGGTGGTGAAGCCCAACGTATTAAATTATCCAAAGAATTGGCGGCGCGCAGTACGGGACAAACAATCTATATTTTGGACGAACCAACCACAGGGTTGCATTTCGCAGATATTAAATTGTTGTTGTCTGTGTTGCATGAATTGGTCGATGCGGGCAATACCGTGATTGTTATCGAGCATAATTTGGAAGTAATTAAAACCGCTGATTGGATTATCGATTTGGGACCTGGGGGCGGCGCAAATGGTGGGCGTGTTGTCGCCACTGGTACGCCAGAGCAGGTGGCAGAAAATCCTGAATCGTTGACTGGAAAATATTTGAAAAAGTATCTGGACAATGCGCCACGGAAAAAATAAAGTATATTTTATAAAACCCAAGGAGAAATATTATGTTTGGATTTGGCAAAAAGAAAGATAAAAAAGTTGTTGATACGGTTGCCGCTGATAATGCGAATGCGCAAATCGATGAAAAAGAATTAAAAAAACTGGAAGAAAAAATGCCCAGTGGTATGAAAGAATCTGCCCAACGTATGATGAATGGGCAATTCGATTTGAATGATATGTTGATGCAATTAAAACAAATTAAAAAGATGAGCAATTTCAGCGGATTGTTAAAAATGGTGCCTGGGATGTCGGGTGCTGTGGCCGCGATGAAAGAAAAAATCAAAGATGGCAGTGTTGACGCGCAAATAAAAATATTGGAAGCGATGACCCCCGCAGAACGTGCAGAGCCTGATAAGATTTTTGCCAATGCCAAGACGCGTATTGCTGAAACCGCCGGGTGCACCGTACGTGATGTTGAACATATTATCAAACAGCATGCAAAAATGCGCCAACAAATGGCCATGGTGCAACGTATGGGCGGGATGGAGGCTGTGATGGAAAAAATGCGTCAGCAGCAGCCTGGGGGTGTTCCGAATAAAAATGGACAGTAAATGAATTGGTTAAAATTATTTGATTGGACGCCGGTTTCTGTCAAGGCGCCTTATCCGCGTTTCAGAAAGCCTTTAATCGAAGGGGGACAGCGGTTCTTGTTGGGGTATGTTGTTGATATAGAGTATCTGTATCATGGAACACGTAAAGTGTTTTTCAGAACGCGTGATGCGTTTGACGCAGAACGTCGTGGGCGGGCGGCTTTGGCGTCGGCTATTAAGTTATACAGAAAAACGCGCAATCAAATCAGTGTCAATCGCAATCAACGTTAATGGGACGGGGCGATGAAAATTCTGAACAAGAAAATCGCATCGAAAAAATCATCGGCTGCGTGGATTCAGCGCCAGGCGGCAGATCCATACGTTGCGCGCGCGCATCGTGATGGTTATCGCGCACGTGCCGCATATAAGTTGATTGAAATAAATGAAAAATATAAATTCCTGAAAAATGGCCAAGTTGTGGTGGATTTGGGGGCTGCGCCGGGATCGTGGTCGCAATATGTTATGCGTGCGTTTCCGCGGTCGCGTGTGTTCGCCATGGATTTGTTGGAAATAACACCAATCCCGGGGGTTGAATTTTACCAGGGCGATTTTACGTCGGACGCTGCGCTGGATTGGTTGGTGCAAAAATTAAATTTGCCGACCGATGGTGCAACGCATGGAACGGTGGATGTTGTGCTGTCTGATATGGCGCCAAATACAGTTGGACATAAAAAAACCGATCATATTCGGCAAATGGTGTTATTGGAATATGCGTTTGATTTTGCGTGTCGTGCGTTAAAGCCCGGGGGGGTGTTTGTTGCAAAATCTTTTACAGGTGGAACAACAAATGAATTATTAAAACAAATTCGCGAAAAATTCGAATCGGTGCATCATATTAAACCGCCTGCATCGCGCAAGGACAGTGTTGAAATGTTCATCGTTGCGTTGGGATTCAA
>CALXMC010000009.1 GCA_944389385.1 uncultured Alphaproteobacteria bacterium | reverse complement strand
AGCGAAATAAAAACTCCTTATATTATGTATAGTTTTATGAGCCTCAGCGAAATAAAAACTCCTTATATTATGTATAGCTTTATGAACCTCAGCGAAATAAAAACTCCTTATATTATGTATAGTTTTATGAGCCTCAGCGAAATAAAAACTCCTTATATTATGTATAGCTTTATGAACCTCAGCGAAATAAAAACTCCTTATATTATGTATAGTTTTATGAGCCTCAGCGAAATAAAAACTCCTTATATTATGTATAGTTTTATGAACCTCAGCGAAATAAAAACTCCTTATATTATGTATAGTTTTATGAGCCTCAGCGAATAAAACTATACATAATATACATTATGCGCCTTTTATATATTCTTACATCCGGCTGTGCCCCGCGGCGAAAAATGGGCTTTTTTGGGGCAGCATCGCAACGTCACAGACAACAAAATAAAAACGAAATAAAAAATAAATATAAGCGTCACATTGGCGCACACAATAATAAATAAAGCATCAAAGGAAAAACAGCCACGCGCCCAAACCGCCGCCGCGACAAATTTTTAATAATTTGCACACTGTGCGCCACATACATCGCAACGATTAACTTTGTCATCGCCGCACAAACCGATACACATACTAAAAAAAACAACCGCCCCACCCCGCAAAAATCCGGTCTTTACAGCGTTACGCCAATAAAAAAAGGCGGAAACCCGCCATTTTGCACAAAAAAGCACACCGATTTACCGTGATTTTCGGGCGATTTTAGTAATTTTTGTAATCTTGTTCTTGGCGGCACGGGTTACAGATTGAATTCCACGTTCCAAATCGCTGGGTTGGGCGGGCACGACCTGCCCCGGCTGCAATTTAGAACAACAGTTCGGACATTTAGTCGCCTGGATATCGATTGTAGATTTGCAATACGGGCACACCCGCGTAGTAACGGCCTTTTTTGCACGCACTTTATTCATAATGCGCACCATTAAAAACACCGCAAACATAGTAACCAGAAAACTGACCACAGTATTCAAAAACACGCCAATATTCATGGTCGCGGCGCCTGCTGCTTGGGCTTCGGCCACAGTATTATAATGCACGCCCGGCTCGCCACCAGACAAAACGATAAAAAACTGAGAAAAATCTATATCGCCCAAAACCATTCCTATCGGCGGCATAATCACATCTTTGACCAACGAATTAACCATAGTTGTCATAACGCTGCCGACGATTATACCGACAGCCATATCGATTGCGCTGCCACGTTCCAAAAAAGTGCGAAATTCGGACAAAAATTTATTTTTTGCCATTTTGCTGCCTTTTGTTATTCAAATAATCTTTCAATGCGGCCACAACCTTGTCTGATGTTTTTCGCAAACTTTCATCACGCGTTTCAACCGTGATATCCGCAGCCGCATAAATATCATATCGTTCATCTATTAACTGGGCCAAAATTTTCCGACTGTCGGTATGCAACAATTGTGGTCGCGTATTCCGAAACCCAGTCCGCTTTACCAATAAATCCAAATCTGCACGCAGCCATATTGACAACGCGCGTTTCATCACCATTTCGCGCACAGCGGGCGTGATAAAAGCGCCCTCGCCCGTGGAAATAACCTTTAATGCGGGCGGCGTATCAAACAATCGTTCGATTACGCGCTGCTCGGCACGGCGGAATTCAGCCTCGCCATACATGGCGAAAATATCTATGACACTGCAACCGGCCGCAGCCTCGATTTCCTTATCAGAATCAACAAATGGGATTCCCAAACGACGCGCCAACGCCCGCCCTACACTGGTTTTGCCCGCCCCCATCAGGCCAACCATAACGATGGGTTTATCTAATTTTATATTTTCTTTCATACTACGAATTTTACTAAAAAAAACGCCAATTCACAACAAGAGAATATTGCTTTTTTATTTTTCACATTCTGAAAATATATGATATAATGCACATGTAATACAAAAAGGAACGAGAGAGATGAAAAAAACATCATTATTGGCATTATCTGCATTTATTTTATCGGCAAATGGCGCATTTGCATCTGGCGGTCATATATACGCCAACGCAGTATCGTCGCACAACATTACCGCAATTCAGCATTCGATTATGACAACCGCAATGCAAACGTTCGAGGGTACTGCATCAGCAGCCTTGGGTGGGCGCGCACATTTTGTTAATCAGGCAGAATCAGACAAATATAAATACGGCACAATTCCAATGTATGGATGGCCGCGTATGTACGGTGAATATGGCGACGATGGCACAATGTTGGCGGACGATGCGGCAAAAAAGCAGACTGGCCGCAACGGTGGCGACACCCCAGAACCAGAATTCAAAGATCCGCGTCCTGTCATCAACAGCGCATGGATAAATTGGCAACACATCAGCGATAACGCACATTTTACAGACTTTGATTCTGTGGACACAGACACAGATTTAATCATGTTTGGCTTGGCCGGGGGCGAGGCTCAGCGCGGCATCGGCATATCTGAATGGGGAATCTTCGGCGGATATGTTGGTGGCACCCAAGACAATGAATACATGAACATCGACCAAGGCGGTGGATACGTTGGTCTGTATACAGGATACAATATTCAAAACTTTAACCTGTCATTGGCGGCAAATGTTGGCGCTTTGTTCAACAGCACCGAACACGAATACGGCATTGACGATTTCACAAATTCTTGGGCGGGCGCGGCATTAAACGCAACATATAACATTGCGCTGGACGAAACATTCACGATTCAGCCCGGTGTTTATGCGGGTTACACATGGATTGGTTCTGCGGATTATGTATCATTATCTGGCGACGAAATTTCAAACGGCAATTTCAATATGTTCGAAGTTGCCCCCGAAATTCGCGCAATCAAACACATTGGTCGCGGATGGTTTGGATACCTGCACTTCAAATACGCATTCATAATGGGCACCCCAGGCGACGTCTTTGTTGGTGGCACGTTATACGACGAACTGGATATGCGCAATTATGCAGAATATGGAATTGGCATTGAAAAATCCATCGACAGATTTAACGTATCATTAAACATAAATCGTCGCGACGGCGGCCGTGATGGTTGGAATGGTGGATTTAATTTGAAATACATCTTCTGATAATCGTATAAAAAATCCGCGGAATCCGCGGATTTTTTTATTATTCCATATTTGCCAAACGTTCCAATTGGTCGGCTGCGATTAAAGCGTCTATCATTTCATCCAACGCGACACCACCCGCCAAAATATCGTCCAATTTGTATAACGTCAGTTTTATTCTGTGGTCGGTCACACGTTGTTCAGGAAAATTATACGTACGAATTTTTTCACTGCGATCGCCCGACCCAACCATAGACTTACGCGCAGAATTGCTGGCATTTTCTTGTTCAGCACGTTGTTTTTCATACAATTTAGCCCGCAAAACATCCATTGCCGCAGCCTTGTTTTGAAATTGACTGCGTTCATTTTGACATGTCACAACAATGCCAGTTGGAAAATGGGTAATACGCACGGCACTGTCGGTTTTATTAACGTGTTGGCCACCTGCACCAGACGCGCGAAACACGTCGATACGAATATCTTTGTCTTCAATAACGACGTCAATATCTTTGGCCTGGGGCATAACAGCGACAGACGCGGCACTGGTATGGATACGACCGGCAGCCTCGGTTTCAGGCACACGTTGCACGCGATGAATTCCCGATTCGAATTTCAAGCGCGCATACACCCCAACACCATCGATTTTGAAAATAATTTCTTTATACCCACGCAACGACGTTGCATTTTCTTCTATGACCTCGGTCTTCCATCCGTGACGCATGGCATACGATTTATACTGATTATACAAATCGCCCGCAAACAACGCAGATTCTTCACCACCAACACCGGCGCGAATTTCCATAATCACACTGCTGTCATCGGCCGAATCGCGCGGCAACAATGCGATTTGTAACTTTTTTTCGACATCGGGCAATTTATGATTCAAATCATTTAATTGTTCGGCTGCGATGGCTTTCAACTCGTCATCGTGCAGCATTTCATTTGCGTCATCTATGCCGCGTTTTATTGCGAAATATTCATCCACCAGCGGCAAAATTTCCGATAATTCAGAATATTCCTTGGATAATTTTGTTAATTCATCGCCCGCAACCGCGCCAGAGTTTAATTTATCCCCTATTTCAGCCGCGCGCCGTTGAATGTCTTTTAATTTATCGTCAATAACCATTTTGCAACAACTTATTTTAATAATTTGACCGTATCATCCAAATTCAAAGTTTGCTGTTCGCCGGTCTGCATATTTTTAACCGCCAGCATATTTGATTCGCGTTCAGTTTCACCGATTATGATACTGAAATCAGCGTTTATTTTATCTGCAAACTCGATTTGATTTTTGAATTTTTTATTTGCATCCAGATACGGCACAGCCACGATTTCTGCGGCACGCAGCGCGGCCAACACGCGCATAGAATACGCGACCTGGGGCGCGCCCATACACAAAACCGCCGCACGAACGGGGCGCATAAACGGCGTCAAATCGATTCGATTATCATCCAATAAAGCGACCATCAACCGCGAAAAACCAACCGCCGCGCCAACGCCGATGATTTTGGTTTTCGAAAATTTAGATGCCAAATCTTCATACCGACCACCGCCACCAATCGCGGCCAATTCTGGGAAATTGTCCAGGAAAAATTCAAACACTATCCCGGTATAGTACGCATGTCCGCGCATAATTCCCAAATCTATCTTGGCATTTTTTATTCCCATGGAATCCAACAATTCCATAAAAGAATCCAGTTCCACAATCGCCGCATCAACCGCATCAGACAATCCGTTTAATGATTTATAACCATCTGAAAATACGCGATTTATTGTTGCGGCCGCGTCATCACCAACCGTTTCGACCAAGCCTTCATAAAAATCTGATATTTTTTCACGTTTATCTATTAAAACAAACGCCGCCCTGCTTTGCTCGTCCGTCAGATTCAGATACGCAAACATCGCATTCCAAAATCGCCGATTTCCAACACGCACATTAACCGGCCCAATAAACTCGGCCACAGATTCATACGCACGCGCCAACGTTGCCACGATTTCAGCATCGTAATTTTCAGACAACGCATCTATGCCCAAAATATCCAAATCCATCTGATAAAATTCGCGATAACGCCCACGTTGGGGTCGTTCGCCGCGATAATTACGCGCAAATTGGTACGCACGAAATGGGAAATTCAATTCATTTATGTGTCCTGCGACATAGCGCGACAACCCAACCGTTCCATCGTACCGCAGCCCCATTTTTGTATCACCTTTTTGAAACAGAAACATCTGGGTTTCAATTTCATCCCAGTTGTCTTTGTCGGTCAAAACCTCGGCTCGTTCGATTGCGGGCAAATCCAGATGCACAAACCCGGCCGTCTTTAACACGCGTTGCATACGCGCGGCACATTCGTCAAAACAACGCTGTTGCGCCGGCAATAATTCGACAAATCCAGACAAAGTTTTTGTTGGTTTTAATTCCATTTTTTAATCCTGTGGTTAATGCCATACACTTTGGCAATTTGATTAAACTGATTATATCACAAATATATTAAAAACGCTATAAACACACCGCCCGACGGGCGTGATGCAACGCAACAAAAACAAATGTTTTATAAATCATACGCGAATAATACCCAAAATCCGTCACTTTGCAAGTTTTTTATAAAATAAATCCCGCGCAGAACGCGGGATACAATAACCGAACCAATAATGACCAATGATGTTAAAAAGACATCTTTACACCGGCAATGATTTCATGTTTATATAAATCAACATCTGAATCAAACACACTTGTCATACCGCCCTGGCCTTCCTTGTGGTTGTCATAAAACATACCGTTTGTGTATTCTACACTGCCCAAATCGGTATATTTATACGCGATATTGAACGCAACATTGTCTGTGACTGGAACTTCGATACCAACGCCAACATTCCAAGACATATTTTCAGTTGTCGCCGGTGTTTCCCAGAAATAACGCCCACTGCGGAAATTATTTTCCGATTCGATTGTGGTATAACCGATACCGGCCGTTACATACGGGATGAATTTATATACTTCGTATCCGTATTTAACATTCAATCCCAATGTGCTTTCATTGTATGTAAAGTTTCTGACATCGGTATCATTTGGTTTATCGCCATCTTCAGCCGCATCAAACCCAACCGCGTTAAAGAAATTATCAACGTGGCCATATTCAGCCTCGACTGACAATATACCAGCCTTGTCCATATCAAATTCATAACCGACCGCAATTTTTGGTGAAAATTTATGTCCTGTGTCAGACCAACTTTCGTGTTTATTTCCGTCAAATTCAGCCCACACACCGTTTTGTGACGATTTTTCCACACGATTTTCAGACACAGATGTAATGCTGTATGCAACCTGGGGATTTATATAGAACCCGTCCGCCATTGCACCGGTTGCGATTAAAGCAAACACAGAACCACATAATATTTTTTTCATTGCTTCTTCCTTTTTTGTTTTAACGTTAAACAAAAACCACCAAAAACTGTGGTGGTCGGGAAGTTAGCAAATCATATCCATAAATGACCTGTCGGTTTTCGGTTGCGATGCAACCTGTTGTATCGCCGACACAACCCGACCTATTGGCCAGGTAACCCGACAACAGTTCTATATTGTCGGTGGATATTCGGCACTTTCGTACCGCATGGATATGGGATTGCTAAATCCCTGAACCAATGTCCCCACTGATTCAATTCACAGTATAACCGATTGCCATAAATAAACAAGTTAAAAATATTTGTGTAATTCTGAGCCGTGTTGTTTCAGCCATCTTTTTGCGCGTTCCACCCCAAATCCGTACAACTGCGATACAGTTTGCCAAAATTCAGCCGAATGATCCATATACACAACATGCGCCAATTCGTGCATAACCACATATCGCATAACATCACGCGGCGCAAATGCCAACCGCCATGAAAAAGACATTGTACCACTGGTGGAACGACTGCCCCAACGGGACGACGTGTCGCGAATCGTAATTCTTTGCGGCCACAGTTCACGCGGCGCAGTACGCACCATTTGTTTAACGGCCACCAAAAATTCAGACCGAATAAAATCACGCACACGCCGCTCAAACATATCCGCCCCACCCCCAACAACCAACGTTGCCGTTACATCATCATGCACAATAAATTCATTCGCACGCCGCGATGAATCATGTTTTAACAAAACGCGCCGCCCCAAAAAATCAATTTCATCCCCCGGCCGCACAGTAATTTTCTGTGGCGCATTATCAAAAATCCGTTCGCACCAATGACGCTTTTGTTCCAAAAATCGCAGCGCAGTTGATGTCGGTGTCATCCACGGTTTTGAAATATGAATTTCACGCGCAGGACGCGTTTTCGGCCGCAGCGTAATATTGCGCAGCCCACGTCGCGTTACGATAACGACGGGGATATGTTCGCCCGAAGATAAAACAAATTCGTATTCAGCCATAATATGATTTTATTTTACTTTCTTCAAAATATCGCGCGTAATTGCGTCTGTGTCAAATCCAAAATGCGCATACACATCGCGCCCATCGCCCGACACACCAAACGAATCGATACCAACAACCGCATCGGCAAATTCGAACCAAGGCGCGGATGCCGCGGCCTCGATTGCGACAACAAACCCGGCCAATATTTTATCTTTATACTTTTTGTCTTGGCGTCTGAAATCCGCAACAGACGGCATACTGACCACCTGGACCGCATCACCCAATTTTTTCGCAACATCCACGGCCAAAGGCACCTCGGTCCCGGTTGCGATAATCGTCACACGCACGCGATGCGCGGTTGCAGAATGAATTATATACGCCCCGCGGGATAAATCCGCATTCGATGGCGTTTCAATTTGATTAAATTTTTGGCGTGATAACACAATTGCGCTGGGGTGATGAACATCCGCAATGGCGGATTTCCATGCGTGCGCAACCTCGGCCCCGTTGCATGGGCGATACACATTCAAATTCGGAATCAACCGCAGTGAAGGCAATTGTTCAATCGGCTGATGTGTTGGACCATCCGCACCAACGGCAATACTGTCATGCGTAAACACATAAATCGCAGGCAACCCAGACATCGCCGCCAACCGCACAGCCGGACGCATATAATCACTGAACACCAAAAAAGTCGAACCATACACGCGCACACCACCCGCCAACATACCATTCATAATCGCGCCCATTGCATGTTCGCGCACGCCAAAGTTTATATAATTTCCGCGAAAATCAGGCGCCACAATATCAACAGACGATTTTGTTTTTACATTTGTACTGTGGCCTAAATCCGCACTGGCGCCAATCAAATCGGCCCCCGACGCACGCAAAGATTCCAAATACGCGCCCGATAATTCCCGCGTTGATGTAACATCCCCCAAATCTGGCACTGGGATTTTATTCGTTTTTATTTTTGAAAACTTTGGCGAATATTTTTCATGCTTTTCATCTGCAATTGTTGCCCACAAAAAATCCCCATCATACGAAATATTTTTTGCCACCAACACCATCATTTCTGGGTCAGACAAATCCAACCCGTGTGCCGCAGACATCCCGGCCAATCTGGAATCACGGCCAATAATTGTTTTCGCATCAACAAACGTCGGCGCGCCCCGCCCCGTAACACCACGCAAAGCGCGATTCAAATCTGCAAAATTATTTCCATCAACATACTTAACATTCCACCCGGCCGCCGCCATCCGCCCAGGCATATCAACATCAACCAATGCCGCGCCATCGATGGTTACGCCGTTATCATCCCAAATCAAAACCAGATTATCCAAATCATACCGTCCCGCGAATGCGATTGCCTCGGCTGCGACGCCTTCGCTTAAATCACCATCCCCGCACAGACAATACACAACGCCATCGCCACCCTTGATTTTTTCGGCCAACGCCAACCCGACCGCGTTCCCAACACCCTGCCCCAACGGACCTGTTGTGGCAAAAACACCATCGATTCCAAATTCAGGGTGTCCCGGCAAACCGCCAATTTTTCGAAAACTTTCCAAATCGCCGACATCATATCCCGCCAAACTTAGCACAGAATACAACAACGCACTGCCATGCCCGGCGGACAGTACAAATTTATCAACCCCCACACGCAAAAAATTCGCATAAATCGCGGTAATTATATCGGCCGCGCCCAACACAATTCCAACATGCCCCGACCCCGCGTGTCGTATGGCATCCAACGCATGCGCACGCACGGATTTTGACATTTCGCGTAATTGTTTGGCATCAAATCTCATTTTATGGTATTATATCACAAAACCAAGGCTAAAAAAATGTTAAAAATTTGGACAGATGGCAGTTGTTTGGGTAACCCCGGCCCCGGCGGATGGGCGTTTATTGCGACCGACGGCAAAAATATTGCAGAACGCAGTGGCGGCGCCCCAAACACAACAAATAATCAAATGGAATTAACGGCGGTCATACGCGCATTGGCCGCGACCCGCCATCACAACGAAATCGAAATCCATACTGACAGTCAATATGTAAAAAACGGCATGCAGGTCTGGGTTCCACAATGGAAAAACAACAACTGGAAAACGGCCGCGAAAAAGCCTGTTAAAAACAAAGAATTATGGCAACAATTGGATGAACTGGCGCAAACCCGCAAAATTCATTGGGTTTGGGTGCGTGGCCACAATGGCAACACATATAACGAACGCTGTGACGAATTGGCACGCACCGCTGCCGAAAAGATGAAATAAAAAATCGCCGAAAAAAAAATCGACGATCTTTTTATCCCTTGAATCCCAACGCAACGATGAACATTTCAACACTGTCCTTGCGCGATGCAGGCGGTTTAATATGATGCACCGATTC
>CALXMC010000008.1 GCA_944389385.1 uncultured Alphaproteobacteria bacterium | reverse complement strand
CGTGCCACCCCTCCGCAGAGGGGAACTTGTTACGTTCCCGTCGCGGTCTAAGTTCCTCTCTATTGGAGAAAAGGGCCCGGGGTCGGTGGGTATTATTGGTTACTAGTTACTCGTAACTCGTTACTCGTGATAAACCACCCCGGCACAACCACCCACGAAAATTGCATTTTCGCGGGGCCCGGTATCGTGCCACCCCTCCACAGAGGGGAACTTTATTCCGTGATGGGGTGGGGGAAAATCACAAATTTTTCAAAATCTTGTCCAGGCGTTCGGCGCGGTCAAGTGTGTCGTCGTATTCAAACTTGATGTCAGGTACGTATTTCTGATTCAGGCGTGATGCCAATTCATACCTTATCGTTTTTGTTACTTCGTCCAATCGGCGTTGTACCGCGGCGATGTCGGAATTGCGCGAATAATAGTATAAATGTACAAACTGGGTGCCACCGCGCGCAGTCGCGCCAACCAATGATACACCCCCCAACAAGCCGTCGTCGCCAAAGCGTTCGCGCAGAATTTGTGCAACCATTGTTTGGACTGTGCTGGCCATGCGGGCAGGGCGGTTTGATGTCGTGTTTCTTTGGTTCTTCATTTTTTATTCCGTTTTTTATTCAATATCGATTGTAAATTAATCTTTATTAAATTACAATCAAGTAAATTTTCCATGGCGGGGGTTTGTCGTGAAATTCGCTGAGTATATTTTAAGCAAGTCTGAAAGTCGCGCGTACGCGTGGATTGTGTTCGTGCTGACTGTGTGCGAGTCTATTTTTTTGTTCATTCCGCCCGAAGTTTTTATGACGCCGCCAATCATCGCAAATAAGCGGCGCGCGTTGCCAATTACAATCGCGGCATCGTTGGGGTCGATTGTCGGGGGCGCAATTGCTTATATGATTGGCGCGTGGTTGTGGGATTCTGTGGGACTTTGGATTATAAATACTTTTTCAGATTATGATTTAATCGAAACGGCAATCAAGCCTATGTTTTCCAAATATGGGATTTTAATCATAGTGTTGACCGCGGTTACGCCGATACCGTATAAATTATTGGCGCTTTGGTTGGGATTCATTGGATATCCAATATGGATCTTTATCGGCGTGTCCGCGATTTTCAGAACTGGACGGTTCGCAACAATTGCGGCTTTGTTGTATTTCTTCCAAGAACGCGCCAATGCAATCGTTAAAAAATATTTTTGGCCGCTGACCATCGTCGCAATTATCGCGGCCGGTTTGGGTATCGGATTGGTTACTTTGTTTTATTAAAAATTTATGGTTGCAGATTACCATATACTGGTGTATCATTGCCGCATCAGGTGTGAAAGTATGAAACAACAAAATATCCGAAATTTTGCAATCGTCGCGCATATAGATCATGGAAAATCGACTTTGTCTGACCGGTTGATTGAATATACTGGTGGACTGCAATCGCGCGAAATGAAAGAACAGGTTTTGGATTCTATGGATATTGAACGCGAACGCGGAATTACGATAAAGGCGCAAACTGTGCGTTTGAACTATACCGCGCGTGATGGTCAAGTGTATCAGTTGAATTTGATGGATACGCCAGGGCATGTCGATTTTTCGTACGAAGTATCGCGGTCGCTTGCCGCGTGCGAGGGGGCGTTAATCCTGGTCGATGCAACCCAAGGGGTCCAGGCGCAGACTTTGGCGAATGCTTATTTGGCGTTGGATAATGATTTGGAAATGTTGCCTGTGTTGAATAAAATCGATTTGCCGTCCAGTGATGTGGCCGCCGCGCGCGAACAAATCGCAGATGTTATTGGGTTGGACGCGTCAGATGCGTTGTGTGTGTCGGGAAAAACCGGGGCGGGTGTGCCTGAATTATTAGAGGAAATTGTTAATCGGTTGCCGTCGCCGCGGGGTGATGAAAATGCGCCTGCGCGGGCGTTGTTGGTGGATTCGTGGTATGATTCTTATTTGGGTGTGGTGGTGTTGGTGCGCGTGGTTGATGGAAAATTGGCGCGCGGACAAAAAATCCGGTTTATGGCGACTGGCGCCGAATACGTTATCGAAAAAATTGGGTATTTTACCCCAAAAATGGTTGATGCCGATTCGCTGAATACGGGCGAAATTGGATTTATTATCACGGGGATGAAAACCATTCATGACTGCAAAGTTGGCGATACGATTGTGGACAGCCGCAGTGGTGGCGATTGCGTGCCTTTGCCCGGGTTCAAGCCGTCTGTGCCGGTGGTGTTTGCTTCGTTTTTCCCGGTCCAGGCCGATGATTATCCGGCACTGCGTGATGGCGCGGAAAAGTTGGCTTTGAATGATGCGTCGTTTGTTTTTACGGTGGAAAAATCATCTGCGCTGGGGTTCGGATTGCGGTGCGGATTTTTGGGATTGCTGCATATGGAAATTATCAGCGAACGGTTGCGGCGCGAATTTGGACTGAATTTAATAAATACTGTGCCCAGCGTGTTGTATAAAGTTTATCTGCGCGATGGGTCGGTTATAGATTTGGAAAATCCGGCCGATATGCCCGATCAGACGCGTATCGCGTCCATCGAAGAACCGTGGGTGCGCGCAACGATTATGATGCCTGATAAATATATGGGCGGAATTATGTCGCTGTGTTCGGAACGGCGCGGTGTCCAGGAGAATATTTCCTATGTCGGTAATCGCGCGGTGTTGGTGTACCAATTGCCGTTGGCGGAAATAGTGTTCGATTTTTATGATCGCGTAAAATCTATATCGTCGGGGTATGCTTCGTTTGACTATGTCGTCCAGGGGTATCGGCCGTCTGATTTGGTCAAGGTGTCTATTCTGGTAAATGATGAAAATGTTGAACCGCTGTCGTTTATGTGTCATCGCAGTGCGGCTGAAAAACGCGGACGGCAAATCGTTGAACGGTTAAAGGATTTAATACCGCGACACCAATTCAAAATACCGTTACAGGCCGCAATCGGTGGAAAAATTATCGCGCGTGAAACCATCGCTGCATATCGTAAAGATGTGACGGCAAAGTGCTATGGCGGGGATATTACGCGTAAACGTAAATTGTTAGAGAAGCAAAAAGAAGGTAAAAAACGTATGCGGACGTTCGGTAATGTCGAAATACCACAGTCTGCATTCATAAATGCGTTAAAGGTAAATTAGTAAAAAGGAATATGTTATGGGTTGGGTTAAATATTTTTTGCATACACCGTATAATCAAATTCGTGCTGATTTGGATGAATACAGATTGTTAAATGCTCAAATTACGCGCGCGCGGCGGACAATGCGTGCCGCACGTATCGGAATGGTGGCTGATTTTGGAAAACATGTTCAATTGGCACCGTCGGCCCAGGTTTTTGCCGGTTGTGAACAAAAAAGATGGGGGCCTGATTGGGATGTGCAAACGGGGTTTGATGTGTTGCGCGAATATAAATGCGAGTGTCCTTATTTCGCACAAAAATTTTGGCCGTGTCATCGGGTGAATTGCATGTATCACCAATTTAACAGCAAATATTTCGAAAATAAAGATATTTACGAAAATTTGAAACGTGATAAGTCTGTTTTTTGGACAGAAAAGTTTAACAGAGTAAAATAAAAGGATTTTGAAAATATGTCAGTTGTGTCGTATGTATTGAAAACGTCTGGACGTGACATTTGTCGCGATATTGAACAGTACAGAAAATTGTCTGGATATGTGAAATTTGTACGTAAAGAATGTGCAAAAAAATGGCGGGTGTTGGAATATGATAACGATGCGTGCATCTCGGCACAAACGGGCGATGTGTGTGCGCGATTCTGCTATGACTCCGTGTGTAAATTGACTGTGTGTAAATATTACGATTTGAATGCAGATTATTTTAATACGTTGCATGAATGTCGGGCGGCTGAAAAACAGCGCAAAATTTATTGGACACAAAAATTCGCAAATTGCAGATAACAAAGGAAATAATTATGGGTACGTTTAATGTAGTTAAAAAAACTGTGTCAAGCCAGTTCAATGTGAAACCCAGCGCAATCAGTAAAAATACGCATCTGGATACAGATTTGAATTTTGACAGTTTGGATAAAGCAACTTTGCAATGTTACTTGGAAAGTAAATTAAAAAAATTTGTCCCAATGGATGAAAACTGGATTGATAATATGCAAACGGTTGATGATATCGTAAAATATGTTGACCAGATTAAGCGCAATCGCATATCGTCAGACGTCGAAAATCCTTTGTATATTGTGAAAAAATCCGTAACAAAAATACTCAAAACACGTCCAGTTATTATCAGGACTGGTACAGATTTGGAAAAAGATTTGGGGTTGGACAGTTTGGATAAATTGGAAATACAATATGATGTGGAAAAGCACTGTAAGGGATTTGCACCACTGGATGATACATGGATGGCTGATATGCGAACTGTCGGCGATATTGTGAACTATGTAAATTTATCCGTTGGGGCACGACGTGTAAATAATTCGGCACAAATGGTTGCACGTAATGTTTTATTTGGCAGTCGTTTGTTACATAAACAAAGTAATACGAGGTAATTATAATATGAGAAATATCAGATATTTATTAACAACAAGTATAAAACAGCAACGTGCAGATTTGAACGAATTTCGCGAGTTAACATATAGGTGCGCATCGTTAAGATTGGATAAAATATGTACATACAATTCTTTGATTCGTAACCTGGGGAAAAATCAAAATCCAGACGATGTTCGGGCATGTGTGAAACGGGAAGCCGGGACAGACGATTTGTTTTGTGAAAAATTTAACCCGAATGATATTTGGGGCGCATGCGATGAACAAGATTGCCCGTTTTATCAGCGAAATAATGATTTTTTCAGAATTTTGAAAGAATTTGAAAAAACAATTCAGGTACGTAAAAACTTTTGGGATGAAAAAATGCGTTAAAGTTTAACCGTTGGAGGACGATATGGCACATCAGTTCTTTTTTAATCCGTTTATTTTGGATAATTTGCCGGCACCCAGTACGGGGTTTGATGTCGTCCAGGATATTTCAGAGCCACGGTTGCGGATGTATGTTACCAGTCGCGGTGTTAAAACTTTCTTTGTTCGAAAACGTGTGCATGGGCGGGACAAGCGTATAATTATCGGCAATTATCCAAATGTTGATATAGAATATGCACGAAATGCAGTGCCTGAAATTTTGGAAAACGCAATGCAAAAGCCACGCGTGCACCGAAAAAAAATTACGCTGAAAAAATTTTTGGAAATATATCTTGAAAAACGTGTGCGCAGAAACAGTACATCAAGATATAAAATGGAACGCGCAATCGCACGGCATTTGAATCCCATAATTAACAAAAATATTTCTGATATAACGCGTGATGATGTTGCGGATGTAATCTTGAAAATAAGCGGGCCGGCAATCGCATCGCGGATGCAGGAATTTTTACAAAGTGTATTCAAATATGCCGTCGATTCAGGATATATTAAAATAAATCCAGCGAATGGATTGCCCAAAATTCAACAAAATCGCCGGGTGCGGCCGTTGAATCGTGCGGGATTTCATCGTTTGATGCACGTTATTAACAACGAAGATGATCTGAATTTGCGCGCCGCGTTTTTGATGTTGGTGTATGGATTTGCGCCGAAATCACGTGTGTTTTCTATGCAGTGGCGCGATTTGGATTTTAATCATGATACTTGGTGTGATGCGCCGCTGTCCGATATGGCGGTGGTGTTATTGCAAGATTTACCCCAAGACAGTGTTTGGGTTTTTCCAGGGCGGGGGCGTGGACATTTGACAGATCCACGAATCGCATGGCGACGTATTGCAGATGCAGCCGGTATCCCGAATTTAACCATGGACGATGTGCATAAATTCTTGATGCGGCAATTGGTTTGGGCGTCTGACAAGGAAGATTTGCGTAATAATATGAATGCGTTATTGGACGAATTGTTGGCTCAATAATTTTGACGATTTGTTATCGTTTGTTATAATTTCTTGACAGTTGATACATAAAATGATAGTTTTAAGTAATGACGCCCGCAAGTGGGCCACAAAATTAACTTAAATAAAGGATAAAAAATGACAACTGAAAATAATTCTGCAACGACGACCTTTGACAAAGTCAAAAAAATCGTGTCTGAAAAATTGGGCGTGCCAGAGGCGAAAGTCGAAGAAAAATCTGCATTCGTAAATGATTTGGGTGCCGATTCACTGGACGTTGTTGAATTCGTTATGGAAGTTGAAAAAGAATTTAACATCACTATCCCAGATGAAGATGCCACAAAATTGACAACTGTGGGTGATGCTGTCAAATATATTGACGCACATAAAAAATAATCGCTGGGTCGGTTTGTATGTAAATAATTCCGTCACGATTTTTTTATCGTTGGCGGATTTTTTTCTGTACGTTTGGCGCAAAACCAGTTATTATATGCTGTGTTCAGATAAAGGATTAAATAAATGAAGCGAGTTGTTATTACCGGTATGGGAATTGTTTCACCGGTTGGAACTGGAATCGAGTACGCATGGAAAAATATCGTAAATGGTGTGTCCGGCGTACGCGCAATAGATACGTTTGATGCGTCTGATTTGGCATCGCAAATCGCGGGGTTGCCCGTTATCGGAACCGAACCCGGGCAGTATAACCCAGATGCGGTTGTCGATGTGCGCGAACAACGCAAGATGGACAAATGTATAATATACGGTGTTGTTGCCGCGGATGAAGCCATGCGTGACGCCGGGTTGGCTGATTTTGATGGCGATAAAACACGTATGGGTGTGTCCATTGGCGCGGGTATTGGCGGGTTAAATACTATTTATGATAACTGTGCGGAATTATATGCAAATGGACCGCGGCATATCAGTCCGTTCTTTATCCCAAAGGTTATTATAAATATGACCGCGGGACACGTTTCGATTAAATACGGATTAAAGGGCCCGAATTTATCGGTTGTTACCGCGTGTGCGTCCGCTGCGCATTCAATTGGTGAAGCCGTGCGGTTAATCCAACATGGCGATGCGGATGTTATGGTTGCCGGTGGTTCCGAAGGTGCGGTTGGTAAAATCGGTGTTGCGGGATTCTGTGCGATGAAGGCTTTGTCCACACGCAATGACGAACCGCAAAAGGCATCGCGCCCATGGGACAAAGATCGCGATGGCTTTGTTATGGCCGAAGGTGCGGGTATTTTGGTTCTGGAAGAATACGAGCATGCCGTTGCACGTGGTGCCAAGATTTATGCCGAAGTCGCAGGTTACGGTTTGTCGGGTGATGCGTATCATATTACTGCGCCGGCCCCGGGGGGCGAGGGCGGTATGCGTGCCATGCAGGCTGCGTTACATGATGCGGGTATGACACCGGCAGATGTTGATTACATCAACGCCCATGGTACTTCAACCGGATTGGGCGACGTTGGCGAATTAAGCGCGGTTAAAACTTTGTTCGCGGGTACAGACGTGTGTATGTCATCAACCAAATCCATGACAGGGCACTTGTTGGGTGCCGCCGGTGCGGTCGAGGCGATATTCTGTGTTATGTCAATCCGTGACGGAATTGTGCCGCCGACGATTAACTTGGAAAATCCCGAAGATGAAGTTGGTGATTTCAATCTGGTGCCGAATGTGGCGCAAAACAGAACTGTTAATGTTGCGTTAAGTAACTCGTTCGGTTTTGGTGGCACAAATGCCAGTTTGATTATAAAACGATTTGAAAAATAAAAACGGGGCATTCGCCCCGTTTTTTTTATTTGTGTCGAATTAAATCCAAGGTTTGGACTCGACATATCTTTACAACAAAAAACCCAGTTATCTGGGGATGTTATAACGATATAAAATGCCGAAAAAAAACCTTGATTTTTTGTTGTGGTGGGTGCATAATCGGCCTGCTTTATTCGTGGATATCGGAGTGTAGCTCAGCCTGGTAGAGCGCTACGTTCGGGACGTAGAGGTCGCTGGTTCGAACCCAGTCACTCCGACCATCTTTTGCACAAGGCTTTTGGTGGCAGACAGATTTTACCTTTTTTTTGTATTTAATCCTGGTTATAAAAATAATTTTCGTTTTTTGTTTTACATATAAAAAATATTTGCAATACTTTCTTGGGTACTGATAAAAGGTCGAATATGTTTGCATTGAAATTTTTGAAAAAAGATAAATTTGATTCATACGAAGATTATATTCAAAATGGCGCGCCGATTGTACCCGAACATTTTAATTTCTCGTACGATGTGATTGATGTTTTGGCACGTGAAGAACCAACCAAAGTCGCACTGCTGTGGACCGATGACAGTGGTGTGAAAAAAGAATTTACATTTCGTGAATTATCGCGGATGTCGAATTCTGTTGCGAATTTTTTGACGTCGCGTGGGCTGAAACGCGGGGATACTGTGTTGTTGTTTATGCGGCGGCGTTGGGAGTATTGGATTTTAATGTTGGCTATGCACAAGGCCGGTATTATACCAATCCCATCCACCAACCAATTAAAGGCCGAAGATATTGAATATCGTATAGAGCAGGCCGCAACCCGCGCAATTATTGCGTTTGATGATGGGCATATATTGAATGAAATAAAATCTGCGATTGGTGATCGTGATATTCAACTGATTTCAAATGACGATGTTGCGGAATCCATCGATACCGAATCGGATGTGTTCGAACGCGTGCCAAATGAAAATACTGATACCATGGTGATTTATTTTACCAGTGGTACAACCGATATGCCGAAAATGGTGGCGCATAATTTTGCGTATCCGTTGGGGCATATTAACACGGCCGTATTTTGGCAGCGTTTGCACGATGGCGATATTCATTTTACTTTGTCCGAATCGGGTTGGGCAAAATGCTCGTGGGGCAAAATGTACGGGCAATGGTTGGCGGGCGCGACTGTATTCGTGTTTGATTTTTCAGGCATTGCGACCGCGCATGATTTATTAAATGCCATGGCGACGTATCATATTACGTCGTTCTGTGCGCCACCGACAGTCTATAAAATGTTAATCCATGCGGATTTTTCACGATACGATTTGTCTGCGCTGGTCAAGGCCGATGTCGCAGGCGAGGCATTAAATCCCGAGGTTTATGACAGATTTTTATCCGCAACCGGTATAAAACTGCGCGAGGGATTTGGTCAGACTGAAACCTGTATTTTATTGTTTAACAACGAATGGATTGAACCAAAGCCTGGCAGTATGGGTATGCCCGCCGCGGGTTGGAATGTGCAATTGTTGGACGAGGGCGGTCGCCCAGTTCCCAATGGTACGGTTGGTGAAATCTGTGTTTCTTTGAAAAGTGGCCGGCCGGTTGGATTGTTCCAGGGTTACCATAAAAATGAAAAATTAACGTCCAAAGTTTTCCGTGATGGTTTTTATCATACTGGGGACGTCGCGTACCGTGACAATGATGGATATTATTGGTTCGTGGGGCGTAACGATGATTTGATTAAAACGTCTGGTTATCGTGTCAGCCCGTTCGAGGTCGAAAGTGTTTTATTGGAACATCCCGCTGTGCGCGAAGTTGCGGTTACTGGTATTCCCGATCCAACGCGCGGTATGGCGGTCAAGGCGACAATTGTTTTGAATAAATATTTCCAGGGTACTGATGTTTTGGTGCGTCAGTTACAGGATCATGTGCGTGCGCGGACTGCGTCGTATAAATATCCGCGTGTTATCGAATTCGTGGACAGTTTGCCTATGACGATTTCAGGTAAAATTCGGCGCGCGTTAATTCGTACACTGGACAGTGCCAAAGACACGATTATCGAGCCTGTGAAAAACGTAATCGGTTTTGGCAAAGATGAAGAAAAATAAAATCTGTACGTACAGGTGGTTGCCGCGGGTATTTCGCCTGCGGCACATTTTTATTTTTGCAAGTTTGTTTTTTATCTGTATAATTATCCAGTCATGAAAATAAAAAAATTTATTCCGAAAAATCGTTATGTAAATATTGCATGTGTGGCCGTGATAATTGTCGTACTGGTGGTGTTGTACGTGTTTGGATGGCGGTCGGCTGTGACGCGTGATGCGACGTTCGTTGTTGCGCGCGGCGATACTGTGACCGGGGTTGCCACACGGTTGGCGTCGCGTGGGTTAATCGAATCGGTGCCGCTGTTCAAAATTGCTGTGCGTGGTAATGGGGGCGGTATTCAATCGGGCCAGTATGATATTCCGCGCGGTACCAGTGTTTGGCGCATTGCAAATATGTTTGCACATGGTGATGTCGCCGCCACAACCGTCGTTGTGCCCGAGGGTTTAACCGTTAAACAAATCAAAGAATTGTTGTTGGCTGATAATAATTTGACGGGCGACGTTGAATGTGGTGCGGGGACTGATTTGCCTGTGTGTAATTTACAAGATGGCGATTTGTTTCCAGATACTTATCGTGTGGCGCGCGGAACGTCGCGGTTGGCGTTGTTGGATTTAATGCGCAAAAAAATGGTGGAATTGGAATCAAATTGGAACAGGGCGGGGCGCATTGCACCGCGGCCGCTGAAAACGTGGGATGATGTTGTAACGTTGGCGTCAATTGTTCAAAAAGAAACATCGAAAAAATCTGAAATGCCAATTGTTGCAAGTGTGTATATAAATCGTTTGCGCGATGGTATGCGGTTGCAGGCGGATCCGACGGTGGTGTATGCGTTGACCGGTGGTTTGGGTGATATGCGTGGGCGTCCGTTATTAAGCAAACATTTGAAAACAGATAATCCATATAATACCTATGCACGGAATGGTTTGCCGCCATCACCAATCGCAAATGTGGGATTGGATGCAATACGTGCTGTGTTACAGCCGGCCGATACGAATTATCTGTTTTTTGTGGCCGATGGACGGGGTGGGCATAAATTTTCGCGTACGTATGAACAACATAAAAAAAATCAGGCTGACTGGCGCGAGATAAAAAAATTACAAAATAAAAAATAAAATTTCGTCATTCGTTAATTTTGTTAATGATTTTGTTTGTTAATAAAATTTTATTGCAAAATAATATACCGCCCGAAATATGGGCGGTGTATCGTTTTTGTGTGAATAAAATCCGATTCGCGTGCCCGCGTAATATATCATATTTTTGGGCAAAATGCAAAAATCTTTATTCTTGAAAGTATAACGAATCGAGGGGTAAAATATTCCTGACTAGGTGAAAGGAATCTAGTCTTTTAACCGAACCATAAGGATATATTATGAAAAAATTAGTTTTAACATCTTTGTTGGCAGTTTTTGCGGCGACTGGTGCGAACGCGGCTATTAACGATAACCCGATGTATCGCCCGGATCAGGGTCGCTTTTACAGTATGACTGAATTGGCATCGAATACTGAATATGCTGATTCTTGGGCATTGGCTGAAAAGTTCGGATATGGAATTACAGACCGCGCATCTGTTTGGGTTGGCACATCTTTGTCCGAAGGCGAATGGTTTGACACTATGTCATGGGATGCGTTCGCAATCGGCGCGGATTATCGTTTGTTGGATGATATGAATTGGAAAGTTGATGCGTATGCGTCGTATGCTTTGAATCCAGTTTGGGGCGATCATCAGTCGTTCTTGGATGAAGATTATACATATTATACATGGGGCGTTGGTGTTCGCGCAGGCTATGTAACCGATATGTGGACAGTTGCCGGCCATGTTGAATTTAATTACCTGAATTCTGAATCATTCAACTGGGGTGATGATGGCTTACATGCTTTGATTGCGGGTGTTGATGGATTCCTGTCACTGGATTCCAACTGGGCTTTGATGTTGGGGGCAGAATATACCGGTATGTTGGATGATCAATTTGACAATGCTGGTTCATGGACTGGTAAATTTGGTGTGAATTACAACATCGACGAAGATATGTTCGTTGGTGCATACATTTCTGGTGAAATGGATCACAGCTCGGGCGATTGGGAAATCGTTGATGGCATGGGATTTGGCGTTAAATTTGGCGCACAATTCTGATGCGTACCGGGCTGCTTAGGAAAAAATCCCGCCATCCGGCGGGATTTTTTAGTTACTTGTTACTTGTCCTCACCCCCCGTTGCGCTTTGCGCGACATCCCCCGCCCATGTTCCACCCACGCGACACGTCGCGCGGGGTCCGGGGGCGGTGGGGATTAGACCACCCCGGCACTTCGTGCCACCCCTCCACAGAGGGGAACTTTGTTCTGCGACAGTACTGGGGTAGCAATCTCATCCGTCGTAAAGGGGAACTTAGACCGCGATGGGAACGTACCAAGTTCCCCTCCATTGGAGGGGTGGCGGTCACCAGACCGCCGGGGTGGTTAGAGACTGCGGAATTGGGTGCTTAGTCCCTTTTGTCATTCCTGCGCCCGGGATCCCCACAAACACGAATGTGTTTGCGGGATGGATAAGGCGGGAATAGGGCTTGGATTGTTATTAGTTATTTTATTTTGGAAATAATTCAGCGTTGTGTTTTTTATCTGTAACCCGCGATATAAATTTAATAGACCTTATTCCCGCCTGCGCGGGAATGACAAAGAAAGTGTGGGATTAGCCACTTAGTCCCCTTTGTCATCGCGAGGGAGTGAAACGACCGTGGCGATCCAGTAAATAAAAAAGCACTGCGGGCGAATGCCCGCAGACATATTGTACTGGATTGCCACAGTCGTACGCCAACGTTTTCAACGTTTCGCGCTCCTTCGCAATGACAGCGGGGCTAGTTACTTGTGTTTCCCCCTTCGCCAAGGCTTCGGGTGATAAACCCCACCCCCCGTTGCGCTTTGCGCGACACCCCCCGCCCCCACACCGGGCCCCGCGCAAACAAAGTTTGCGTGGGTGGATTCTGGGGCGGTGGGCATTCA
>CALXMC010000007.1 GCA_944389385.1 uncultured Alphaproteobacteria bacterium | reverse complement strand
ACCAGGGCCTTTAACTTTTTCAGCGTTGCGCTGTCCCAACCTTTACTCATATTAAAAAGTCCTTGTTATATATAACGGTATAATTGTAACATAAAATCGAATCGAAAGGCAAGGGGGAAAAATATGATTTCCAATATATTTTTTATTCTGCTGTTAATTGTCGCCGTGGTGTTATCTGGGCTTATTTGTCGGGCGGATTTCAGACGTCGAATTATCCCAGACGTATATTTATTCCCTTTGCTGTTAATCGGATTGGTTATAACAAATTTTTATCCATGGCCAATTACCCCAGGCGACGGCGCAATTGCGGCAATTTTGGGATATGTTATAACCGCCATTATCGGATATGTGTTTGAAAAAATCAAACCTGGGAAAACCGCGCCTATTGGCATGGGCGACATCAAGTTAATTGCCGTTGTTGGGGTATGGTTGGGAACAACGGGATTGGCAACATCGTTAATCGTTGCATGTATTGCAGGTTTGATATGGGGCATATTCAAAAAACAAAAATTCATTCCGTTTGCACCATTTTTAATATTCGGTGGAATTTTATCTTTAATTACAATGATGTTTTTGATATAATATGTCAAGACAGGGATAATGGACAGGGAAATGAAAACATCAACATTATTTTTTATAATTGGCGCGATTCTGGCCGCACCTGCCATGGCGACAACATTCCCCAGTGCGACCACGCCATTTTCTGAATACGGCCAAATTCAAAACGTTCAAAACTATTCTTCCAATCCGTTTTGGAACCCGGACAGTCCGTATAATCAAACAATGCCTGTGCCAATTTATGTGACCGGACCGAATGTGGACACATCTGATTGCACGGCGATTGTTGGCGCGTTGGTGTCGTCGTTTTGCGCATCGCGTAATAATTGCGTTGGCATGGATATAAGCGAGGCCAGACCAACATTAACCATCCAGTTGGCCAGTTTGCCAAACCGTAACTATGTAACCCCATGCGCGGGATATATTGAAACAGAATTTGATAAATATAAATCACAAAACGCGGTTGCTGCACCAACGGGACACCAGGTTGCATTTCCAACCGCAACCACACCAAACACAAACGCCAATACACAAAAATACCAATTTCAAAATCCTGCGAATCCGCAATTGCCAACGTGGCAGGGCGACCCATGGATGCAAGAAATGTTGGATCGTGAAAACGAATTAAAAAATCTGCAATCTGCAAATGGTGGGGGCGGTGAACATTTGGCGCGTGCTGATTTTCCAAAAACCGCGAACGATTTGACATTTTCCCAACGGACCCAACTGGACGCTGCGGGTTACGCGCCATACAAAGACGCATCCGCATACGAACCATTGAACTTGAAAAACATATCCAACAACGGCACAACTGCGGGACAATTACCGGGTCAACAATTGGCCGGATTATCTGGTGCGATACAATCGACCACAGGATGCGAAAATGCCAAACAACAATTGGAAATTTATCTGTCAGATTTACAAAAATTGGACGAGTGTAAAAACGTAAAAAAAAAATTCAACGATTGTTATGCTGAATTACAAGGGCAATATACGTACGCTGAACTGGGGCAAAAGGCTTTATCCACCAATTCATCGGCTGACATAGATTTGGGATATACCGAACGCACAATCGGGTCTCAGAAAGTCTTTTCAATCGTAAAATCCGATTGTTTAATCGATCCAGTTACCAAGGATAATACATGTTGCAATGTTGATTTGGAAAAATATGATCGCAATGTAAATATCGGCGGATATATGTTCTGTGGGTATGAAGTTCGCGACGCCAATGGTAATGTTAAATCGATCGAGCCTGTATACGGCATGGTGCGCCAATGTTTACAGAACAAGAAAAACCCCACAGACACCCCAGATGAAACCATTGGCGGATGGTTCAAAAACGATTTTTGGAGTCAAACATGCGAACCACGGTATTGCAGCGGATATACAGCACCTATGCCGGGTATCGAGGGCGCATTAAAATGGGATCAGGATGAAAAAAATGTTTGTTGGAAATGGGAATGTCCAGATGGATATGACAAGGTAAACAACGCATGTTTTTCAAATGACTTTTCACTTGATTATGATACTTTGTTGGAATCGATAGAAAAACGTTATACCGATTTATTACAACGTTGCGCAAACTATATATAAAACGCCATGAAAAAATTATTATTTTTTTTGATATTAACTGTATTTACAGCCCCCACCGCGTATGCAGTCAGTACAAACAACGCGACATTGGTTGGGGGCGGCGCGACCGACGTTAATGTTCCTGCCGGGGCAACCGACTTTGTCCCTGTCGATATATTATTATATACAGAACCATCCGACACAGAGTGTGCAACGGCCGCATTTGCAAATGCGTTGGCTGCAAACGCAAACAAAATTTCCGAATCCGCGGACCAGGCAACCGTCCAACAATGGATTAACTCGGTTTTTTCAGATGGCGATTTGCTGCAAACGGTATTGGCGTGCCCTGAATTTGCAGAATTGGACGACGACGACACTATAAAATTACAGCCAATAAAATATACTTTTCCGGGCGGGCGCGAAATTGTTATAAATTACGAAACCCAACCAAAGATATTAAAACAACGTATTACATTGGCAAACAAACGTGATTTACCGTCCGATCCCAATCCACGTATATCCCCAGACGATGGTTCGGTTTGGACGAATACTGATCCCGCATGGTATGGAATTTTGGTGGTGGAATCTGGTACTTTGGATGGATTTGTCGGCCCAGATAAAAATAATACAATTTCTTTACAGTGGTTGGAAAACAACATAGATACAATATTTCCCCAAGGTTCCCAATGCACTGGAAAATCCGCTTTGACGGGTAAAAACAAAATGATAAACCGTGCAACCGAAGAAACAGTTAATCTGGAAGATGACACAAACGATTACTATGTTGCGGGCGACGTAAGTCTGCGATGGATTTCGTATTTGGAAATCGCACTTGATGTCGCAATAACAATTGCAACAGCGGGCACAGGCACGGTCGCCCTGGGCGCAACCAAGTCGGCACGCGCATCACGTGCATTAAAAAATCTGTCCACGACGTTAAAAGCATTGTCGCGCACTGACGACGTACGTGACTATATACGATTGGTACAAAAACACAGCAAAGCATTACAAGAATTGGCGGAATTAGAAAATTTAACCGACGCCGCCAGTGTCGCCCGTCGCGCAGATAAAATTAAAGAAATTGAAAACTATGAAAAAACAATAAGCAACCTTGAACGCACAAATGACAACGTTCGCAGATACCGCGAATACAGCAAAACTTTTTCCGAGTTAAACCAATATCGTCATGCACTGCGCAGTTTGCGTACTGTAAAACAACGTGGTAATTTGGTTGCCCGCACATGGCGCGCGGTTCGTGCCGCATCCAGTGGAACAAAACTTATCCGTCGTGCAGAAAAAGTTGCCCGCAGCAGCACGTTATCCAACCGCATACGCGATTGGTTGTTTGTATCAACAATGCGCAACGCGGGCGCAATGGCACGTCTGGAACGTACAGGCGGTATTATATATGGTATTTTAACATTCATAGGCGGCATGTACGATTGGACCGAAACCAGCACCGGTGATTTTACCAGCGGTATAGAATTCAAACCTTTGGGATTGTTGTCTGCCGATGATTTACAGGGCCAAGAAAACGTTGTGAATCACGGAATGTGGTTGATGTGGGCGGGCGACGCATACAGTGCCGCAGACGATGATGCCGCATTTTTACAGGCGATGGATTTTGCAAATAAATTCCATTTTAACCTGGACACAATCCAAACCGAACAAAACAATCACGCATGCAATGTCGATATTTATGTGGTACGTCCAATAATCCGTAATCCCGATACAGATAATCCTGAATTATACTATCTGGTTATGAACGACGAACCATGGACCACACGCGATATTGGCGACGAATAAATACCCGTTGTATTTTTCGTACACACTGATTATAATGTTTATGAAATGGGGGTGTGCCATGCTGAAAAAAACAATAACCGCATTATGTTTAATATTCGTATCTGTGGCATCGTCCGACGCGTACCAGTTATTATCATCCAAAGAATTGGGGCGTGACGATGCAAAAAATCAAACTGTGGTTGTAAAGTGCACCACTGACACGGGCAAGGTTTCGACCCAAACATGTACGCTGCGCCGTTATGCCAACTGCATTGGTTCTGGGAACAACAAAAAATGCAGCGGTTGGAAACCGTGGCAAGATTTGCGCAGCCCCAGCAAGAAATACTCCGATTGGCGCAGTGCCGCATCGGCATGTTGCCGCGCCAAGGGGTTAAGATAAATAAAAGATAAAAAACATCCGCCAAACGGCGGATTTTTATAATACTTTGGTGGATGAGATTGGACTCGAACCAACGACCCCCACGATGTGAACGTGATGCTCTAACCAACTGAGCTACTCATCCAAAACCAACACGGATTTTCTTGGTGGGGATAGTGGGACTTGAACCCACACGGTCGCAATGACCAAAGGATTTTAAGTCCTCAGCGTCTACCATTCCGCCATATCCCCAGAACTTGAAAATCTGTGCAATATACTACCGCGTATGTGATATACTTGTCAATAAAAAACCGCCAAATGGCGGTAAAAATCTTGGTGGAGCTGATGGGACTCAAACCCACGACCTCTACGATGCGAACGTAGCGCTCTATCAACTGAGCTACAACCCCGAAACCGTGGTGCGGATAAGAGGACTTGAACCTCCAAGGCATTGCTGCCACCAGTACCTGAAACTGGCGCGTCTACCAATTCCGCCATATCCGCGGGTGCCTGCATATATTATATTAACTTTCGACATTTTGCAACAAGAAAAATGATTTTCTTGTCTGTGCCCCCACACACATTTATGACATAAAAACACTTGCCCTGAAAATTGCAAATTTGCTACTATTTATCTCAGGATGAAAAGGATTCTGTATTTTATCGGTATATTTGCCACGTGCATTGGCGTCGCCAGCGCGGCTGTACGTGATGAAAACGCAACGAATCGCGCCAATGATGCCAATCAACAAAATCAAAATACAATTTCGCGCACTGCAACCACACGTGCCGTTGCCGGGCGCAGTGCTGTTGTACGAACTGCGGCACCGACTGTATCAAGAACCGCCAATAATACATCCCCCCAGGATACTTCACGCACAACAACGTCACGCACATCTGTGCAACCATCGGCAAACGCGCGCGCCGATACAATAATATCACGCAGTGCCACAACAACCGTGCAACGTACACCACAACAACCGGCATCTTTGCGCGTATCGCGGGCGGCGACCGTCGCCACCCCACGTGCGGCCACATTGGATACTGTGGCGGAAAGTATGTCCAGTACGCGTGTTGGTGCAGAATATGAACAATGCAAAAGCGCATATTTCAACTGCATGGATCAGTTTTGCCAATTAAAAAATGACGATTATCGGCGCTGTTCATGCAGCAATCGCGTTTTTGATTTGACTGAAATCCGCGAAACAATGCAGGATGCAGGCAGTCAATTAACCGTATTTAATGAAAACCTGGATGTGGTGGGCATGACTGCCGCCCAGGCCACAGCCATGAAAACCGCGTCCGAGGGCGAAAACGCGTTAACTGCGGATACATCTGCGTCAAAACAATTATTGCAGGCGATAATGAATTCCATCCGTGGCACCGACGCATCGGTTGGCGGCAAATACTCGGACTTAAACAGCATAACATTATCATTTGACACTGTAAACGCATTCGGCACCGCCGACGCAGGGCAGGTCATCGCATCTTATAACGGGCGAAATTTATACGATGCGGTTTATCCCCAATGTCGCGAGGCTGTACGTGCCGACTGTACAGACGCGCAATTACAACGCGCAATAAACGCATATTTAATGGCGGTTGAACAAGATTGCAACACTGTTGAAAGCGCATTAAAACAACAACAGCGCGAAATGAAATCTGCCGTCCGCGAAAGCAGTGCTATGTTGGATTTGGCCCGTGTGGAAAATCGCCAAGAACACAATTCCGACGATATGGCATCTTGCCTGGCCAATGTTGAAGCGGCCATATTAAGCGAAGAAGTTTGTGGATCCGGATATCACAAATGCCTGGATAATGGCGAATTTATTGACGTATCAACCGGCGCACCAATCGCAGGCGTTGTTGATTTTTACAAATTGGGAAATTTGTTAAAATTCGCAGACGGTGTTGATGCATCCGACCAAAAATTGTCCAAAGTCTTGGCAAACAAGACATTTGTTAATAATTTTGTGAACCGTGTAAAAAAATTTGCAGAACCTGCATTGGACAAGTGCACAGAAATCGCGGACACTGTTTGGGCTGAATATCTGGACAAAGCAATGTTGGATATATACTATGCCCAACAATCAAAAGTCAGCACAATTAAACAAGGGTGCTTTGATTTGGTATCAACGTGCTATATGAACACAAACACACAATTAACCGCCGCAATGAAAGAACTGATAAGCGACGACACAATATTATTACAACCGGACAAGGTAACATTAACAAATGAAATGTGTCGTGATTACATAGATTCATGTAACATGATGTTCTATGAACAAACGGACGGACAAAATATAGTCACAGATTACATAAATCATCGTCAAGATACAGACACATTAACCGCGTGCCGTGCCGTCGTCAAGCAATGCTTTGATGAATATGGTGGCACAGGTTACGAAAATTTCTACTATCCATACAGCGGTCTGTTCAAAACGGGGTTGGCATTGGATTGGTTTACACTGTACGAATACACCGGCAATGACAACAGCAATCCAACCCAAGACAAGGATAACCCTGTTTCTAAATGCGCCCAACAATTAAAAACCATCACATCATGTAATACCCCCGAAATGATGGAGGCTGCATTCGGTGGATTTGATAAAATTAACGCATCATTGGGTAAATACAGTAATGAACAAATGTTCTACTATGATGTCAATGGCGAATATAACGAAAAGGGCGGATTGGGAAAGCATCCGAAATATGGAACGTTACGGGACACGCCCGTCACAGTTGAACACGGATTGGGAATCCATTGTTCTGACAACCAATGTTCAATCGACGAAGAATTTGAAACCATATACAACGCACGTATTTTGGCACATCACACACCACGGCCAACGGGGGTTGCAACGGAAATTTACAATCAAATTGTCGACAGTTTAACCACTCAATGTATGAATGTCCAAGGCAGATTTTTGGAATTACAATTCATCAAGAATGGTTTGTATGCTGAAACCAATCAGTGTATATCTAACTTTTCTGGTTCAATGGAATACGGTGGCGGCGAAGGATTAAATCCAAACCTGGTGGAACTGTACGGAATCAGTACAGGGGAAGATATGTGCCCACGCGATTACGATATTACCGTGGATACTCAATCATGGGGTGCGTGTTTGTGTTGGGAAAATGGCGGCCGGCGCAGTAAAAACGGGAAAAGTCCGAAATGTATCGGTGGATTCCCTGTAACGCCGTCGGGGGCCAACGATCGTGAATGTACATCCACTGAAATATTTACCCCCAGCACATCGGCCGACGATACAGATTGGTGTCTGAAAGAACCAACATACCTGAATCAAATATGTCCCCCGGGTATAGACGCCGGTCCATCAGGGTTGTGCCAATCCTTGATTAACGGTAAAGTCACAGATTATGAAAACTTACCAGATGGATTGTTATAAAATACAAAAACAAAAAACGCCATTTGAAATGGCGTTTTTTTTACTTTTTTATAATCGATTTTTTCACTGAATCAGCAATCAAAGCAGCGGGCGCGCCATCTGGTCGCCGCCACAAATCATCGGCACCCGCCAATTCATCAACCATTTTTTTGCGAACCGATGGTATGGTTAATTGTTGTACAGCATTCAAAATATTTTCCGTCGTACATGCCGGCCCCAAAAATTCCGGATACACACCACGATTTAATAAAATATTAACCAACGACACCCATTTAACACGAATAACACTGCGCACCAACCAAGTCGTTATTGGATTCATTTTATAAATAATTATCGCCGGAATGTGCAACATTGCCAATTCTGCTGAAACAGTGCCACTTGCCGCGATTGCGATATATGTTTTTTCATACAAATCATACCGCGCGTTTGCCGGCACCAATTCAGGTTTTACATCCCAATTTGCGATTTGTTGCCGAATGTATTTATCCGTTGTTTCAACGGTCGGGATAACAAACTTGTATCCCCGATAACCATCTGCAACCAATTGGTGCGCAACATCACGAAACGTGGGTAACAAACGTTTTACTTCGGACATACGGCTGCCGGGGATAAGCGATATAATTTTATCAGTTGTACCCGCGCTGCGTGACTTTTTTTTATGTCCCAACAATCCATCAGATACAGGATGCCCAACCGCAATCGTATCCAAACCGTATTTTGTAAAATAAGGTATCTCAAAATCAAAAAACGCATACAGTTTATCAAACGTTTGTGCATACTTTTTTGCCCGCCCCGCACGCCAAGCCCAAACCTGGGGCGCAACGACGTGATGAAATTTCAATCCATGCTTAATTAAATCGCGTCCTGCGGGAATTTTGCGTAATTTTTTTATAACGCTTTTTGCGAACCCAGGCGAATCGATTGTTAAAACAACATCTGGCCGCGTGTCAATTATCGCATCAACGGTTTGATTTATCCGACGTATTAACGTGCGGGCATGAAAAGCAACCTCGACCACACCCATAACTGATAAATCCGCCATTGGGAACAACGAATTCAACCCCGCAGCAATCATATTTTCGCCACCGACACCAACGAACTGGGCATCACCCATTTCGCGTATTATACGCGCCCCCAACACATCACCAGAAACTTCGCCGGCAATGATAAAAATTTTGATTTTTTTATTCTGCATTTTCAGACGTGCCAATTCCACGTTTTGAACGATTTTCTATAAAATCAATTGCGTCCATTGCATATTTATTATGCTTCACATCTTTGCGCACACGTGCCAAACGTTCGCCAACCGTTCCATCTTTGCCGCGAAACACAGCCGAATACACCGAATGAATCGCGTGCATATCTTCATTGGTGAAACCGTGTCGCATCAAACCAACACGATTTATAGTGCGATATACCGCGCGTGGTCCATCATAAATTGCATAAGGCAACACATCATTACCAACACCTGACATGCCACCGATAAACGCATTACGTCCGATACGGGCAAATTGCAATACCATCACACCACCAGATAAAATTGCGTAATCTTCGACCTCTACATGTCCAGCGACCTGAACCAAATTAGACATCACAACACTGTTACCGATTTTACAATCATGCCCCACGTGCGCATTAACCATAATCTGACAATCATCGCCTATCACAGTTCCATCCGACGCAGGTGTCCCAGAATGTATTGTAACATACTCGCGAATCTTACAGCGTTTTCCAATACGTAATCCAGTCATGGCAGATTCTTCTTGCCATTTCAAATCCTGACTCATAACACCCAGAACTGCAAACGGATAAACAATAGAATCATCACCAATGGAAGTTTTACCATCTATAATAACATTGGAAACCAATTCCACACGGTCGCCCAAAACGACATTTGGACCAACTATACAGAACGGACCAATTTTGCAATCGGCGCCCAAAACAGCACCTTTATGAACTATTGCGGTTGGATGTATCATATTAACGTACCTACTATTTTCATATCACTTTTACCGAAATAGTACATTATTCGTATCAAAATTTGTATTCAATAAATATAACGAATTATAACAGCGTCCGAATTCCGCGCCATGCGTCGCCATTTGCCGGCAAATTTGCCCAGTATAAAATTCCAATCCCGGTCACAGCGGGCATAACTGTAATAATTCCAAAAATCCCCAACGCAATTGCAAACATACGTTCATCCGAATGTCCGGCCAACTTGTCTGCATGCCAAACCGACAACGCAAACATAACAAAGAACACCGCCATCATTGCCAAAAACACCAACACAGATTCGGTCATAACAAACAACGCCATACATAACACGCAAATAAATCGCAACAACCATTTTATTTTAACGTATGCACTGTGTCGAATGGCACCGCGTGGTCGCACATTTCGCAACGCAACCGTTCCAGATATTGCCGCCGCCATCAAAATTAAAAACATCAAATGTATCGGCGTCAGTGCACCCAATTGCCCAAATCTGAAAAATTCAGGCTGCATTAACATCGCAACTGTTACCAGCGCAATTATTAAAATACATCCTGGGATGGGCCGCATTTCAGCACGCGCAACCCGACCAACCAAAACGCCCAATAAAAACGCCCCAATTTGCAGCAAAGGCCCCCACCACGTATGCACATCAGACAGCCCAATTGCCATCAAAACAACCAACCATCCCGCCACAATACCCCATTTTTGTCCACGTCCTGCATCACGAAAACGCGGAAATTTCAAAACATTTCTGTACGAAGCAATAAACACAGACGAAATAAAAACGACCGCCGCAATTAAAAACGGTAATACAGTTGCGTTGTCCCGTAAAACGGCATAATTACCACCAAACAATACAATCCACGCCGCCGTTAAAACAACCGCAACCAAAGACGCGCGCCCAGTTATATTTTCTTTATTCCAACCGATACGCGTTGTAATTGCATTGCTGCAAAAATACACAATTGCAAACAATGGCATCGCCAAAATGGCCCACCATAAAAACCCAGGTGCCAACAACGCCGCATTATTAAAAGCACTGACAGCGCTTTGCACAATCATACTTGATTCAAACATAAACTTGCCTTTTTTATTTGTTGAATTATTATACAGACATGGCACAAAAACAAGAAATTTTTACCCTGATGGGCGGTAAAGTACGCATATTTCGCGCCTGTTACAACCCAACATCGGACGCAGTATGGTTGGCGGCATATTTGCCACATAATGTAAAAACCGTACTGGACGCAGGCATTGGCACGGGCGGGGCAGGCCTGTGTGCAATTGCGCACAATGAAAAAATTCAATTAACCGGCATCGACATATCGGAAAAAATGCTGGCAGAATGCGCCAAAAATGCAGAATTAAATCATCGTAATATCGAACTGATAAATACCGACATAACCACATGGCGCACCGCCCGCACATTTGATGCAGTGATAACAAATCCGCCGTATTTTCGCGGAACGCCCGCCAAACACAATGCGCACCATAATGCAGATTTAACCACCTGGACGCGCAAGTGCATTGCACGTGTGCGCCCACATGGGTATTTTTGCATAATTGTTTCCGCCGACAGATTGGACGAAATTATTACCCAAACCCGGCAACATTGTGGCGATATAACAATAATCCCCCTGTTTGGCGCAAAAAAAACGGCCGAACGCGTGTTATTGCGCGCACGCGTTGGCTCGCGGGGCGGGGCGGTGTTATACCGGGGCTTTTCCATGAATTACGACCCCGTATTACGTGATGGCTTGACTATTGACGAATGTTTGGCTAACCTTTGATGGACATGATAAATTTTATAACAAGATATTTTACATCCCTGTGGGCATTCATAACATCGCCATTTCGTGCGATGTGGCGTGTGATATGCCACATATTTCCGCCACGTGAATTTACCGTTATGGACACACCGCGTGGCAACGTTTACACTTTCCGCCAAAGCAGTTTTTGGCGTTTTACAAAATTCTGTGGGAAAATTGGTTTGGTAATTTGGGCGACTTGGTCAACCTATGTATTTGTGTACCATCGACCAATGTTGCAGCATCGCACCCAAGAACTGGAACAGGCAAAATCCCTGCACGCACGTCAAATGACGGATTTACAGGTATATCTGGAAAAATTTAATGATTTAACACGCGAATTAAATGTAACCGATGACAAGATATTAAATGCGACGGACTTAACCGACACAGACAAAGAAAATTTAATGAATTCTCGTTTGAAAACATGGGGCGAATTGGATTTTCTGCGCACCCGTCTGGCCGAAATGTTTACCAACGAAGATTATACCGCCGAATACAGAAATTTATCTGAATTATCGGCGGAATTTGAATTAACACGCGCCGAAAATGAAATGCTGAAAAAGCGCAACACCCAATTGGTTGAATCTATGCAGCAAATTGCAACAGCCGACATACAAATAACCGACGCAATATCGAAATTAACAAATGAAAACATTGAAACATTGCGCGATAACCTGAAAAACATCAGTGGCACAATTGCGTCATTGGGTTTGACACAAAACAAACTGATTCAAAGTGCGAACAAATTCTCGAATCCTTTGGTCGGAACGGCATTCAGTCCGATTGAATTTGATAAAGATTTGGATCCGAAATATCAAAAATTGGCCGATGATTTGGAATTATGGAATGGATTGGCAAAATTAAACATCATGTTGCCGTTGGGTGCACCTGTGGAAAAGGTTCGTGTAACATCTAATTACGGCACACGCACAGACCCATTTACCGGCGAACAAAAAAAACATCGTGGCATTGACTTTGCCGGAAAAATCGGAACGGAACTGATGGCACCTGCGCCTGGACGCGTGGTATCGGCGGGCGAACGCGTGGGATACGGCACAACTGTGGAAATCGATCACGGGTTGGGATTCACAACATTGTACGCACATTTATCACAAATAAATGTTGCACGCGGCGACTGGGTACGCCCAGGCACAGTCATCGGACTGGCTGGGTCGACAGGGCGTTCAACCGGGCCACATCTGCACTATGAAATTCGGTACAAAGGTGTGCCGTTTGATCCGACTAAATTCGTAAAGGAAAAATAAAATGTTGGCATTTACAAACGCAAAGGAAAAACAATCGCCGACAATCATCGGCGCAGGATGCAAATTAACCGGCGACATTAAAACCGACCACACGGTACAAATTCACGGAAATATTGTCGGCAACGTTACGGCAGAAACCGTCATCATCGGTCGTGGCGGGCGCGTAACTGGAAAAATTGTTGCAACGAATTTGTTCCTGCACGGGGCACTGGATGGCCCCGCCACGGTCAGCACAGCCAACATTTTCAGCAACGCACAAATGACGGGCGTTCTGTCTTATTTCACATTAAATATAACGGGCAACACAGGGTTGGAGTGTAAATTGGCCAAGCGCAAGGATAAAAAAAATGAATAAAACTATTTCCAAAGTATATATTGCCGCCGATCACCGCGGCGTCAGTGTAAAATTGTATTTGATTGAAATGCTGTCTGCAATTGGATACAACGTTGTAAATCTGGGGACGGACGATATGAATACGCCCGTCGATTTTCCTGATATCGCAAAAACTTTGGCGGACACGATGGCGAACGACGAAAAATCCCGTGGTATTTTAATCTGTGGCACGGGCGCAGGCATGCAAATTGCCGCCAACCGTTACCGCCACATCCGTGCATCACGCTGCGAACGCCCAGACCAGGCCCGCGACGACCGTTTTCACGACGATATAAATGTTTTGGCGTTGGCGGCCGATGATGTTGATATAGAGGTTACATTCATGGTCTCACGCGCATTTTTGGAAAGCCCATTTGATGAATCTGAACGTCGCGTGCGTCGATTGAAAAAGATTTCGTAACAAACAAAAAAATCGCCCATCCGGGCGATTTTTTTATCATTTCTTTACAACGAAATTTACCATTTTATTCGGTACAACAATTGTTTTGATGATTTCGCAATCACCCAAACGCCGTGCGGCAACATCACGCGCGGCCGCAACGATATCGGATTCAGACGCATCAACACCAATCTGAAAATCACCCGCGCGTTTGCCATTAACGGCCGCAACAATTATCATGGTTGTTTTAACCAACTTTGCCGCATCATACGTCGGCCATGGTTGAAACACCAACATATCTTTGTTGCCCAAACGTTCCCAAATTTCTTCGGTCAAATGCGGCGCAAACGGATTTAACATCTGAATCAAAACCGTATACGCAGGGCGGGGCATTTTACCACTGAATTGGTTAATAAATTCCATCATCGCAGAAATCGCCGTATTAAAACGCATATTTTCCAAGCGTTCCGTTACGTCTGCAATTAACTGATTAACCAAACGTTCTTGTTCGGTCGTCATCGTATCATCGGTTAAATTATCCGCCATATTTTCCACGCGTTTCAGGAATCTTTGCACACCGGCCAACGCACCATCCGACCAGTTCACATTCGTATCCCACGGCCCCAACGATAACACAGTCGTACGCGCAGCATCTGCACCCACACGTGCCACCATTTCATCAACCTGGAAACCATTGCCAGCAGACTTGGACATCTTTTTCCCATCCGACCCCATCAGCAATCCGTTGGTTGTACGTTTTTTATACGGCTCGACCGTATTCACGAACCCCAGGTCATATAAAGCCTTGTGCCAGAAACGCGAATAAATCAAATGACGGGTGTTGTGTTCATTACCACCATTATAGTGATTCACCGGCATCCAGCGTTCCAATTGTTCGCGCGAACAAAATTCTTTATCATTACGCGGATCCAAATACCGCATATAATACCACGACGAACCCGCCCATTGCGGCATGGTATCTGTTTCGCGCCGCGCCGGTGCGCCACATTTTGGACACGTCGTATTTACCCAATCAGCCGCACGCGCCAGGGGGCTTTCGCCATCCTCGGTCGGGCGATAATTTTCCATATACGGCTGCATCAACGGCAGTTCAGATTCAGGCACCGGCACCCAACCGCATTTTTCACAATACACCAATGGGATTGGCTCGCCCCAATACATCTGACGCGAAAAACCCCAATCGGTCATTTTGAACCGTGTCTTTGGACGTGCGAAGCCATGTTCCGCACCATACTTAATCGCGGTCGCGATGGCATCGGATTTATTCAATCCATCCAAGAACCCAGAATTTATATGCGCACCGTCACCGGTCCAAACTTTATCCGCATCGCCACCGTCAATCACAGGAACAATTTTCAAACCGAATTTTTTCGCAAAATCCCAGTCCCGTTCATCATGCGCCGGAACAGCCATAATCGTACCATGTGCGTAATTTACCAAAACATAGTCCGCCACAAACACTGGAATTTCATCCCCAGTATACGGATTACGCGCCATTATGCCATCCAAACGCACACCTGTTTTTTCCTTTGTTGCGTCCGTACGATCAAATTCGGATTTTTCGGCCGATTGTTTTATATACGCACGTACCGCGTCCGCATTTTTAATACGCCCGTCCGCCAACCATTTGGCAACCAATTTATGTTCAGGCGCAATCGCACAGAATGTCGCACCGAATATAGTATCAACGCGCGTGGTATAAACGGTCATTACATCATCACCAACCATAAAATCAACATCTGCGCCTGTGGATTTACCAATCCAGTTTATCTGATCGCGCTTTACACGTTCCGGATAATCAACCAATTTCAAATCATCCAACAAACGTTCGGCATATTTAGTAATCGCCAGATTCCACTGCATTTTTTCACGAATTTCAACCGGCCCATGACAACGATTACATTTACCATCTTCCAATTCTTCGTTGGTCAGGGTGGTGCGGCAATTCGGACACCAGTTCATCGGCAACATAGACTTATACGCCAACCCCGCATTGAAAAACTGGATAAACATCCATTGGGTCCATTTAATGTATTCCGGATCAGACGTCGCGATTTGCGATTTCAAATCGATGGACCAGCCCATACTTATCATACTGTGCGTAAATTTTTCAATCAGTTCGCGTACAACCACAGACGGATGTTTGCCAATTTTTGTGGCATAGTTTTCCGCCGAAATACCCAATGAATCAAACCCCATCGGAAACAGCACATCATAACCCTGCATACGACGAAAACGCGCCATAACATCCGAACCTGAATAAATCAACATGTGCCCACCGGTCAATCCGTTACCCGACGGAAACGGAAACTCGGCCAACATATAGAACGGTCGTTTTGAACCATCGTTTTTTGGGGTAAAGACAGCGGCATCCGCCCAACGGCGTTGCCATTTTTCTTCACGTTCATGAATTTTTTTAATATCGTCTGCCATTTTTTATAACCTGTTGTTAAATTCTGGAAAAATTTTATACATAAAATATACTGAATTCAAGGTGTTTTATCGCGCCATGCGGCGCAAAAGTGCCAAATATTCCACGTTGCCACTGCCGCCGCGGATGGGCGATTCAATGATACCACATTGTTTATAGCCACTTTTTTCAAATTTTTGCACAACTATATCTATCGCATTTTGCCGGTCAGTTGCACTTTTTATAACACCATGCGCGCGGGCGGCAATACTGCGCGGAACCTCGAACTGGGGCTTAATCAGGGCGATAATTTGCGGCGCATTCCATGCAACCAACGCGTCACAGATATTGGTTAATGAAATAAAAGACACATCAACCACAATCAAATCGACTGCACCCAACGGGGACAACGACCGAATATCAGTTTGTTCCAAAGCGGTTACATGCGCATCATTTTTTAACGAATCCATCAACTGATTTGTTCCAACATCAACCGCAATTACATGCGATGCGCCACGCGACAACAGTGTTTCTGTAAATCCGCCGGTACTGGCACCCACATCCAAACAGACATACCCCGCGGGATTTATCCCAAACGCATCCAATGCGGCCACCAATTTCAAACTGCCGCGCCCAGTGGAATAGGGCAACGCCCCACCAATAATCACATCTGTCTCAGAAACATCCAAGCTTGGCTTTTGCGCACGCACACCATTTACAGTAACCAATCCAGACTTAATTGCCGTCGCCGCGCGTGCACGCGTCGAATATAAATTCCGTGAAACCAGTGCCAAATCCAATCTCATACCACGAATTTTACAGCACATCGCACATAAAATCAAATTATTATCAAATAACAACTATAAAAAATATTGAAAATTTACTTTAACACCAATAAGTAGTTATTTATTTTTTATA
>CALXMC010000006.1 GCA_944389385.1 uncultured Alphaproteobacteria bacterium | reverse complement strand
CGGTTCAAATCCGGATCCGTCCAGAGTTATAAAAACACCCGCACATGGCGGGTGGTTTTATAACTGGGGCGGATGACCGGATTATTACGCTACGCTTCATCACCTTGCAAAATTGTGCGTGCGCACAACCGGCGTACTTCCGTCCGCCTTTTTGCGGCGGTTCGAACGGCTTTTTCGCCGGTTCTCATCCGCATCCTTGCGCATAAATAAAAACACCCCAGAGGGGGTGTTTTTATTTCTGGGGCGGATGACCGGATTCGAACCGGCGACATTTGGTACCACAAACCAACGCTCTAACCAACTGAGCTACATCCGCCATACTGAAATCTGGTGGAGCTGATCAGACTCGAACTGACGACCCCTTGCATGCCATGCAAGTGCTCTACCAACTGAGCTACAACCCCATGTACTGCGATATTTTATATTTCTTCTTGCAAAAAGTCAAATCTATTTGCTAACATTTTTTTGCACAAGGAGTTTTACATGGATTATCAAGTATTGAAAGCCGAAGTTGAACAAAAAACAGCCCAAACATTAGAAGTTTTACAAAATGAATATGCGGGTTTGCGCACAGGTCGCGCGTCTGTACACCTGTTGGATGGCGTGCGCGTGCCAGTATATGGTTCTGATATGCCATTAAATCAGGTCGCAACCGTTGCCACGCCTGATAACCAGACTTTGACCGTGACTGTTTGGGATATAAATAACGCAGGCGCTGTGGAAAAGGCAATTCGTGATTCTGGCCTGGGGTTGAATCCGATGACTGCGGGTGGGGTTATCCGTTTGAATATGCCGCCTTTGACCGAAGAACGCAGAAAAGAATTAACAAAAGTTTCTGGGAAATACGCCGAAGAAGCCAAGATTTCTATGCGCAATATTCGCCAGGATGCAATGGGTAAAATTAAACGCGCCGTTGCCGATAAAGAAATTTCCGAAGATGACCAGCGTAAATTCGAAGACGATCTGCAAAAGGTGTTTGATAAACGCGTGGCCGATGTTGATGCGTTGGCAAAACAAAAAGAAGCCGACATTATGGCCGTTTAACCAAAGCATCAGGGGATAAAACATGCTGAATTTATTCAAAAAGAAAAATCGCACGTCCGTCGCGGCGGACGCGCCAAAAATTCCAAAGCATATTGCTTTTATCTGTGACGGAAATCGTCGTTGGGCCGAGGCACGCGGTTTACCACCATTGGCGGGACATCGCGCGGGGATTGCCAATTTTGAAAACTTGGTCGATTGGTTTATTGCACGTGGCGTGACGACGATTACTTTTTTCTTGTTTTCCACAGAAAACTGGAATCGGTCCCAGGAAGAAGTCGATTTTTTAATGGATTTGTTCTATACCGAATTGGATAAAAACATGAAGCACGCGTTGGAAAAAAATCTGCGGTATCGCGTAATTGGTTCGCGCGACAGGTTGCCCGCGCGTTTGGCAAAAAAATGTGACGAGTTGGAATCTGCATCCGCCGAAGGCACCGCCGGCACAGTCGTATTCGCGCTGAATTACGGCGGCCAGGACGAGATTATTGCCGCAACCAATGCAGCAATTGCCGCCGGCGCGCCGGTTGACAAGGAAACATTTGAAACTTTCCTGGATACGGGCGAATTATTGCCGATCGATTTGATGGTGCGCACCAGCAATGAGTTCCGTATTTCGAATTTCTTGCTGTGGAAATTGGCGTATGCTGAATTGTTGTTTGTGCCCCAACATTGGCCTGATTTGGTGCGCAGTGAAAAATTATGGCAATACACGTTGGATGAATATGCAAAGCGCAATCGTCGTTTTGGCGGTGGTAAAAAAGCAAACTATTCAGGGCGTAAAAAATAAGGAAATTGAAAATGTCTGATACAAAAAAACGCATCATTGTTGGCGCAGTCATGGTCGCGGTCGCTGCGTTGGCGGCATTGGGTGAATATTTCGGGTTTCATGCAGTAAAATATCTGGCGACAATCGTGGCAATCGGTATGGTCGCAGAAATGATTATATGTACCCTGCACTGTCCGCGCGACACAGTTTATAAGAATAAATTCTTGTTCGGCGGATTTCTGCTGCTGTTGTGCTTGGTGGCGATTTCGGCTTGGTTTGTTGGTGCGCGGCCGTGGATTATGCTGTTGTTGTTATTAACAATATGCTGTGCGGATATTGGTGCTTGGTTTTTTGGCCGGATGATTGGCGGCGACAAAATGTGGGAACATGTATCCGCCAATAAAACCTGGGCCGGTCAAATTGCAGGCATTATTTGCGGAACTTTTGCGTCTGTGATGTATGGTTTATTGGGCGCAGATGTATTTATGCCGCAATTGCTGTGGATTGGTATCAGTGTGTCGCTGTTGTCCCAATACGGCGATTTAACCGCCAGTTGGGTTAAACGCAAAATGGGATTAAAAGATTTCGGTCGCATTTTGCCGGGACACGGTGGATTGTTGGACAGATTCGACGGATGGATTTATGTTTTGCCGATAATTTGGTTTGTGTTGTTGTAATGTTTTTATAAAAAGGCGGGTATCATGCAGATTGTTTTGGCCATTGTCGCATTGTTGATTGTTCTGGGGGTTGTGGTTTTTGTTCATGAACTGGGGCATTTTTTGGCTGCGCGATGGGCGGGCGTTCGTGTTGATACTTTTTCCATTGGCTTTGGTCCGGCAATTGTAAAATGGCATGACAAACACGGAACTGTTTGGAAATTGGCATGTTTGCCGTTGGGTGGATATGTATCCATTTACGGGCAAGAGGATATGTTTGATCGTAAAAAGTATGCCGAGTTACCCGCCGAAAAGAAAAAAGGACATTATTTATCCGCGCCCGCATGGAAACAGTTTATTATTGTTGCCGCCGGCGTTACGATGAACTTTATTTTGGCTTGGTTGATATACTCGGGAATATTTATGTTTCAGCCAAAAGAAGTGCAATTACCCGTTGTTGGCCAAGTTATCCAGGAAAGTGTTGCATTTAACGCGGGTGTAAAGCCCGGCGACATCGTTATGCAAATAGATAACGACAAAGTTACCAATTGGGGCGAGTTGATTATCGCCAAAGATTTGGCATCGCATCATGATGCAGATGTGTTATTGTTGCGCGATGAAAAATTGGTTCGTGTGCAATTGGCACCGGCCGAACGTTGGGGGCTGATTGCCGACGGCAGTAAAACTGAATTGCGTAAAAAGGGATTCTTTGACGGTCTGTATGCGGGCGCACGCGAAACGTATTACCAATCAAAAACGTTGTTGGTGGTGTTAAAGCAAATTGTCACAGGCGAACGTTCGTCCAAACAGTTGGGGTCGTTTATCACCATCGCAGAAGTTTCGGGACAAGCGTTGTCAATGGGAATTGTTGCGTTATTGTCGATTATTGCGTTGCTGTCGGTTAATCTTGGTGTTATAAACCTGTTGCCTTTGCCGGTTTTGGATGGTGGATATTTGCTGATTTTGATTATCGAGGCCATCATACGCCGAAAACTGGGCGGGCGCGGAATGGAAATCGCGATTTTGGTTGGGTGGTTGTTTATTGCCGCGCTGTTCGCGCTGACCATGTGGAATGATTTGGCACGTGTATTTGGAATAAATTAAAAATGAATATAAAAAAGATTTTATTTACTGCATCCGCAATATTGGCGACGGGCGTTGCAACCGCCGCAACGGTTTCGCGCGTTGATGTGGTTGGCAATCAACGTATGGATGCTGAATCCATTCGGATTTTGGCGGATGTAAAGGTTGGCGATAATGTCTCGGCCGAGGGCGCAAATCAAATTGCCAAACGATTACAGGAAAGTGGATATTTTTCCCGCGTATCTGTGCGTATGTCGGGAAACGTTTTGAAAATCGATATTACCGAGGCCCCAACCGTAAATATGGTTACCATCGAGGGTAACGATGAAATTTCCACCGACGATTTGAAAAAAGAACTGCGTTTGAAATCGCGTGATTCCTATGACGAATCTGTTATTGGTGCGGACGTTCAACGTATATTAACACTGTACCAGCGCAAGGGATTTTTTGGCACCACTGTCGAGCCACAGAAAATCGAACTGGCGGATAATCGTGTGAATGTGGTTTATGAAATTGACGAAGGTCATCCGACTTATATCCGCCGCATAGATTTTGAAGGTAACAAAGTTTTTCGCGCGCGCGATTTGCGTGACGCGATTTTATCGCGCGAACATGCCTGGTGGCGTTTTATGACGCAATTCGACGTATTTGACGAAGACAGAATTTTATATGATCAACAAATGTTGCGGCAATTTTACCTGCGCAATGGGTATATAGATATGAACGTTACCGACGCAAATGGTGTATTTACACCTGACCGTCAGTATTATTCTGTGACATTCACAATCGATGAAGGTGAAAAATACGATTTTGGAAAATTAACAATTAAAAATCCTTTTCCAGATGTGCCAGATGAAGAATTATATGATAAAATCGTCATGTCCAAAGGTGACACGTACAATATAGATTTGGTTGATGAAACTATGTCAAATCTGCGTGGGGCGGTGGCAGATCATGGATATGCGTTTATAAACGTAAACCCAATTCCAACCAAAAATGAAGAAAATAACACTGTCGATATAGAATTCCAGATTGAAAAAACAAATCGTATTTATCTGAATAACATTAACATTTTGGGCAATGTTCGCACATTTGATTCTGTAATCGAGCAGTTAATCCCCATGCGTTCGGGCGATCCGTTTTCGTTGCAAACCATTGAAGAAGGTCGACAAAACCTGATGCGTACGCGGTATTTCAAAAATGTTCAGATGGTGCCCAATCGAATCGCAGATGAAAATATGATTAACCTGGATATCCAGGTCGAAGAACAACCCACTGGCGAATTATCGGGTGGTTTTGGTTGGTCAAATATCAACGGTTTTATGATTGACGCCGGAATTTCGGAATCTAATTTTATGGGACGCGGCCAGATAGTGCAACTGCGCGGTTCAATCGCACAATATCAAAAGCAGGCGTTGTTCAGTTTTACAGAACCTTATTTGTTTGGGCGGCCGTTGTCTGCGGGATTTGATGTTTCATACACTATGTACGATTATTCGTCGTTGGGTGGTTTTGGATACGACCGTGATTCTTTGACGGTGGCGGGGCGTATGGGTTGGAAATTAACCGACCATTGGTCTCAAACGGTGCGTTTGTCGGCTTCTTTTGACCAGAATTATGATTTATATACCGCGCTGGAAACGGGCGACAGTTGGCGCGATGCAACGGTATTTACATTGGGCACATACCTGCGGTATTACAATCTGGATACAAATTTTGAGCAAAATACGCATACAGGTGTTGTTGGTAATTTGGGTGTTGCATATACTGGATTCGGGGGCACGGAAACATATATGCGATATAACGCAGATATTATCGGTATGGTAAAATTCTTTGACGACAGGTGGCAATTGCGTTCGTCATTGGAATTCGGGTTGATTCAGCCGTTGGGGGACTCGTACGTGTCGCGTGTTTATCGTTACTTCTTGGGCGGCGAAACGTTGCGTGGCTTTGATGTTGCAGGTGTTGGATCGCGCAGTAAATTCTGTACAACGTATGCTTTGGGCGGATTATGGAAAGTTAATGGTTCAACACAATTAAATTTCCCTATATTTATCCCGGATGAATACCAGGTAAAGGGATTTGTGTTTGTTGACTACGGTATTTTGGGCAAACCGCCACGCGAAGAATATGAATACCAAGGCGTACCAAACTATATCGACGATACAATTCGTACATCTGCGGGTGTTGGTATTTATTGGAATACGCCAATGGGACCGATGAATTTCAGTTGGGGTTGGCCATTAAAGATGACACCGTACGACCGGGAACAGCGTTTCTTGTTATCGTTCGAAACCCAGTTCTGATATTTTTATATCTTGACCGGGGGGACAGAATTTTCTTATAATTTGCTTACCAAGGGGGAAAGTAATGAAGAAAGTTTTATTGGGATTTTTTGTTGTTTTGGCATTGGCTGGATGTGGCCAGATTTATGACCGCGAACCCGTGGGCGTCGGTTACGACAACAACGAATTGAAATTAAGCCCATGCGCGTGCATCATGGTATATCAGGCTTAATCGCCCAAAATTTCAGGGGGGATTATGCAATTGGATTATCCAAGCGATTTTAACGTGCCTGCGTTCCCAGCCGGTTCACGCATTGCGGTGTCCCGATTCATGGGGATTGTGTCGTGTGTGTTGTTTGTGGTAATTATTTTCGTTTGTGTTTTATTGTTGTGGGGGGTACGTTCCCAACGTATTGACCCGTTTATCGTGACAATCGATGAATTAACCGGAAGTTGGTCTGTTGTTGGGCATACGCATGGAAATGCGCCGCGACAGTATTCTGCCGCAAATTTGATGCAGCAATCGGTCGTTGTAAAATTTGCTGCGCATTGGTTTACAATTTCCGATGATGCCACAGAAAATGACACAATATGGAAAATTTGCGACCGAACAAAGGATTGCGGCATCGAAAGTGGTTTGAAATACGGCGATGAAGCATGTGCCATGTATTGTATATCTGGCGACGATATGTTTATAGACTTTTTGTATAACGTCGTGCCAAAATATCAAATCAGATTCAATGCAGGCGAAACATGGTTCATAGATAAAACCGCAATAAAAATAGAACCTGCCGGCACGATTACTGATTCGGGTGGAACATGGCGAATTTCGGCGGATGTCTTGTCAAATCTGTCGGGGCGGATTCAAATCGTTGCATTTGCCAAGGTCGCAGTCAACACACAAAAATATCCGCAAACATTGGGTTTTTATGTGGCGGATTTTAACGCGTACAAGATAAACTGATGAAAAAAGTTGTTATGTTTTTGTTGGGATTGTTGTTACTGGTGCTGACCGGTGTGTGTATTTATTTCGCCGGCGGTATTTTTGACGCAGGTACAAACCAACGCGTGTATCCTTATTTTTTCCAACCCGATAATTTATCTGAACGCCGGCCGGGCGTGCCCCAAACCGCCGAGTATATGGGCGATGCACAATTCTTTGATTTATTGGTGCGAAAATATGTTACAGAATACTTTTATGCCGCACCAGACCCGGAAAACATCGCCCGCAGAATGAGTCCCCGGGGGGCGTTGGCGCGTATGTCGGCAACATCTGTATTTGATGAATGGAAAGCCAATCAGGGGGTGGTAATACAAAATTTGGCGGCAAAAAAATCGTTGCGAACCGTTCGTATAATTGACAAGATATATCAACCAAATGGCGGACAATACTGGGTCGTAAATTATGAATTAAAAACGTGGGAAAAGCCAAATGATTTCAGTGTGGCGCCCGTTGTAACAAGGGGAACAATGTATATGGATATAGAATATAAAATGGGAATGCGCACAGATTATCCACTTGATACAATACACAATCATCTGGAAAGTGGGGGCGAACTTGCCGCAGTGTTCCAGTTCAAGGTAAACCGAATTATCCAAGGGTAATGTCGATGCGTTTAATGTGTTTTGTTTTGTCGATGATTTTTTCGTTGGCTGCGCCCGTGGCTTTTGCGGCAACTGATGATTTTGATTTTAACAATTTCGCAATTGTTGACAGTGGTGATGCAGATTTGACTATGTCGGGGGTCTCGATAAATGCGGGCGCGAAACCGATAACCGTCAATAATTTTGATATCGCCGGAATTATGTTGGGGATGTCGTTTGAAGATGTGGAAAATCTGTTTTTCAAAACAAAAAGTGGCCTGTATTCTTTGCGCGAAAAAGATGCTGTGGTGTATTCGATTCAAAAAGAATGGAAATATAACCTGGATTATGAATGCAGACAACAAGGCATCGTTATCCCCGCAGAACTGAAACAATGCGTGTATACGTTGGCGCGGGATCGCGGGTTGCTGTACGCGGCCGAATTACATTTGGTTCGTGAAAATACCGGCGAAACAATCGATGTGTTTTTTACAAGTAATGCCGATGATAACGTGGTGTGGCGCGTGCTGTATAATAATGACGTTAATGAAATCGAAGGCGCACACGAAAAATTCGCCGACCAGCGCGAGAAGAAAATTCTGGCATTCTGGCAAGGCGTTTTGGATAAATATGGCGCGCCGAATTCTGGAACGGATAAATGGATTTCGACGAATAATTCATACGACCCAATGATGACCGCTTATTACGGTGCGTTGGATTTGGTCGATATGGGGCGATATACATCTGATATAGCCGAAAATATCCAGGCCGCACGCGAAAATTTCCGCGCAAAGCCATACGCATTTTAATAATATGACAACGTATCAGACTGGATTATTTGCAGAATTTGTGGCGCGAATGTATTTGCGATTGCATGGGTTTCGTATTGTGCGTCGACGTTATACAACCGGACGTAATACTGGGCGCGCAGAAATAGACATTATCGCACGACGCGGTAATTTAATGATTTTTGTAGAAGTTAAAAAACGTTGTGATATTCCAACCGGATTGGACGCGATCACATACCGACAGTCTGGACGGTTGCGGCGCGCGGCGGAAACTTTTATTGCGTGCAGCGGTTGGACCGGTGATGCCAGGTTTGATATAATTGTCGTGACACCACATAATATCAAATGGATTCGCGCAGGAATATAGTTTCCTTGCAAAACGCATGTTTGTCCGTTATAATAAATGTACGCTTTTTACGTAAAAAGGAGAACGCGATGAAAAAAGTAATGTTGGCTTTGTTTGCTGTTTTGACATTGTCTGCCTGTATGGGGCATTATAAACAAGGCAATTGCGAATATGATTTCTTGCTGCACAAAGATATTTCCATTTCCAAATGGATTGGCGCAGCAACAGGTTGTTAAGCCAAAACGGGGCATGCGCCCCGTTTTTTTACTGAATTACTGCGGTTTTTATCAGTGCAACATCTTCACGAATTGTGTCGATTTTTATCTGTAATTGCCCAAGCCCCGTTTCCAGTATCGTTGTGCGATTTTCCAATGCTGTTAATCTGGTGTCGGTACGATGCAATTCATCCAACGACGTATCTTGGCGTGCAGCCCAATATATCACGCCCGCGATAAACGCGATTAAAAACCAACTGTTACGCAAAAATTCCAAAAATCCCATCGCGCTGCGTGGTTCGTTTTTCATCATTTCCCCCGCTGAATCATATTTTCAATTTGATGTACCAGCGCACGTTGCGCCTCTAGCCCCCTTAATTCTGCATCGGTGGCGTTCGGCCCCAGTACTCGTTCTATTGTGATTTTTCGCAAATGTTTTAATACCATCGCGCCCGCAGTTGTTGAAAACGCGCGGGCAAAGTTTTGTTCCAATTCTTTCATTTTATTCCCCCATCGTCATATTTTCAGCAATCGCCATTTTTGTAATTGGTGCAATGTATTTTAATTCTGCGTCGCTGTGCAATCTTATTTTGTCGATAACCCCGCGGCGTGATAAAATTTGCAATCCGCGTTCAACCAATGGACGGATAAATTCGTGCAGCAAACGCCCATACGTCGCGCCCAGTATGCGCACCATATCCGCGTTGCGCGCCAAAATTTCGGTCGCGGTCATTTCTTTTTCAGATAGCAACCCCAACCTGTCTGCCAATAATGCGTGGCGTATCCGTTCGCGCAGGTCTTTTAATATTATTTGAGACACATCAAAATCAGCCCCAGATGCCAATGGCGTCAATCCCGATGAACCGACGGCCTTTGGAATAATCGCGCCCGGCGTCAGGTTTATATTCGATAAATTTATCACACCATCATCGTCGGCCTGCCATATACCTGATACGGCAATAGTCGCGTTTTTTAACACCAATTCCACAACTTTGTTCGCGGTTTTTATATCTGGCAAAGCACGCAATACTGGCCCACGTCCGTACAGTTCGCCACTGGCCAAAGACCAACGAAAAATGATGTACGGATTTGTTTCGAATTTCCCAGTCGCAACGATATTGTTTTCAATGTCGCCACCAACATCCAACCATGCAACAAAATCGGTTCCGATTAAACTTTGCACCAATCGCAATGGCGTTTCAGGGTCTTGCTTTATTGTGTCACGCAAATCGGCCGGCGGCGTCCAAGATGGATATTTTTCCATTACTTCACGTGCAGGCATTGTTGCAGTGTGAAATACTGCGCCATTCAAAATCGCGATGTCGCGCATGGGAATTGCAGTGAATGAAAACGCTGACGCGGCACCAATCGGGTTTTCAGCCATAAACAGGCATGCCGTACCCAAAACTATCAAATCCATATAGCATTGGTGTATTGTTGTATAAAAATTCGAATCATTCAAATTTGCGCGTAATGCCATTGTCGCAGCAACTGCATCTGGCGAGTCGGGGCCTTCGGGCACCAACGATACCCACAACGATTCAGGCGGTGTAAGCAGCGAATAAATCGACGCCGCCAAATTGTCGGCTGCATCAGATGCGGTCGCATCAAACAAAGTTGCCATATCGTCATCCGTTGTTGGAATTGTGTAACGCATGGCCGAATCCCAACGATTTATCCATGGCGCACGCATATCCAACGCACGGCGATACATTTGCTGTAAATTTTTTTGCATGTTAAACTCTCCCTTGGTTTATATTTCAAATTCTGTGTTGGCGGAAAATATTGGCACGCCACGCGATAACGGGCGAATGGGTGTTGGCGTGGCGCACAGTGCACCCGCAACTGCATCCAATCCATCATCGTGCGTGGTACCACCAATTGGCGTCCACCCCAACATTTCGGATATTAACGGCGTCGATTGAACACGTGTATGCGCATACAAACGCCCAGATGTTAATATCGGTTCAATCGAATCCAAAATTCTGGTTTCTTTTTTTATGCGATTTGTAATACGATTTATTGAAATCGATATGTTTTGTCGTGACGATACATCGCGCATAATTTCAGGCAACGCATTGCCGATGCCGTTCGTTTCAATGCTTATCCTACGCAGTCTTGCGCGCGTCATAAATTCGATTACCATTTCGCATTGCCGCGCTAACGGATGCAATTCTTCGTCCGATACAATTAAATATTTAACATCGTGGATGAATACGCACCTGGTTTTATCATCGCGGTACAGTAACACACAAACGCTGCTGTCTGATTTTTTGTGTCCACTGGACGGGTCCCAATAAATTGTTGCGCCCGTTATTTGCGCGTTGCCGATGCGCGCGGTCGTTACATCAAATTCATCGCTGTATATGTGCAACGCATCTGGATCCAGACGCGCGCGATCGGGCGCGATGTATTCCAACATCATTTGCGCAGAAAAATATCGCGCACCAACCGCATCACGCAATTCATCCAGGCGTGACAAAGGAAATAATTCCGGCCACGTGGGCGTACCATCGGCGGATATTATTGGAATTTTTAATTCACGATACCCACGCAAAAAAGGCGTTGAAAAAGCAAAATTTTTATATACCATATCTGACATGGACTTTACCCCAAAGACTTTGCCAACAAATCTGGAAGCCGAACAGGCTGTCTTGGCCGCGGTGCTGATGAATAACCGCGCATTGGAACGTGTGTCTGAATTTTTAAGACCCGAACATTTTTCACATCCCGCACACCAAGAAATTTACAAGTTGGCCGAACGGCAATTTGCCGCAGGCATCCCGTTCGATATTATTACCGCCAAAAATTACCTGGACCAGCAAGGCGTGTTGGAATCCGTTGGCGGCGTTGAATATTTAACCCAATTGGCGTCAGCCGGCGCAACCGTTGTTAACGTTGAACAATACGGTCGTATCGTTTACGAAAACGCCCTGCGGCGCGATTTAATCAACCTGGGGCAATCCATAACAGATGCCGCATTTGTCGAAGATTTGGATAATCCCGTTACCGCACAAATCGAAACCGCAGAACAAAAATTATTCGAAATGGCGTCGGCCGGCGTATCTGAACGCGAAGTCGCCCCCATATCCACCGCTTTACAAGACGCCCTGAAAGAGGCCGAGATTGCATATAAAGCCGACGGGAAATTATCTGGTTTAACAACCGGATTGAACGCATTGGATAAATCTATCAGTGGACTGCACCACTCTGATTTGATAATTATTGCAGGTCGTCCCGCCATGGGTAAAACAACACTGGCAATGAATGTCGCTTTTAACGCCGCCAATGCCATTTTATACGGGCGCGCAAACGAACGGTATCATGGCGCAGTGGTGTTTTTCAGTTTGGAAATGTCTAAATCTCAACTGGCTGCACGTGTGTTGTCATCACAATCAAAAATACCTGCGTCCGCCATGCGCGAAGGTTCGCTGACCGACGAAGATTTTTTGAAAATGTCACAGTATGCCGATGCAATCAGCAAAGTGCCTTTGTTCATAGATGATACACCGGGGATGTCTGTTCCCATGTTGCGTACACGCGCACGCCGTTTGGCACGCAAATGCGGTGGTATCGCGTTAATCGTAATCGATTACTTGCAACTGATGACGTCGCCCGGTGGTAAAAATAAAGACAATCGTGTCCAAGAGTTATCTGAAATCACACGCGGATTAAAAATGTTGGCCAAAGAATTGGATGTTCCGGTCATCGCACTGTCGCAATTATCACGCAGCGTCGAATCACGCGATGATAAACGTCCGCAATTGTCCGATTTGCGTGAATCTGGGTCAATCGAGCAAGACGCCGACATCGTTATGTTTACGTACCGCGAAGAATATTATCTGGAAAATCGCGATCCATCCCAACGCATTTCTGGAAACGCCAGCGAAAAGATTATCGAAAGTTTCCAAAAGCGTCTGGAACGCGCACGCGGCAAGGCTGATGTTATTATCGGGAAAAACCGTCATGGCCGCCCCGAGACTGTGCATTTGGCATTCTTTGGCGATTACAGTTTGTTCGATAATCTGGATGAAGTAAATGCGCGCGGCGAAAACGGATTTGATAATGCACCAATGCCAACAAATAACCCGATAGACGATGCAGAACCAACGCCCGTTGATGTCGATGCAATTCCAGATGATATGCCGTTGTAAACATTTTGTGCTTGCCAAAGCCATCAAATTTGACTAAAATTTTTGTCAAGAAATCCCAAGGAGATTTGCGATGGCCCAAGAAGAAATAATTTTTCCAAATAATATCCGTAATATTCGTTTGGCCAATGGTATGAAAATGACTGAATTGGCACGTCGGGCGAATTTGTCGCTGTCGGCGGTTTCAAAAATCGAAAAAGGTGTACGCAGATTAAACCAAAAACAGTTGCTGAATATATGCAATATTTTGGGTTGCAAACTGTCCGATATTTTCATCAAAGAATCTGATGATGTCGCCGGCCAATGGCAAGACGAAATTAAACGCAGATTAAAAGATAACGAAAACAGCGGATTAAAAATTTTTGGCAGTGGTCTGCGCAAAATTCGCCAACAATCTGGGAAAACCATCGCCCAGGCCGCCGCAGATGCCGGCATGACTTTGTCCGTGTATCATAAAATCGAGGTTGGTCAACGCGAAATTTACGAAAATGAAATCGAGCCTTTGGCGCGGTCGTTTGCGTATACCGCTGAAAAATTATTGGATAAAATCGCAGATTTGTATAAAGCCGGTGAATTAAATAAACAAATCAGCAAAGTGACAGAACGTGTAAAATCTGTATTGGTTCCCGACAACCCGCGTTCAGGTATCGACCACAGCAGTTTATATGGCGCAAAATTGTACGACAGTGCACGCAAAAAATTGGTGCCTGTGTTCGGTATGCCGTCGGGTAAATCCATATTGTTCAAAAAATCTGACAAGGCAATGGTGGTTGCGCCAATGCCGTTGGAAGGCCATCAAAGTATTTATGCCGTAAAACCAAATTCAAAACGATTGGGCGGATATATACCTGAAAAAGCGTACGTGTTCGCAGATGCTGATGCACCCGCGGACGTCGGTGATTTGGCGGTGTGTATTGACGCTGATTTCAACACCATGGGCCCAGACGATGTCGCTAATGCCCAAATCGCAATTATTCGTGCGGATTCACGCGGTAAAGTATATGGCCAGATTTCCGCACCCGAAGAAAAAATTATCAGCAAAACCATGCATCGCGTCGTTATGATTGTTATGGAATAATCATTCTGAACAATGGGGGGGGCAATGAACGCAAAATCAAGTACCGTCGCACAAAAATTATTAAACCTGTATCGCCAAGAACATGTTATATATGGCGGATGGGCGACTGTGAATCCAGTATTTATTGCCGAAGCCACCGATGATGTTTTGGCCGCGTTGGCAGATTTACCAACTGGGAAAAATTTAATACAACATATTAAAAATTTACGCAGTGGAAAGACCCCCATGGATTCCATTGAACGCGATTTGTTGCCGTACGGCGGACTGATGGACGAAACAGTTGCCACAGTTAAATTAACCAAATCAGAATGGAATGAATTGGAGTCTGGGATTAACGCTTTTACAACCGATCAAAACGGTCTGGACAGAATCAAACAATTGAACGTTGTAAAAAAGTTTGGCGATCATTGGTTGGTGGCTATACGTGCGGCATTGTCTGCACGGCCTGACTTGTTGGATAAATGGTCCGTCGTGAATAAAACATATCGTGCGTATTATCTGTGGAAAATTGCCAGCGATATGTTAACCCAACCTTTATCCGAACGGGCGCGTGCGCAATTACAGGCCGATATGCCAGAATACGAAACTTATTTACCAATGTTCGGCAACGCCGGTGAAGAATTGTTAATCAAATTACGTTCTTTTATTTCAGCAACCGTCCCAGACGAAGGGATTGCGCCAAAAAATGGCCCAAATGGCGATTTTGTAAGTTAATCATGCGTTCTGTAAATCGTGTCCATTGTATGTGGTGTGCCAATGTAAATCATGGTGCCGTATGGGGACAGAATAAAATCCAATTCGCGTAATCTGTCGCGTAACGCTTCACGTTTTTGGGCGGTGTTACAGGTATTTGGAACCTCGACATCATCACAAATTATCAAATCAGCCCGTAACCCGGTTATGTTGCCATGAATGCCTTGGCATATTACAGACGGTTCACGAATTCCAATCGGTCGATTGACCGTTATGCGTCCCGACGACCATTCTTTTTTATTCGGCGGAATTAAATCAGAACACCACGGATGATTTTCCAATATATGCCGGATATGCGATACCATTCGCGATGCCAATCCTGATTCAGCCGATAAAATTAAAATTCTGGTTTCAGGCCGCAGACGCAAAACACATGCCGCAAAAATGCCCACAACCGTCGATTTGCCTGAATGACGAAATGCCAATAACAACCCACGCCGTGGATGCGTTTGCCATACCGAGACCAAAAATTCCATTATACGACGATGATGCGCCGGGGTTTTCATCCCCAACACATCATTCCACGCATCCAAAAAATGATAAAATTCATCCTGCATAGGTACGTAACCTTACCCCAACAAATCGTCGAATCTGTCCAATATTTTTTGTAATAAATTCGGCCGAGATACACGAATTTGTTTTAATTTTTCTGCGTTTGATTTTTGTTTTTCAACGTATGGTGCCGCCGCATCTGATTTTAATCTTTTTAATACCGCGCCCGATGACATGCTGGTTCCGGACATGCCCGACGCACCATATTTAGCGCGTTGGCTTGCCAAAGTTTTTTTAACTAAATTTGTTTTTTCACGTTCGTCCGCGGCCATGTCAGCCAAAATTTTTTGACGTTCGTTTTCCGCTTCGCGCTTTGAATCGCGCCAATCTAATACAGACGATACATCTGATACCAATTGTCCCATTTTATTTCCTTTTTTTATTTTATACTGTGTAATTGCCAGATATACTGACCGATAATACGGTTGTGCTGAATTGTTCATCGCTGGAAATAATCCATGGCGCATCCGTCATGTTGCGCGTACACCCCAATAAATTTAATGATATGTCGCCACTGAAACCATCAGCATCATCGGCATAAATATAGTCTGGGAACATAACACGCGTTCCATTAACGAATAATGTTTTCGTATCCCACAGTCGTACAGATATTTTTCTGATTCGCGCAACGCGAATATTGTGCCCAGACGCGCGCAAAGGCAATCCCGCTGCGACATAGGAAAAATTATATTGTTCCGCATCTTTCAGCATATTTTCTGAAAAATATTCCAAATAATGTGTGTCGCCACGCTTGACTATGACGTACGTCATACCGTTAATCGTCGCAACAGATTTGAATTCGCCACACGTTGTATAACGCGCCCATGCTGAAATGCCCAATGCTGAATTTTGGTTCAACACAGCCATATTTCCGTCGGCCATCACAACATATAACTGGCGCAAATCTGCGTTATACGATAAATCAACTGGACTGTTCATCAAATGTTTGGATGCAGTACATAAATCGCGGGCATTGTAATTTTCACCCAACGCATCCAATGATAATTCACGAATATCTTTTTCGGTATTCGATATGAATACGGTTGCGCCCTCGATTTTTTGTGGTGGTAAATATCGTGACGATACACTGCCAACAGACGTGTGTTGTTTTATATCAACAACAGATGGGGTTAATGGTTTACTGGACACAGCCCATTCGCCCACGTTTGTTAAAATTTGCAGATTGTCACTGCTGACAACTGTACAAATTTGTTGACGTTGTTGGGACACCAATGTTAAAAATATTGCTTCATCATCCAAACCCGTGCCGACATTAAAATTATTATGACGACCAACGCGCGACATCCATATACCACTGGGCCAAGATTTTGTGCCACCGAATACCAATCTGTCTTGGTGAAATGTGATACTGGACGGCCATCCACGCCGGGCACTGAATGCCGATTCATACCAATCTGTTACCGCCCCAGATGGGATTGTGTATTGAGAATTTGTATATGCTGTAACAACTGTCGGACTGACGTAATCAGTTATTTGCCATTGGATTGAAGACATCATTATGCGCGTACCAACACTGGATTGAGTCCAAAAATCTTTGTTGGTGGTAAATGTGGCATAATTGTTGCCGGCCGAATTTTTAGTCACTGTGATTTGAACACCCGATGCGTCATCAAATTTCATAAACGGAATGTTCAAAGACATATCTGAATCATCACGATCAAATTCAAATGCAGATAAATCAAATCCAGTATCTGTTTTTTTCAAAACATACGGTTGGTAATCTGGATGAACAAATATAATTGTACCAAAACGTTGGGCGTATTGTATTTTATCCAGGTCTTCGAAATCCCACACAACCAACATATCACGCACACGTTCATGATTATTATAAATCATTAAATGACCGTCCGTTAATGCCAGTACATAATTTTCCGTTTCACTGACTGAAAAAGGAATCAGTCGCCCAGACGAATTTAATGCCGCAACCGAACTTAATCCGCGACGACGGCGTAATCCGCCACCCGCAATAACATCCATGTTTTCCAAGCGCGATAATCCTTTCAGATTATCGTGAGCATAAAAATCGGGCGCGACTTCGCCATCGGCAAATGAGTTTTGAGTCGTTATAAAATCTGTCATGGAATCCCCCGATTAAAAACGTGCGTTAATTAACGAAAATTTATTTATGCTGGAATGTGCATTTGATGCCGCACTGTCGATAAATTTCGCAGATTGTAATTCTGTTTCGTATAACGCAGCCAACATACTGAAAACATTTTTATCCCCCATCAGTGGAATACAAAATTCCATCGCCAACTTGGTCGCCGCCACAGATGCAAAATATCCCGGAAAATTTTCCGGCGAAACACGAACTGTTGCGGTTATTGTCATTGTGTCGCCCGATGCCGCAATGTGATTGCCAAATATTTCGCCATCGCACCGTAACACCCGCAGGCATTCCGATGGAATTAAAAAATTTCCGTCTGTATTTTTCTTTAACTTAATTCGCCGCGTGGCAAATCGCCACGGATGCGACGCCAACAATGTGTCCATCGTCGAATCAAATAAAGTTAGTGCCAATTGTGCGGCTGGGGTATCTTGGTTTAACGATTGTATCGGTTGTTCCCCCAATTTTAATAATGCCATTGTGCATAAATCTAGTTTGGTTTGCATGATATTTTACCCCGCTTATAAAAATAATGGGGCGGTGCCCCGCCCCAGATTCAAATTAAACATTACGATAATTCAGCAAGTGTGATGCTGTCGCCAACCGCTATTTTTCTGATGCTTGTGTTATCAGACGCGTTGATTATCACTATATCCCCTGTGTTCATCAACGTTTTAACATCGTTAAAATATCCAGATGCAGTAATTGTCGTCAATGTTTCGTTCGCAACATAATGCCATAACGTAAACCCGTTTGCATACGCAATCACGGACAGATTTTTATTTTGAAACGCCATTATTTTTCCTTTCGATTATGTATAAGATTAAAACTAATTATCGGTGCTGTCTGTGTCTTTACATTTGATGCGAACAATACCCGCATCGTCAATCAACACCGCCCCCTGGGACATACTGTTGCTGATAAAGTGGGCTGCACGTTCGCCATGCCACGTAATATCAGTCTTGACGTCTTGCCCCGATGCGTGACCGATACTGGTCGCGTGATACATAAAGCAATCGCGCCCAGATGTCGAATTTAACGGCAAATCATTGTATAACACCCATGTAATGCCCAACCATTTTTTTGACGCACCACCTGAAATCAACGGCAAATTGTCGCCAACGTAATCAGCAGACACAAATTCATCCATCGACAATAATTCATTCCACTGGTGTACACCAACAACTGCAAAGCGACGACCGTCATCAGGTACATCGTTTTCGTTCATTACCTCTAATGCTGACAAAATTAAATCTTTGGTTAATCCCGTCGTATAATCGCCAACAGATGTGGTTGCACCACTCATCGCATTTGTAATCAGTTCATCGGTTTTGCGCCCCAAAGCATACGCACCGGCAGACGCAACAACACGACGTTCGTCTATGTTCGTTTTTAATTCATCCAATGCGTCAACCCAATCGCCCGCATAGTAATCCTGCATTATACATTCCACCGGTTCATGATTCAAATTCATAACAGGTACAATCCCATGGCGAGACTTTGTACTGGCGGTACCACGTCCAACTTTTTGGAAAGTTGTTGATGCGCCAACAACGCCAGATTTACTGCGAACGGTCGAACGTAATTTTGTGCCCATTTGTTGATATGCCAAATGGACATCGGCCTCGAATTGTTTGGTAAAGGCCTGATCAATTGTAACAGACATTGTAAAAAATCCTTTGTTAGAAAAATGAAAAAATGCGCAATAAAAATTACGCAAACAAAATTTGTAAGTACGGTTGTGCATATTCGTGCGCCGCGATTACAATGTAATTGGGTTCCATACGGAATTATCCAAAATAAAAATATCCAGTCAGACACGAAAAAATCTGACTGGATATTTTATTAAAAAATCCCCAGAATCTGGGGATTTTTCACACAAAATTATTTGCGTTTTGCGCATGCCTTTTTAACTGGTTTTTTTGCAACCGGTTTTTTGGCAGCAACTTTTTTTGCAACTGGTTTTTTCGCAGCAACTTTTTTCACCGCAACCTTTTTTGCAACTGGTTTTTTCGCAGCAACTTTTTTCACTGCAACTTTTTTTGCAACTGGTTTTTTCGCAGCAACTTTTTTCACTGCAACTTTTTTTGCAACTGGTTTTTTCGCAGCAACTTTTTTCACTGCTGCTTTTTTTGCAACTGGTTTTTTAGCCGCAGGTTTTTTCGCGGCGACTTTTTTTGCAACCGGTTTGGCCGCAGGTTTTTTCGCGGCGGCTTTCTTCGCGGCTGGTTTCAGAAATGGGAATGCCATTCTTCTCTCCTTTCTTTTTTTGGATAGAACAAACCTTTTTGTTCTTACTTTCATTTTATATGAAAGAAAAAAAATAGTAAAGAAGAAAGTGATTTTTTTTCATCATGAATACAATTTTTTAAATCCGCTTTCGATTTTTCGAACGTATTCTGCATCCATATCGCGCCAGTATTTTGGATCACGCATCATGCGACGCAAATCATTTTCTGTTAATTCGTTTTGCGTTGCATCATCTGTTTGAACGTTTGGTTCAATCGATTGCATCATCGCGTAAATACCGCGGATTCCCTGGGGTGACGCGCACAGTGCATCAAACGCATCACGTGGTAAATATTTTTGTCCGAATGAATTTATTGCACGCATTGCTGTGCACATTTTTTCTTCATCACCAAAAAATTTTTTTAATTCATTCATCGCATTTGTTTCTTTTTGCATATCGAATAATTCATTTATCACAGGCGATAAATATTCATTCGCAATTTGATAAATTTTTTCAACTTGATGCGATGTTAATCCAATTTCAAAAAATTTTTCGCGCAACGATTCGTCATCAAACAAATCATTTGTTGGATATTCGTCTGATGTTTCAGGCACACCAATCGCACGATTAAATTTTGTTCGCGCGGCATCATCTGAATCTTCCGTCGGCACAGTTATCATCGTTCCGATTTTCTTTTCCAGTTCCGCATACGATTTTAATAATGCGTCTGTGTTAAGCGTTCCGTCTTTATTCAAAAATTTTTCTGGAATTTTTTCCATTGTTTTTTCCTTTGGTTTCACTGGATTTGCGCAGAAAATAAATTCCGCCCAATGTAAATACTGATTGCAGCATTGTAAATATATCTGTGTCGCCAACCATATATGCGCCAATCGCAGACAATATGCCAATGCCAGATATTATGCACGTTCTGTGACCAGATAAAAATCCGCCACTGATAATTTTTTTAATCATAAATGTATTCCTGGGGTTATAAGTAAAACAACAAACCATCTATTTCTGCGATGTATCCGCGCGATATCGCCCATTGTGGAATATAACCATCGTGATGAAATTTTGTCGCACCATTACAACAATCAGCCAATCCGCCATTCATCATCCGACGCGCCACACGCACACACATTTGAAAAGTTTTATCGTTTGCAGCAACAGATAACAAATCGTGATTTAATGAATCTGGGTTTAATGATTCAAACAGATTTTTATCCGATATAATGTCCGAAATATTTCGTCCAGATGTAACAGAAATATTTTTAATCATAGACGTTAATGCTTCCACCGCTTGCAATGAAACAGCATGCGTTTCAGCATATACAACGCGCGCAATTTGGTATATCGTTCGTTGTTTTTCATCGGGATTTTTTATACATGCAATTTGCATACGTCCCCCCATACATTCGTATTTTTTGTTAAATAAAAAATTGGTCGCACGAAATGTGCGACCAATAAAAAAATCCGCCGGTTTCCCGCGGACACACTTATTCCTTTTGATGTGCAGTATTTTATCACATTTAAGCATAAATGTCAAGAAAATAATTTTTACATACTGATTTCGTCACCATACGCCAACACATATCGCGTTCCATTGCGCAGCACCAACGCCCCGACTTCGTTAATTCCAATCAACTCGACAATATCGCCGCGATATTTAACCATTTTGTTCAACCCAGTTGCCAAATCCATCCAACGCGCGCGCACCAGTGGAAAATCTGCACGACGCCATCTGTCCAGATTTTTCATCAGTTTACTTAACAAGTCTGATTTTTCAATCGATATAAAATTATCCAACTTGGTTGTTTCGTATTTATCAACCGTCGGATTCGATTTAATGTTTATCCCAATACCAACAATCACAAACCGCGCCGCATATTCAATCAAGATTCCGCAAACCTTTTTTCCGTCAATTAAAATATCATTTGGCCATTTTATTTTTGGATGTATACCAAATGAAATCAAAGTCTCGGCAACTGCAACCGCAACAACATAAGATAACCGCGGATCCCGTTCATCTGAATCATATATAAAACTTGCATACAAATTACCATGATGCGAAACCCAAGTACGCTGGTACCGGCCACGTCCCGCCGATTGAGCATCCGCCACAATTACAATATGGTCGCACGCATCACCAGACGCCACCATATTCAGCGCATGGTTTTGCGTACTGGGGATTTTGTCAAAAGATACCAATTTATATCCGGCCAAGTTTATATACCCCATCCATGTTTATAATAAAATCGCGCCCGTATATTCGACGCAGTTGATATATTGCAGTGTCAACCGCATGTGTCGTCGCATTTGGCGAATACCCCAACGCCCCCCGCAAATCTGATGCAGACATTCCACCGGTTTTATACAGCAATATTACAATTTGTGCCTGGACCCTTGGTAAATGAACCGTGCGCCCAAATATTTTATGCAACAATTGTATGTTGCCGTCAATTTCGTTTTGGATTGCGGTCTGGATTTCAATTGGCGTTGCGGGTAAATTTAATTCCAATGAATCGAAATTTACACACGTTGCATCCAACACATCAGACACAATCGCACCCAAATCAGCCAAAATGTTGCGCCATATTGCATCTGATGAAAATATTTTTATGCCGTTTAACATACTTGTCCCCAGGATAATAAAACCCCACTGTATTGTCCAATAAAAAAGACCGCGAATATGGAACGCGGTCTTTACAAGGACATTCGTATTCGACCGTTACTGACGTTCATGGGAATCTATGAATTTTGTAAAATCGTTAATACTGGCGCCCGTTGAAGATAGTATTTTGGAAATACTGTTGGTCGACGGCCATCGTGGCTGACCTTCTTTGGACCAACGTTTACTGCGGTTGAAGGTGGTTGGATCCAACCCGCTGCATTTCGCCAGTCCCGAACACGACATTCCGTGTTCTGTTGCAAATCTTTCGATTGCCCGCCATACATCTTCGTGTGTCATTTCTCTCTCCTGTGGTTTTATTCGGAAAAATCCGAATTTATTGACATAATTGACTTATGTCTGATATTGATTTTATTCCAACACAGCGTGACAAACAACAAGGACGATTTCCTAAAACACCGAAAAATCAAGGAGTTGCATCCTAAAACAAACACTAAAAAAATAAATTTGACAAAAATACTTGACAAATAACTAAAAATGTATTACATTTCGATTCGTCAAAGGGGATAACCCTGCGACACAATGGGGTTCAGGGATTCAGACTCCCTCCTACATTCTCTCTCCTCTGGACTCTGGGCCCCATACTTGGTTTAGAATGCCCAATTTCTTTTTCTCCTTTCCTTCCTTTCGGGGCATTCGGAAACACCGGCGGGAAACCGCCGGCGTTTTTTTATTTATTACGAATGAATACTGAAAATAATTCCCAATGAACACTGCCCAAAAACTGGTCAACGGGGACAAGGTGTTTTAATTCAAATCCGCCCCGCGACAATATGCCCGCATCACGCCGCCAAGAATCTGGATTGCACGAAACGTAAATCACACGTTTAACATTGCTTTTTACCAATTCACGACATTGTGCATACGCGCCGGCGCGCGGCGGATCCATTACAACACAGTCGTACTGATTCAACATTCCAACAGTCAATGGATGTACAAATAAATCACGTTTTATCCCAATGCCCGATATATCAAAACCATCCGCATTTAACGCAAATGTAAAATTCCCCAACCCACAAAATAAATCAGCCACACGATGTGCACCAGACGCCTCTTTTATAACCATGTCGCGAATTGCATTTTCACTGGGGATGGTCGGTTGTAAAAACGCATTTGGCGAATAATCAACAACGTGTCCTGCGAAATTCACAGTCGGTTGTATTTTTTGCATTACAACCCGACCATTCCATGTAACGCGTATTACAGGCAAATTTTCAGACGCACGCTTGAATTCAGATGAAAAATATGGCACAGACGACGTTACAGCAACATCCAACCCATTATCACACAAAGTTACCAAGCACGCACCCGCCCCGCCCCATGGCATTGCCGCCAATTGCGGTATAACCGCGTTAATTTCCGGGCACAACAAAGGGCATTCGGTTATTTGAACTATATTTTTTGAACGGTTACGATAAAAACCAAACGCACCGTCTGCAAACGCGAAATCTGCACGCCGGCGTGTGGCGGGCACACCCCACCAAGGCTGCCCTGTTATTGGTAAATCCGATATCAAATCCAATTTTTTTTCACGATAATCAGATGCTGCAACATCATACTTGCATCCACCACACACGCCAAAAAACGGACAAGTTTTCATAATATCAGATGTCTAGAAATGTATACGTGCCCCAACACGGAATTGGTGTCCTGCGGGCGAAAAATTCGGCGCAATTTCGAATTTTGGTGTAAACATGTACATGTATCTGTAACCAAAATCCAGTGCAAAAAACTCGCCCAATTCGACACCCAACCCGGCCATAACCGCCGCCACAGGCGTAAACTCGTTTTCAATCGTTACGTCATCGGATTTATTCCATGCCGCCCCGATGCCCAATCCAACATACGGAACCATACGTTGACGATAAAATGGACGATACATATTTCCAATACGCGCATCCAAAAACGCGTTCAACATTGCGATTTCGTTGGTCGATTCGAATTTATCCCATTTTGCCGAATTGTGGATATAGTTAGCCTCGACCCGGAAAATATCAAATGGTCGAACACCCGCAACAACTTCGAACGAAGAAGTATTTTTGCCACGTAAATCTTCGCCGTCATTCCACAATGTAAAATCATACATACCGCCAACATAAAACCGACGCAGACGGGCCAAAGCCTGATCATCATTACCCGACATAGGTATCTGGATTGGTTTGTCTATATGTTCAGTCCGGTATGGAATCGCCGCATTTGCCGCAAACGTCAACATACAAAAAATTGTGCCACACAGAATTTTTAATTTCATTTTTAACCCCGTCCTTTATCAGAAATTCACCCGGAAAGACGCCATAACATTACTGATATTATCAACGCCACCCGCACGAACATTCCAACCAAACCCGTTACCCAACATCATCTGGTATTGGTACATAATGTCGATTCCAATCAAATCATTTAACATAACGTTAAACCCAATTGTTGCACGCGGCGCCGCCATTACGAATCCATCCGCGCCACCGTCGCCATCAAAACTGTACAACCCGGCCGCAACACCAACACCCATGAACGGCACAAAGCGCCGACGATACGTGATGTCGCCCATGAAAACATATCTGCGCGCCAAATCGAAATACAGCATTCCACCAATTGTTTGGTACGACGCCCCCAAATCCGTTCCATCAAAATCCAGTGTAGATTCTTGGAAATCCAGTTCGGTGCGAATATATGATGACAAATTCCAACCAACGCCAATCTGGGTCGTCCAACTGTTTTTACTTTCGTATTCAACATCACCCATACGCGCCACATCTGTTGCAAACGGTAAAGTATATCCACCACCTGCACGCATATACATCTTTGTCGGAATAAACAATTGAATATCTTCGTTATCGGCGGAACCGTCAGTCAAATACACATCCGCACCCAATGCCCCAGGCGCATCGTCCGGCAAATCGGCATTTGCACGTGCACCAACCAAATCCAGTCCTTCTGTGACCTCGGCCCGAAATAATTCATCATTGTATCCCGCAAATGCCGGCCATGACAGTAATACAGACAAAATCCCCAGGTATGATATTTTTTTCATTTTAATTCCACCAAAAATTTATTGCTGATTGAATTTTAGCATAAATTGAAACTTGATTCCAGCCTGTTTTATTCGTACCATTAAAAATATGAAGAAAAGTACAAAAAAATCAGATAAAAAAATCGCACTGGTTGCAGGCGCGTTGGATTTACCATTTTTCACACGCGACGCTTTGCGCCGCAATGGATGGGAAGTTTACGTTGTTGGATTAAAACCATTTTATGATCCGCGCTTGAATCCAGATATTGCCGTACGACCCGCAGGTGGTTGGCCGGCTGTGCGCCAATTTCGTAAACGTGGGATAAAAAAACTGACCTTTGTCGGCGCATTGGGACATCCGAATCTGTCTGATTTGCGGCCTGATTTATGGTCGATTGGATTATTGTTCAGCATTTTGAAACATCAACGGGGGTATGATTCTATGGCGGTTGCATTAAACAAAGCATTGGAAAAACGTGGTTTCGAAATTGTCGCGGCCCAAGATGTGGCACCTGAATTGACATTTCAACACGCGGGCGTGCAAACAAAAACAAAACCAAACGCACGCGACGCGCGCGATATAGAACGCGCAATCGACGTATCACACACAATCGGAATGGCTGATATTGGCGCATCTGTCGTTGTTGACAAGCAAGTTATCGCAGTCGAAGCCGCCGAGGGAACTGCAAAAATGTTGGAACGCGTGGTTGATATGCGGCGCAACCACAAACGCCCCAGTGGGGTATTTGCAAAAATGACCAAACCCGGCCAAGATTTAAGAATCGACATTCCAGCCATCGGCGTTGATACAATAAACGCAGTTGCAGCCGCCAAATTACGCGGAATCATCGTCAATGCTGAAACGTGTTTTGTTGTGGATAAAGATGCCGTTATCAAACGTGCAAATGAATTAAAGATATTTATCGTTGCTGTGAAATAATTCGATACTTAATATAAATGAAAAAAAACGCCCAAACGGGCGTTTTTTTTATTGTTTCACAATCTCGTTTACAGTGACTGTAAACACAACATCCTGGCCCGCCAGTTCGGGTACATAGTTTTCAGGGAATGTGATGTTGATATCACGTGTTTCGCCAACTTCCATTCCAACCAGTTGTTCTTCAAATCCGGGGACAAACTGGCCACTGCCCAAAACCAGTGGGAAATTTGTCGCAGTACCGCCAGCAAACGCGACACCATCTTTGTAACCCGCGAAATCGATAACAACGGTATCACCATTTTGTGCACCGGCATTACCATCGCATCCCGTTAACAACATTGCACCACACAATGCAACCGCAGACATAAATTTCTTCATATTTTCACCCTTTATTTGTTTATTTTGTTACTTTAATTGTTATATACGCATCTGAATCCGTATTCACGCATGGTTGAACCTTCGGCCTCGACCCTGTAATCAAAGTAAGGCGTCGGACGCATAACATCAAAAGACGGTCTGTCGTATACCATCACAATGCTGTCTGCGTTACGTCCACATATACGTTTCATTTCGTAATCTGCAACCTTGGCCAATACGGTGCGATTATCGCCATCAACATCCATTCCGTCGGCATTCTGCATCAAGCGCAGGCGCATTTCACGTACATCTGTATTTCCCAACAAAATCTGGACCCGAACCATTGTGCCGCGGTATTCTTGCCACCGGGTTTCCATCCGTGCCGTATTCCAACGGTTGTTGCTGGCCTCTTTTTCTGCATCGGTTTTGGGTTTATATGAATCTATGTTCGAATATTCATTATCAGCCTGCATAAATGTGCTGGTACGTTCGTTATACAACGGTGCATCCGCACCACCACCCGCAAAATCATCGGTATTATATGGTGTATCAGCGCCCGTATTACATGCACCCAATACAAAGACCGAACATAATACAAACAATAAACTTTTTTTCATTTTTGTCTCTCTTTTTTTCAATTTTATCAAATAAAGCATTTTGATTCAAGTCACGATTTGTGATAAAATCTGTATGATGTCAAATGTAGTTCTGGATTCTTTGTTAAAGCCATTGGAAGAATTCTATAAACCTTCGTTTGTAGAAGAAATCGCCATAAATCACGCGGGCGAGGTTTGGATGCGCCTGCATGGTGCGCGCGTTCCATGGGTTGCATATAATGCCGAAGTTTTAACAAAACAATACTTGGTTGATTTGATTCATACAGTCGCAAATATATACGAACGGCCGTTTGATCCAATTCATGGGATGCCGGTCGTATATGCCACTTTGCCCGGAAATCACAGGTTTACCGCAATCGCGGGTCCGAATGTCCAATATGACGACCGCGATATTACGGGCGGCGTCGCGTTAAATATTCGCGGAACGTCTGCGCCGGAAACATCGTTTGAAAATTATCATTTGAAGCGCGGACAAAAACTGATGCGGGTAAAACCACGCGAATCAAAACGACCAGACGACCCGTACGATCGACTGATGTCGGCCATAAATGATGGCAGCCCCATTTTAATCAGCGGCGCAACCGCAACTGGTAAAACGACTTTTTTGAACCACATGTTAACCTTGATCGATCAAAACAGCCGTGTGATTACCGTCGAAGACGCCCGTGAAATAAACGTCCCACAACCGAATCATGTGCATTTTATTTTGTCCCGAACCGAGCAAACAAATGATTTTAACTATGCGCGATTATTGGATTTGGTTGTACGCATGACCCCAGATGTAATTATAGGTGGCGAAATTTCAACTGATAACGCATCTGTGTTGTGGGAAATGTTGGGGACGGGGCACGACCATTTTTATACAACTATACACGCCGAAAGTGCCGAGGCCGCATACGCCGCGTTCGCAGACCGTATTTTACACACTCAACCCGCGTACGACCGTACTGATTTAATTGCAGAAATGAAGAAAAAAATCCGGGTTGTACAATTATCACGTGATGGGGCCTTGCGTGCGGTAACAGAAGTGGTATAATACCCCGTAAATTTTACCCAAGGAGTTTTATTATGCCGAACGAACCATTATATATCACAGATAATGATAAACGTGTGGAAAACCCAGAAACTGTGAAAAAAATGCAACAATTTGAACAAGAAAGACTGCGCCAAGCTGAACAGCGCGAAGCGGAATTGTTAAACAAGTGCTGTTTGATGGATTATATTATTGTCGGTATCGCGGCACTGTGCGCGCGCCGCCGTCAAAAACACAGATAAAAAATAAATGCCCCGTTTCGGGGCTTTTTTATTTTTAATCACGCAATATCTTGGCGCGCATTTTTTCATATTCGGATTTAGAAATTACTTTTTCTTTATACAACTTGGACAATTTTTCCAATTTATCCAATTCATCACCGATAAAAACATCGCCCCGGCATACCAATGACATTATCAGCGCGATAAACCACGTGATTCCGAAAAAAATGCCAAACACAGATAACAATATAATTGCAGTATATGCGCCACCACCAACGCCGCGCGCATTCGCAATCATGACCGGTATCGCCAACACAGCAATACATATTGTTACCAGGCAAAACATCATTAAAAATGCAAAAATCACACTCATTATTTCCCCCTTTTTTTTACAGCTGTAATTATATTACAAAACGTGTGTATTTTCAAGCAAAGCGCATCACATAAAATTCTGGGGATTAACATCTATTTTTATGCGAACATTTGCAGGCACACGAACACACGACAACCAATGCGACACAATCGGCTGCAACAAAGCACGCGCATCACCTGCGACCAAAAAGCGCATGCGATACCAATTACGTATCTGATATATTTGTGCCGCAATCGGTCCCATAAATTTCACCCCCGCCGCATTTGGTACGGCCGCCGCCAGCGCATCGCAAAAATTTTTTAATACAGATTCTTTGTTTGATTCGATTACCAACGCGACCAATTGCCCATAAGGCGGCATTTTTGCAGCGCGCCGCGCCGCCATATCCGCCGCCATAAACGCATCGCGATTACCGTCACAAATCGCACACAGTACCGGGTGCGTTGGTTGATACGTCTGTAACAGCACCCGCCCCGGCGCATCGCCCCGCCCCGCCCGACCGGCGACCTGGAATAATTGCTGGAAAGTATGCTCGGCCGCGCGAAAATCTGTGCCGAACAACCCCATATCTGCATCAACCACACCGACCAAGGTTAAATTCGGAAAATGGTGACCTTTGGCCAAAATTTGAGTACCGATGACTATGTCGATTTCGCCCGATTCCATTTTATGCACAATACGTTCCAATGCCTGGCGCGACATAATCGTATCACTGGACACCAATGCGGTACGCGCCGTGGGGAATTTTATGGCGACTTCTTCCTGAATTTTTTCCAGCCCCGCACCACGATATGATACATCGTTACCACAATCAGGGCACTTTTGCGGAACCGTCATAGTGCGACCGCATATATGGCACAACAATTTGCCAATCTGTTTATGATACGTCATTCCAACACTGCAATCAGGGCACTGGGCAACCCACCCACATTTACGACACTGGACAATTGGGGCAAAACCACGCCGATTTATAAACAGCATTATTTGATGGCCCGCCGCCAATGTTTCGCGCATCGCATCACACAAAATGGGCGATAAATATCCCGCCATGGGCGTCGCATCGGCATCGTTGGACAATTTATATTGTTCTGGGCGATGTTCGCGTAAATCTATTGTTTCGATTGTCGGTAAAGTGGCACCGCCAAAGCGCGATGTTAATTTCAAAATTTTATATTTTCCATCGGATACATTTTGCAGTGTCTCGGCCGATGGGGTGGCACTGGCCAACACAACTGGGAATCCGGCGATTTTTGCACGCAAAACCGCCATATCACGCGCGTGGTAATTTCCCATATCTTCTTGCTTGTACGACGTATCGTGTTCTTCATCAACAACAATCAGACCCAAATTTTGCCACGGTAAAAACAGCGCGCTGCGCGTGCCAACAACCATACGGATTTTCCCGTTTAACACACCGCGCCAAATCTCGCGCCGGCGCGCAGCGGTTAAATTACTGTGCCATACAACAGGGGGCGCGCCGAAACGCTTTTCATACCGCGACATAAATTGCGCAGTTAAAGCGATTTCAGGCATCATCAGCAAAACAGATTCGCCACGGCTGTATGCACGCCATGCGGCGTCAAAATATACCTGGGTTTTGCCACTGCCGGTTATGCCGTCCAATAAATATACTGAAAATCCACCGCGTTGGATGGCGTTGCCCAATTCCCGGGCGGCGGCGGTTTGTTCATCATTTAATGTGACATTACACTTGTCTGTGTATTCATAATTTGAAAAATCGGTCATGCGTGGTCGCGATGCGGTTGGCACCAAAATCCCACGCGAAATCATACCACGGACAACCGCGCCACTGACGTGCGCAATGTTTTGAATATCAGATGCACTCATTGCGTCGTTGTCGTTGGATGCAAATGCGTCCGCCACAGATTGACGCGCGTCCGTCATACGAATTTTTGTGTCCGGATTATAAGTATATAATTGTTCCATACGCGGGGGTGAAAAAGCATCCGGCACATTTATAATTAAGCGCAATACCGCGCCCGGTGTCATCAACGTCCAATCCGACATTTTTTTTATCCACTGCAAATCAGCAACGGATAAATGTTCGGGAAAAACGTCAATCGTATCTTTGATTTTTTCAGGTGGCAAATTGCTGTCCCCGACGCCATACACAACGCCAATATACGGGCGTCTCATTACGCTGACACGGACAAACGTTCCCAAATCTGCATCCGCGGTCAATCGGTAATCGTATCCCGAATTAACGACGTTTGGTATCAAGATTTTAACAATATCACCCGTTTTGAACATGGTTATAAAATACTTGTTTTTTTCGATTTTTTCAATACTATTTGTGACATGTTAGCACCTTGGAAACAATTTTTTGAAACACTTTGGTTTTTATCGTGTTTTATACCGGTTCGCAAATGGCGTCGCGCGTTTCGCGATAAAAAACTGTTCGGGTATCGTGATAAATTGGTTGCATTGCGTAACCATTATCATGATTTGAATTGGAAAAATTTCCGCCTGGCCAAGGGCGGCGGCAGTTTGGCGTTCATCGTTGATAATAAATATGTATTCAAAGTCCGTAAATTTCAAAATGACGCGGCCGCGGCAACCGAAAAATTTATGTATGAAAAAAGAATCACAGACGCAATCGCACCAGTCGTGCCCGTCGCTGTTCCACGCATAGATGTATGTAATGTCGGCGGATATGTTGTGTATGCGACTGAATTTATCCCAGGGCGGATTATGTTGGATTTGCCGATGGAAAAAATTATGGCGCACCGCCAGGAAATTGCCAAAACCCTGGGGCGGATTATATATGCTTTGTTTAACGCAGAATTGCCCGGGTTATCTGATTTGCGCCCCCAAAAGCAAACAACGGACATCGGGTTGGTTCATGGCGACATGTGCAGCAATATCCTGGTAAATCCTGACACAATGGAAATCACAGGGATTATCGATTGGGAATGGGCTCATTTTGGATCGCTGTGGGATGAATTTCATGGAATATATCGCGTTCGAAAGAAAATGCGATTAACAGACATCGCCCCAATCACAATGTGGGAATATTATAAATTACGCGATTCAAAAAAATAAATATTGACAAATTTTATATTTTTGTACTACATTAGTGTCAAATTAACCTGAGGGGATAAAATGACACAAGAAGAAATATATGCCGAAAATGAACGCATAATGGCGCGGTACCGTCCGTATATAACGAAAAAAGTTTTGGATCGGTATGGGGCATCATTTCAAAATGCCGAAAATCTTGGCGATTCATGGCGTGATAATATATTATACAGCCCGGATGTAGAAGAATTCTTGGTGTTGGAAACACGGGTTTTTATTCGTCTTTATACCGATACGGATAATCTGTGGGCAATTCGCGCGTTGGTTAAAATGATATCCGGTTATTTGGCGGTGTTCGTTCAAATGGCACCTGATACCGGCAGTTTGAATCGTGCGCGTAAAAAATTAAAGCACTTATTGTTCGACGAATCCGATTTCGTTCAACATATAATAAATCAAAAGAAGGCCGAGCATGATGCAGCCCGCGCAAAGTACGAGGCTGCCATCGCCCGCAAACAGGCCAATCGTGAATACACGCAACGCAAACAGGCCGAAGCCGCCGCACGCAAAGCAAAATTGGCGGAAATCCAGGCACGTAAAAGACCGCGTGTTTATATCAAAAAATCCGATATTGAAAATAAAATCAACACATTTATCGCCCAAGCAAAATCAAACGTGCGATAATTAAAAACCAAAAGAGCAATTTCATGAACAAAGAACAAGAACGCGCCAAAGCCGTACATTTGTTTTGCGAATTCAAACAACATATTACTTGCGAGGCGGTTAAACTGTCGCCTGACAGTTATGCAAATGCAGATACATTTGGCGACAAATGGCGCGACATTATTCCGTATGATGAAAAAATTGAACAAATTTTGATACAAAAAACAAAACAATTCATTTTTATTAACGTAAAACCAAAACAACTGAAATTTATTGAAAAATTAACAGTTGGTATGGCTGATTACCTGTCTGGATATACGGTTCACAGCAACAAATTCAGAACTCGTCATCTGGCCGCGGTGGCGTTAAGATCAGAATTGTTTGAAAAATCCAAACACGTACGTTATCTGATGGCCAAGGTTCAGGAACAAAATCAGGCACGTGAAAAAAAATTAAATCAAATGCAACAAGCAGAACCGCAGCAAAAAAGGGTCAGAAAACGCATCGGCCAAGTCGATATAAACGAACAAATTAAAAATTTTACCGAGGCTCAACAACACTATATAAAAATGCGCGGTCGCAACCAGCATCGGCAATAATTAAACTGCGTGATTTATAACCTCGTCGGCGGCGAACTGGGTACGGAACCAAGTTCGCTGTCTTTTTGCATACTGGTTCGTTTTTGTTGTCCATTTTGCGATACATTCTTCGCGCGAAATTTCGCCGCGGATATATGCACACAACTGATCCGCACCAATCGCACGCGATTGCGACCAATCAAAATCGATGATGGATGCAGCCTCGGTCGCGGCACCACCCGCCAACATTCGCGGTATGCGCGACGCAATTCGCGGGCGCAATTCATCCATATCTGGATTTATCAAAATTTTATACGGCGTTGGGGTAATTGCACCACTGCGTGGCAATTTTTGCCATTCGGTTATATGACGAGACGTTTGTAAAAACACCTCGATTGCGCGGGCAACACGCTGTGGATCGGTTGCAGTAAATTCAGGCGGCAACATTTTGCGCGCCCCGTCCAAATCGTTCGCCACCATTTCGCGCGCACGGCGGCGATTTTCATCCGTTATTTCCGGCATGGGCGAAATCCCGTCCGTTATCGCATTGACATAATAGCCCGTTCCGCCAACAAATATCGGTGTGCGCCCCGACGCGATTGCCGCATCATATTCGGCGCGCGCCAACGCCAGATAATCCGCCACACTGATTTGTTTATCCAATGGTAAAATCGAAAATAACCTGTATGGTACACCGTCGATTTTTTCAGTTATTTTGTGGCCTGCGAATGGGCTGGCGGAAATATTTTCAATTCCGCGATATATTTGAACACTGTCACAGTTAATAATCACACCGCCGACCTGCTTTGCCAATTGGTGTGCATAGCCAGACTTGCCCGACGCGGTCGGACCTGTGATTATATAAGATGTGTGTTTTTCAGTCATCTTGGGCGTATTATATACGCGAAAATACCGATTTTCAAGAACCTGTCCGTTTTAATTTTTCGCTTTGCACCGTGGCGTATGGATGATAAAATACCCGCGAAGTAATTAAACAACAAAGGAAAGGAATAAAAATGTCAAAAATACGTGTTGCTATAAATGGATTCGGTCGCATTGGCCGCTTGGTTTTACGTGCGGCTTTGGTGTCTGGGCGCGACGACATTGAATTTGTGGCGGTTAATGATTTGGCCCCGGCCGAGCAGAACGCTTATTTATTACAATATGATTCTGTGCATCGCAAATTGCCGATGGATGTGAAATTGGATGGCGAATATATAATCGCAGGCAATCAGAGAATCAAATGTTTGTCAGAACGCGACCCGTCAAAATTGCCTTGGCGTGATTTGAACATAGATGTCGTTATGGAATGCACCGGGATATTTACCAGTGCGGACAAAGCACGCGTGCATCTGGATTGCGGGGCGCGGCGCGTGTTGGTTTCTGCGCCGTCTGCGGGGGCGGATAAAACTATCGTGTTCGGCGTTAATCAAGATACTTTGACCGCCAACGATTTAATTGTATCAAATGCGTCATGCACAACAAATTGCTTGGCACCGGTGGCGCGCGTGTTGGACGAAGTGTTCGGCATTGAATCAGGTTGGATGACAACTGTGCATTCATATACCGGCGACCAACAATTATTGGATAAAAATCACAAAGATTTTCGGCGCGCACGTGCGGCGGCGATGTCTATGATTCCAACCAGTACTGGTGCCGCCAAGGCAATCGGTTTGGTGTTGCCGAATTTGGCGGGCAAATTGGACGGTATGGCCATTCGTGTGCCAACGCCCGATGTGTCAGTCGTGGAATTGGTGGCGAATCTGTCACGCGCGGCAACCGTTGAAGCGGTGAATGATGCTATGCGTGCGGCAACATCGGAAACATTTGGGTACATCGACACGCCAATGGTTTCGGTTGATTTTACAGGCGACGCGCACAGTTCCATATTTGACGCATCTCAAACCAAAGTGCTGGGCGAAAAATTGGTACATGTGACGGCGTGGTATGATAACGAATGGGGATTTTCAAACCGCATGTGCGATACAGCCGTTGCAATGGGGAAACTGATATAAAAACGGGGCGCACGCCCCGTTTTGGTTACTGGTTACTCGTGACTTGTTACTCGTATTACCCCACCCCCCGTCGCGCTTTGCGCGACACCCCTCCGCAGAGGGGAACTTTGTTCCGCGACGGAAACGTACCAATGCCCACCACCACACACCGGGCCCCCTCCGCTAGAAGAGGAACTTGTTACGTTTTCGTCGCAGTCTAAGTTCCCCTCCATTGGAGGGGTGTCCCAATACCCGGGCCCCGCGCGACGTGTCGCGTGGGTGGTTGGGACGGGGTGGTAAGAGAGTGCGGGATTAGTTACTTACTCTCTTGTCATTCCCGCCTTAACCACCCCATAAATACATTCGTATTTGCGGGGACCCCGGGCGCGGGAATGACAATGGCAAAGTTACTCGTGTCACATTGGGTGGGCGTGTGTGGGGGGATTTGACTTTTTGGGGGCATGCAGGGTATAATGCCATTATGAGAAAAATATTTTTGGGATTTTTATTGGTGTTATCTTTGGCGACTGCGGCATGTGGCGTGAAATCGTCTTTGACTGTACCAAACCCAGATTATCCACGTGATTATCCGGTATATTAAAAAATGATTTTGGTGGGCGTACAGGGATTTGAACCTTGACGGGTTTCCCCGTGGCGCCTAAATCCAGCGCGTCTGCCAGTTTAATATTTGGTGCGGGTACAGGGATTTGAACCCTGACGGGTTTCCCCGTGGCGCCTAAATCCAGCGCGTCTGCCAGTTTGACCGCTGCGCTACGCTCGCGTTCCACTTCGTGTCGCCGGTTTTCTGTCGTGAATTTTGGTGGGCGTACAGGGATTTGAACCCTGATGGGTTTCCCCACTGGAACCTAAATCCAGCGCGTCTGCCAGTTCCGCCATACGCCCAGAGTTAAATCTTATGATAAAAAGTACTTGATTTCCAGTAATTTTTAGCCTAACATTACGCCCAGTATAAATCAAGCAAAGGATTTTTGAAATGGCATCCAAAAAGGGCAGCAAAGAAGTTATTAAACTGGAAAACAAAGAAACCGGTTATTACTATACTACTACAAAAAACACCCGTTCTGAAAATACCGCGGGTAAAATGAAAATGCGCAAATATGATCCAAAACTGCGCAAGCATGTCGTTATGACCGAAGGCAAAATGTCGCACTAATTTTGCTTTTTGTTCGTGCAATTTTATGAAAAAAAATCGCGCAATCGCGCGGTTTTTTATTACTAAAAACGTTGTGACATTGTAAATTCCACGGCCCAACGGTCATATTCGCGCTGCCACAGATTTGAATCGCGGCGTGTGTAACTGAATACGATCGTTGGCAAAAATCCCATTACATCAAATTTGTTGTTTGATATGGATACTGAATATCTTTGATTAAAATCGCGTTCTGTGACACGGGTATAATCTTGGTTATATATCACCCATTGGGGCGCATCGTACAATTGCCAATACAGTGCCGGTTCTACATACACATTAAATCCATACGGTAATTCTGCGCCGATTCCAATGCTGATGTTTGGCATCCAATACGAATATTCACGCGCGACCGTGATTTCCCGCGACGCACCGCCGCGAAAAATCGCATATATGTTTGGCGTTATCGAATAAAAAGCGTTGATGTTCGCGGCAAATGTATCGCCATCCAGATAATCACCATAATCATCGTAACTGTTGCGCGTATATTGCAAATTCAAGCCGCCTGATAATTTACGCGTAAAATCATAGTTTGTGTTAATTCGCGCACCAGCCGACCAATTATATTCATTCCATCCGTACCAACGACGCGCGCCAACGGCCGCCAACCAAACATCCCCACGCGACCATATAAAGCGCGGCCCGGTTGATGCGTACAGATATAAATCGTCATAATCATGAATATCATAAATGCTGGCGTATGCGCCCGCATCAGATTTCCATCGCCATTGGTCTGACAATTTGAATTCATAATTTCCGCCCAGTGTAAAATTGTATCCAATCGCAGATATTGGGTCGGGCAAATCGCTGTAAAATTTACCGCCCATATAATTTACAATCTGGGTTCCGCCGTTGGCGTTGTTGATGTTATTATCAGGCGTCGCACCAAAATTAAACCATATATTCCAATTTTTATTTTGACGCACGAAATACCGATAATAATTCATCATCTGGCGCACATTATCGGGCAAATCTTCGCCCGCCATCGCCAGACGCAGTTGATGGTCTGCACGATACCATTGCGATGTTTTCATATAACATATTGCCAATTCAAAACGAACGCGCGCCAAATCAGGATGCGCATCCAAAACAGTACGATATATTTCAATGGCTGTATCAAAATCGCCACGAAATCCGGCAATCCGCCCCAATAAAAACCATCGTTCTATTTCCAACGGGCCGCCACCCAACGGGGGCATTTTGGTTAATATTTGTTCCGCCGTATCCAGGTTCCCATCATCCACCATCGCGGCGGCCAATTTCAGCGCGTCCAGTGCAGTCATTGTGACGCTGTGTGTGCCGTCGTCGTTCGTTTCAACCGAAACATTCGACGCCGAAGATTCAGCCCAGGTCACCCCGGGCAAAATCATCAACAACAAAACAATCAGAAAACGTTTCAAAATTTATGCTTATTTTACACCAAACGCCATATTCATACTGATACCGTCAGTCTCGCGATATGTGACAGTGCCGGTGGCCTCGGTCGGGGTGCCGGCCGGTCCATAGTAACCGACATTCATATCGGTTATATGCGGTTTTTCTGTATCTGGTTTCAGTTTCAAATTTTGACTGTCCAGTTTGCCGAACGTTATGTCCGTCTTGTCACCGCTTTGCATCACAGTCACATCATACCAATTGGAAAAATTGACTGACAATGACGTTGTTTGATTTTCTTTGTTGAATGTTAACTCGGCCTGGCCATCGCGTAAATTCATGCTGCTGTCTGCATCATAAACGACGCCAACGGCGTTACCGTTGAATGTTAAACTTTTTTCAATTTTTGTTATATCATCGATTTTACGAGACCCATACCCACCTGCAAACGGAATGTCGCGACCCGTATTACCATTTTCAATGATATAATACATACCAAAATCAGAATATGATAATTTCAAATCCCCATCGCGCGGGGCGCCGGTAACATACTGTAACTTTGTATCACCGTTGCTGAAAATATTTTCCGTGCCGTCACGCTCATATTTTGTGCCGCCAACAGATATGCTGTCGATGTTACCATCTTCATCAACGGCGAATGTCAATGTTTTATTCGCAGTCGATTGAAATGATGCGTCTGATATGTCAATAATATCAAAATTTTCAAGCATCGTTTTCAGACTCTGTTCTGCGCGGGTCGGGTATTCTGCGCGCCATGCAGCAATACATTTCGCAACATCCGCACTTTCGCCACAATCGCTGTATAATCCCTGGGACACAACGTATAATGCGGGTTTCAGGATTTTTTCATCAACATCTGTGAACTCGGTTTCAGTTGCCGTCCCCGACGCAATTTTCACCGCCAGATCCGCAACATCAACATACAAATCTGAATCAACAGGCCCCATATAGCCAAACAGGGCACGGGCAACCGATGTTTGCGCCTGGGCATCATTTGTAATAATCATATTGGTAACGTTTTTGTTATTATTTCTGGTTTCGTCAACAAAAGGACGTTCCCCAGGCGTTCCGCCAGGGCGCAGTATATGCCCGGTTGATGGCGCACCACCATTTGAACAAGCCGCCAACATTCCAAAACACAATAACAAAAACGGAAGTTTTGACATTCCAATCCCCCTTTGATTAACCAATTGCATCATAGAAACTTTATATAATTTTCACAAGAGGAAAATTTGATACCCGGGTGCTGGTTGCGAGTTACTCGTGGCTCGTTATTCGTATTCCCCACCCCCCGTCACGTTTTGCGCGCCCCCCCGCCCCCACAAATAACCACCCACAAAAATTGCATTTTCGCGGGGCCCGGTATCGTGCCACCCCTCCGCAGAGGGGAACTTTATTCCGCGACGGTATGAAAATCAGCCCCCCCATCCGTTGTAAAGGGTAACTTACCCCACGACGGAAACGCACCAAGTTCCCCTCCATTGGAGGGGTGGGCGACACCGGGCCCCGCGCGATGTGTCGCGTGGGTGGTCAAGCCCGGGGTGGTTAGAGACTGCGGGATTAGCCACTTAGTCCCCTTTGTCATCGCGAGGGAGTGAAACGACCGTGGCGATCCAGTAAATAAAAAAGCACTGCGGGCGTTTGCCCGCAGACATATTATAACCTGGATTGCCACAGTCGTACGCCAACGTTTTCAACGTTGTTCGTACTCCTTCGCAATGACAGCGGTGGAGTTACTCGTGATAGACCACCCTTCGTCAAGGCTTCGGGTGACAATTCCCCACCCCCCGTCGCGCGGGGCGCGGCGCAGTGCGTGCCCAAAGTATGCGTTATCAACCAATATTACCGACATTGTTTCCCCCTTTTGTTTTTTTTATAAAAAACACCGCCGTGATTAAGGGCGGTTGGAGGTTAAGAACTATACAGAAATAGTGTCGTTTATTGGATATTCACGACCCTCCAACCGTGGTTGGAGAAAGTTTCTGTAAGGGTTCTTACACCCCGCGTTGGTAATCAACCAATGCGCGGTTATTATAACATAAATGAATAAAAATTGCAAATTTATTGGTCGCGCCAAGTGACCAAATCAAACAGTGCGTCAATTGCCGCGCGCAGGTTTTCATCGGCAAAAAACTGGTCGCGCTGTTGCAGTGTGGTGTTATGTGTGGCGTCTTCGAAGTGCGGAATATATTTTTGAACTGCAAATTTTTTCACGCCGCGATTGTGCAAATCGTTCGCAATTTCCATCAAATCCATTTTTGTGACAAATCGCGGATCGCATGTGGTGCGAACTTCATAATCTTTGCCGGTGGATTGCCAAAATTCCAGGCTGCGAATCATGTGGTCGTGCGCGATATTTTGCCCCGCCAATTCGCCGTATTTATTACGCGTGGCCTTGTAATCCAGACCAATCCAATCAACAACATCGGCCGCACGCGCCAATGTGTCGGGATAAAATCCATTTGTGTGTAACCCGATGGCAAAACCCAAATCACGCACACGGCGCATATAATCGATTAACGCGTCGCCCTGCATCAAGGCCTCGCCCCCAGAAAAAACGACGGCCTCGAGTTTGCCGACACGGGTTTTCAGCCAATCAAAAACTTTTTCTGGGTCATATTCGCCATCGCGAACATTCAACAGATTGGGGTTCGAGCAGTATGCACACCGCAACGGACACCCGGTTAAAAACAGCACCGCCGCCAATTTACCCGGATAATCGATTGTTGTAAATGATACCAATCCCCCAATCTGGACGTCTTTCATAATTTATGCAGCCTTTTTCAACAATTCACTGTGACGCTGGCCAGTGGTCAGACAATTTGATTCTGTAAATGTTTTACGTTCGCAGAATTCAGAATATTTTCCAATGTTAAAATTGGACACAGGTCTGTAAAATCCCATTGAACGAGAAAATACTTCGCATTGTGTTCTTTGTGTGTCTGACATATTTCTTCCTCCCTTTTTTTTCTTTTGTTTTTTTGTTATTTTATTGTGAAACTTTGTCCGTGTCTGCGTTTTGATTCGCAGCAATTTCAGCGTCGCATTTCGGACAAAACTCGTGCCGGCCGGGCAAATACCCGTGTTTCGGACAAATCGAGAATGTCGGCGTCAGCGTCATGTACGGAATCTTGTAATTTTCGAAAATCGTACGAACGATTTTTTCCGCCGCCACCCCACTGGATACAGGTTCGCCCATATACAAGTGCAACATTGTGCCACCCGTGTATTTGCGCTGTAATTCTTCTTGGTGTTCCAGTGCGACGAACGGATCATCGGTGTAATTTACCGGCAACTGGGTCGAATTTGTGTAATATGGCGCATCATGCGTGCCGGCCGTGATAATGTCTGGGAAATTTTTCACATCGGTTTTTGCAAAACGATACGAGCATCCCTCGGCCGGGGTGGCCTCCAAATTATACAGGTTGCCGGTTTGTTCTTGGAACGTGGCCAGGTTTTCACGGATGAAATCCATCAAATCCAGCACCAATTTTTTGCCCATCGGCGTCGCTATATTTTCACGATCGTTGGTAAAGTTACGCACCATTTCGTTCGCACCATTTACACCAATGGTCGAAAAATGATGATCCCAATTGCCCAAATAACGACGTGTAAATGGATACAGCCCGCGTTCCATATTCTTGGTAATTATGCGGCGTTTGATTTCCAGTGAATCACGTGCCAAATCCAACAAACGTTTTAATTCGCGGAATAAACCGTCGCGGTCACCCTTGTGCGTATATCCCAAACGCGCCAAGTTAATTGTTACCACGCCAATCGAACCCGTTTTTTCCGCAGAACCAAACAGTCCGCCGCCGCGCTTTAACAATTCACGCACGTCCAAACGCAACCGACAACACATTGAACGCACATCGGTTGGGTTCAAATCCGAATTCAAGAAATTCTGGAAATTCGGGGTTCCATATTTCGCCGCCAAATCAAACAGCGGTTTAACATTCGGGTGTTCCCATGGGAAATCCTTGGTAATATTATACGTTGGGATTGGGAACGTAAATGGTCGGCCCAGCGCGTCGCCTTCGGTCATAACCTCGAGAAACGCTTTGTTAATCATATCCATTTCGGCCTGCAAATCACCGTATGTGAAATCGACCTGTTTTTTGCCGATAAATGGATGTTGAGATTTCAAATCTTCGGGGCATGTCCAATCAAATGTAAAGTTAATAAACGGTGTCTGGGTTCCCCAACGACACGGCACAGCGCAATTAAACACCAATGTCTGCATCGCGTTTTTAACGTCAGCGTAACTCATATTATCAACACGCACGTATGGCGCCAAATATGTATCGACAGACGAAAACGCCTGGGCGCCGGCGAATTCATTTTGCAGTGTGCCCAAGAAATTTACCATGTGCGAAATTGCCGTCGCCATGTGTTTGGCCGGCGCACATTGCAAAAATCCAGGAACACCATTGAATCCTTCGTACAATAATTCACGCAATGACCAACCCGCACAGTACCCCGTCAGCCATCCCAAATCATGAATGTGAATGGATGCGTTTTTGTGCGCTTCGGCAACCTCACGCGGGTACAGGTTCAACCAATATTCCGCCGTCACACGTTCAGACGTGCGCAAAATCAGCCCGCCAATCGAATATCCAATATTTGCGTTTTCCTTGATACGCCAATTTGAACCGCCGACATAGCCTTCGATAACCTCGACTGCATCAACATAAGAATCGCGGATTTCAGTCCGCTTTTGACGATATATAATATAAGATTCAGCGGTTTTATATGCGCGCGCGTCCATTAACGATTCGATAACCGATTCTTGGACATCTTCGACCGTTGGGGTTGCGTCCATAAACTTGTTTTCCAATTTAGTCAATGTCGCACGCGTAATATCAACAATTTTGTCATCAGCCATTTCGTGCGTGACGGCAACGGCCTTTTTAATGGCATCAAAAATCTTTTTCGAATCAAATGGTACGGTTTCCCCAGAACGTTTCTGGACCACACGCAGACGCGTATTAAGTGTCGGAATAATCTGCATTTTGTTATCGTTTTCTGGTACTGACATCGTTACACCCCAATATCACAATTTATCTATATATAGTGGTTATTTTTGCTGTTCTGTAACAATATATAGTATTCGGTCTTTCTGGGCAATACATAAAAAGTAAAAAATTTTTTATTTTTCGCTTTACTTTTCAAAAAGGGGATTTTCCGCGGTGTTGAAACGGATAACTTTCATCTGATTCAAATACCAAAGGTATTTTTGTGTCAATAAATTCATATTTTTTACTTAAAAACTGATTCGTTTTTTAATTAAAAATACAAAATATGGGACCAAATTTACGAATCAGCAACTATATATTGACAAAACTGTTCAATTTCGTGTCTTTTTGACAATTTTTTATAAATCATGTCCGCGAATCATAAAATAGGTTGTTATTCCCCGCAAAAAACGTATATAGTTATGTATGGTATGTGAAATAATTCACATACAAAACACAAGAGAATGTTGATGATAAAAAATATATACGAAATGCTGCAAAATGTTTGCACTCAAAACAAAGACAAGATTTTCTTTGTTCGTCAAAATGAAACCTATGCCGATTTGTTACGTCGTGTAAAGCAACGCGCCGTGTTGTTGGCGAAAAAATTCGGTATCAAACGTGGGGATACTGTTGCGATTTTATCGGGAAATACGCCTGATTTTATTCGCACTTATTTCGCCATTGTGTCCCAGGGCGCACGCGCGTTGATGTTGGATACTGGGTTAAACAAGACCGAACATATTAACATGATGCGTCGCACAAAATGCAAATTGGCATTGGCGCAACGTGAATATTTTATTACTGGGCGGGGGGTGCCGAAAATGGTGGATATCGAATCAATCGATGACATGGACGCACGTGAATTCCGCGCCGCGCCCGCCGTGCGTGATGATATTGCGATGTTATCTTTTACATCCGGTTCAACCGGCAATCCAAAGGTTGTTGGATTAACGCATGATAATATTATATCGTTGGGGGATGGCGCAATGTTTTACAGTCCTGTTATTCACCCTGGATATACTTTTTATGGTTTTTTACCGCTGTATCACATATATGGCGTTGTGATTAACATTATTGCGCCGTTGGTGTTGCGCGGAAAACTGTTGTTACAGCCAGTATTAAATCCGCGCGAGTTTTTGGCGGATTTCCAAAAATACAAGCCCCAGGTTATTCCCGCTGTGCCACGCATTTGGGAAACTTTTTATAAAAAAATCGTCGCAACCGCCAAAGAAAAACATGTTTATACTTTGATGCGCACGGTTGTGTCCATGCGGCACGTGTTGCGCGCAGTTGGATTGGGGGTAATTGTAAATAAAGTAACCAAACCTGTGCACGATTTATTCGGTGGAAATACCAAGGTTTTGGTGTCTGCCGGGGCAACGTTAAAGCCAACAATTCGAAAGTTCTTTGAACGTATGGGATTCGCAGTCGGCGATTGTTACGGATTAACCGAAACAACAGGACCCGCCAATTTTAACTTTGCGTTTCGATTACCAGACGGCTCGATGCACTATGCGGGGCCATTGCCGGGCAATGAAATCGAAATTCATAATCCCGATAAAAAAGGAATCGGTGAAATATGGGTGCGTGGGAAACTGGTTATGCCGGGCTATATTGACAACGACGCGGCCAACGCAGATGTATTCGAAAACGGCTGGTTCAAAACCGGCGATTTGGGTAAACTGGATCGGCGGGGACGTCTGGTTGTAAAGGGACGCAAAAAACAAGTAATCGTTTTGGACAGTGGTAAAAACGTATATCCCGACGAATTAGAAGATTTATATATGCAAAATCCTGAAATCTTGGCGGCGGCGGTGTTTGAATATGTTATCAAGGGTAAAACTGTGCCATTTGCAGTATTCCAGGTTGCGCCCGGCACAACCACTGCGCGCGTGACGACGTTGGTCAAAGCGTCAAATCTGAAAATCGCGCCGTATAAATGGGTGCGTAATTTCGCAATTACTGAACAAGAATTGCCACAAACATCCGCGCGCAAAATTAAAAACTTTGCGGTGCGTGAATTATTGGACGCAGGGCATTTTACACGCGCAAACGCATAAATAAAGGTGTGTCAGGTTGACACACCTTTGTTTTGAAATTACATATACCCAGAAAGGAATGATTATGGCAAAGATTTTGAAAATTGAAGATTTGATTAAAAAACTGGATTCAACAATCGCGGTGTTAAATGCTGAAATCGATAATTATGAAGCGTATATCCAGCGCAACGCTGCATCCGACCCGGTCGCAGTCAAAGAAACAACTGATGATATGGCCAAATTAAACACAACAATTAACCGATACCAATCCAGTAAACGCGCATTGCAAAAAGTGGCCAATTTTACCAAGAAAAACGATTTCATCACAGGCCACGCACGAATTCATCAGATACAGCACGAACGAAACATTCTGCAACAACAACTGGACGATTTGGACGATAAAATCGACACATGCAATATTAACGCTGATGTTGGGGTTTACGATGCCGCACAGTGCAAAGATTACAAACGCGACGCCGCACAGTATTTGCACGAACGCGCACGTATCGCGGCCGATATTGCCGTACTGGATGCACGCTTGGCATCATTCAAACGATAAAAATTTTCTTATTTACAAATTGCGGTATATGGCGGAAATGATTTTTCATTGTCGATTTCGCCATCGCCACAATCCAGGCAGTTAAATTTACGATTCTGGGAATGCGCCGCGTCCAATGGTACCAGATGCCCAGATACATCCGAAACATTGCCAACGTATGCAGCATTCGGAAATCCAAAATACACCCCGCGCGATGGTCCACTGCATTCATCCAAATCGCCTGGGTAACATGCCGGATCATTTATTTTTGACGGATCGGGTACACACACAGACGCACATGTATCTGGATTCGTTATCATGCGTTCACAATCTGTACATGATGTTGATGGTACGCGCGCCGTTGTACCCACAGGACCGAAAATTATGCCGCGGTTTATCGTGTCGCATTTTTTCGCCGCAACCGTTTCATTTGGATCGACCACACATTCCCATTCCAACGTGGAATAATTCAGGCGCGCAGTCATGCCAGATGGACATACTTTTTCAGGAAATGGATTTACACATTCCCAAACACTGTCCACCAAAACAGCCGTTTGCTGTTCCGCACACAACGGTTTTTTTGTTTCATCGGCCACACACATCATCAGTTCTGAATCCCATATCATATCGCCGCCGCAATCTGTTTTTGTGTTGTAACCAATACACTGCCATCGACCAAAACGATATGTTTTTACCGTGCCAATCGGACATACAACATCCATTTGAACAGGTGCACTGAACACAGTTTCTTCATCAGGAATTTCATATTGCGTAAAATATACCAATGCACCATTCTGCAATTCCATATCTTTGACAATCACATCTGGGATGACGCGTGCACTGGATGTGCCGCCCAACATGATTTTTCCGTCCAAAAATATGCCAAATGTGCCCGCATCTGGAAAGTATTCTTCCAATATTTCCAACATATCATTATAACTGTCATACGGAATCGCATCGGCAGCAGTTATTATATAACTGTATTCAGGACGACGATTACGCAGAATTTCACAACTGGTCACACGCATAGACGCATTCAGGCATATAAATTTGCTGACAATTTTATTTTGATTTACACACACATCTTGGAAATCTGTGCCCATAATCTGGGCATTATGCTTTGCGGATACGCATTCGGCAATCGTACGCATATCAGATTTATTTATGGCGTATTCTGTTTCTTGTTCTATGACACGTTGGCTGGGGCTGGAAATCATATAAAATCCAACCATGAATATGGCAACCAATATCATCATAAAAATATTCATCTTTCCCCCTTGCGATTTATTAAAACTCTATGTAATATAGGGATAAAAAGCAACAGGAAAAAACAAACGGTTATCCCCAAATGAAAAAAATCATAATATTTTTATTGTTGGCTGGATGCGGGTTTCAACCGATGTATTCCCAACGCGACACAGATATTTATGTCGCACCAATCAGTGGCATAAATGGTATTGACCTGCGTAATGATTTGAATGCAAAGTTTGGTGGCGTACGTGACGCAAATGCTGCGTATACACTGGATGTAACACTGCACGCGCCCATCACACAATATAAAGCCTTGGAATCCACAGGTGATGCCACATGGCAAGAAGTTATTATGACCGCCGATTATACATTATTGGCCGGCGACCAGAAAATTGTAAGCGGCACGGAAAGCGCGTCTGAATCATATACTTTTGTACGGTATTTGGTCGCGGCAAACGCATCGTATAATAATGCAATTCAAAATACCATCGGTGTGTTGGCCGACAAAATCGGCACGCGTGTAATTGCAGAAACATATAAATACGAACAAAACAACAACGCGTCTGACAAAGAATGAAATGGAAAGAATCTGATTTTAATGGCGGAATTGAAACCGTACGCGCGTTGTTGATATATGGGCCTGATGCCGGCCAGGTTGATGAATATTGCGATCGCGCGGTGGAAAAACTGGGTATCGAAAAAGATAATTTGTTTTCATTGGATTCCGATGAATTACGCGAAAAACAAGATGCTTTGTTTGCAGAAAGTTGCACCCCGTCTATGTTTGGTGGGCGCAAAATGGTTATCATTTCAAACGCCGGCGACAGTGATGCGACAACAATATCTGAATTGGTAAATCATTCTGGTTTATGCGCATCCGTTATTGTAACTGGTGGTGATTTGCGGGCGGGCGGTGGTTTGCGTTCTTTGTTCGAAAACGATTCAAAATTGGCGGCTTTGCCGTGTTATACAGATGACGCGCGCGCGTTGGCGGCACTGATTCGACGCGAATTATCCGCAGATGCAGGAATCCAACAAATTACGCCCGATGCAATGGCTTATATGACGTCACACCTGGGGGGTGATCGCGGTATTACGCGCGGTTTTTTGGCAAAAATAGCGCTGTATGTTAATGATAAAAAAACAGTCGAACTGGATGACGTGGAAAAATGCCTGCCTGATACAGGCGCATCCAATATGGATGATTATCTGTATTCTTTGACCGCGGGACATATACAGCAAACAATGACTGCGTTGGACAGACTGATGTACGACGGGACCGATGCGAACATGTTGGTACGTATGTTGGATATACATTTTAAGCGATTACTAACCGCCGTTGTCGAAGGACAATTACCGCGATTGTTCTGGAAAGTGGCCGATAAATTTAACCAGGCCGTAAAAATATGGCATGAAAATGAAATTGTCGGTGTGTTGCAAAGATTAAATGAATTGGAATTACAAATACGAACAACTGGTATGCCGGGCGAAATATTATTGCGCGATTTTTCATTAAAATTGGCAATGCGTGCGGCAAAAATGGCCGTTAAACGAAGGAAATAAATAAAATGTTGGCTTCTGTATATGCACCAAAAGACTTCAAAAGGCTGCGTGTCGTTGGCGATTTAGTGGCACGGTGTTTTGATTACATTACCCCACATATTCGCGCCGGAATTTCAACCGGCGCAATAGACACAATGGTGGCCGATTTTTTACGCGAAAGTGGCGCACGATCGTCTGATTTAGGATATCAGGGTTATCCGAAAAGCATCTGCACATCCGTTAATGATGTGATTGTGCACGGAATCCCCAGCGATGACGTAATCTTAAAAGACGGTGATATTGTGAATGTCGATTTAACCGCTGAATACAAAGGATTTCATGGTGACGCATCACGTATGTTTATGATTGGTAACGTTGCACCCCGTGCACGAGAATTGGTGCAAATATGTCAAGACGCGTTAAATTCCGCAATCGCAGTGTGTGGACCGGGTGTACCTTTGTCAGAAATCGGCAAAACAATCGAGGCAGTTGTTAAACCACATGGATTTTCAATCTCACGCGATTTTGTTGGACATGGAATCGGTAAAGTTATGCACGATGACCCGCAAATCTTTCATTTCTATGACAAAATGTGGGACAAAGTTAAAATGGTTCCTGGATTGGTTTTTACAATCGAGCCGATGATAAATATGGGACGCCCAGAATGCAAAATCGATGCCGACGGATGGACCGCACGAACCGTTGATGGTGGATGGTCTGCACAATGGGAACACACATTGGGAATTACCGAAGACGGCGTGATAATATTCACTGAAAAAATGTCTGAATAATTACATGAAAAATATAAACAATGGCGATTTAAGTTTTCATGTGGGGCACCGCGAACGTCTGCGCCAGAAGTTTTTAGATGGACATTTGGCTGATTACGAGTTGTTGGAACTGTTATTAAGTTTCGCAATCCCACGGCGCGACGTGCGCCCTTTGGCACGTGGTTTAATGCAGAAATTTGGCGGATTATATCCAATTATTACCGCACCAATCGAAATTTTGATGGAATACCCAGGATTGGGGCGTAACACAGCAATTTTTATTAAATCTGTTCACCAGATTATGTTGACTGCATATCGGTGCGATTTGGGTAATCAAAAAATTTTTCATAATGAAAAAAATCTGACGAATTACTGCATTTTACAGGTCGGTGGAAAACAAGTCGAAGAATTTCACATTCTGTATCTGGGGCACGATTACCAATTGTTGGCCGATGATTTACACAGCCGGGGCACAACCGATTGGGCGATGATATATCCCCGCGAAATATTAAAGCGCGCATTGGATTTGAACGCGGAATCAGTGTTGATGTTACATAACCATCCCACGCCCAATATGACTTTTTCCGAACCCGATATCAAAGCAACTGAATTGCTGGAACGCATACTGGCACCCGTCGGAATAAAATTACACGATCATTATTTGGTATCTGGGGGCATTGTTTATTCAGCACGTAATATGTTTTTATTAAAACATATCGGCGACGTTACAGATAACTTTTAGATTTTCGGGTGCCGACGCATTAAATACATTGTTGTTAATTGTGTATACTGTGCGCCGTGCCATTGTCGGTGTTGTCCATGTTTCAGACCAATCGCGTGAAATTTTAACCACATGAAATCTTGGCACAAACACAAATTGCAATTTTTGTAATGCGCATTCAGCACCTTCGACTGTGCGGAAATTGTCCGGTGTTATGTCAATAAAATTACCGTTTTGGTTTAATTCAACCTTGTATTCATAATAAAAGTGCGCAGTGCCATTTTCGTTACGCGTGCGTGTTATTCTGTCTGGGCGCCCGTCTTCGTTAATATCAACGTCAAATATCGCGCGTTCGGCAATTCCCGCCCCAAATTCATCCAACGGATATTCTTCCAAAAAATCAGGATTTGTTAAACCATCCGAAAATTCCCCTGTATTTTGTGAAATTATTTGTTCGATATTACTGGGGGTTATTATATCATTGGTTGGTGATTGTACGCCACCTGTACGTCCAATTTTTGGCATTGTGCCACCCGCCAAAATATAAATCAGCACACCAATTATCACAAACATGATAACCAGCAAAATATTAAAAAATACATTCCCAGATTCTTGTTTTTTCATCACAGCCCCGTACTTAGATATCGATAATGTCGCCGACGCCCCAACCTTCGATACTGCGGATGGCGTTTACGACGTTGCTTAATTCAGTGTCACTTAAATCACTTATCAGCCGATTTATGGACAATCCAGTTAATTTTTTGATGTTTTCATGATATTTAGCCGTATCATTTTCAACAGGTGGCGCATATCGACTGATTGCAGCAGCAATTGTCAAATCCACGTAACTGTCACTGCGCAATAATGAAAAGACAGCCCGGGTGCCAACTTCTTCACTGGGGAAAACGGCAAATCCGCCGGCCTGGCCGATGGCGCCGGCTTTTTGTGAAAATTTTGAATAACGAATATTGCCGGGATTGTTATTTCGCCACGAACGCGTACCATTAACTTTTTTATATTTACGCCCAGATTCATGTTCGTACACAACGTCTTTGCCATCGGCATAGGCACTTACAGGTTCTGAATCATAGTTAGGAATTTGTTTAAGAAATTCCCCGGGCTTTAATTTTTTGAACCATGGTTCATCCAACCTTTGACCTTTTTTATCCTTGTCTTCATCAGAATCCGTTGACATATTCACAGAAAATTTTACAGGTTTTGGGGCCGCACCGCCTGAAACACTGACTGTTTCTAAATCAGGCGGAACATCGGGTGTCGCCAACGGCGCAACCGCATACGGAACGGCACCCGAATCATAAATTTCCATATTTTCATAAAAATTAAATTCTTGGAATTTTTCCAATTCAGAATCGCGCATATTTAATATTTCTGTTATCTCGCCCAGGGAAACGCGAATTGTGCGACAACCACGTGCAAATAAATCATCCCCCCATATAACATTTACAATCGGCATCCCCAACGACAGCGTGCACAACATAATGATTAAACTGCGCAAATTTGTAAAATAATCGACTTTGGCACCACGTATCATCGAAATGCCCCAGCCAAATAAAAAAACGCCGGTAATAAACAGAATAACAATCCACGCATATTCGAAAAATGTTTCAAAACTGCGCAGAATACACGATGGATCTTCCAGATATAAATACGAATCATCCACACCCAACACATGGAAATCAGCATTTTGCAACAATCTTACAATTTGTTCGGTGTTCATTCAGATTCGCAATTATTTTTTGGATGCGGTTTTTGTAAAAAATCCGGGCATCGAAAAATCATCATCGTTGGCGGCAACGCCGGCCCAACCAAATAAGTCCCCCATCAAACCCGTATCGTCACGTTTTACTTTCTTGAATGGTAAAATGTTTTTTAATTTACCAATTTTGCTGTGCGTTTCAGGTTTATCTGGTTCGGGAATTTTATCTTGATTTTCTGCAAATTCATTTGCCAATTGTTCCAATGTTGCATCAGAATCAGACAATAATTCGTCATCTGGCATCGCGTCCGGGGTATCCAATGCGTCATCTGGAATTTCCACATCTGAATCATTTAACATTTCATCAGACAAATCTTCGCGCAACGGCGTCATGGTTTCCAATAATTGTTCCAAAGTTTTTTCGACGCTTTTTTCCGGCGCGTCTTCTGTTATCATATCAACAATTTCTGAACGTTCGTCATCTGCATCTGATTTTTCACCGGAAAAATCAGCCGTTATATCTATATCAGTTGAAGACACATCCGCAACAGATTCTTCTGGGGCATTGTCATTCGCATCATCAGATTTTCCGCCCAACACCGACAAAATTGGAATTATTTTTTCATCCGACATATCGTGTGAATCCTGATCCGATGATTCAACCGTTTCGGTTACCGCCGCCGCATCATCAGAATCCGGGACAACATCCGCCATTACCGCGACATTTTCGGGCATTTCTGAAACCGCATCCGCCCCGTCCACTTCAACCGAATCCATTATTTCTGGTTCAGCGACCGATTCACACGGCTGATTCAATGCCAACGCATCATCATTATCAACCGGCACACCAAACATAATCGTATCACGATCCAGTCCCAGTGTGTTGCGAACCTCCTCAAAAGCGGCGCGAATGTCCGCCATATTAAAAACTTCGTTGCCTGAAATGTAAATGATTTTTGTTTTCATATAAATAAATCCCCCACTGACGGGGACATTATATCATATTTTAGTGTTGAACGCATGCAAAAAATATCTTAAACTGAAAATATGTCTGATATAAAGCAACAGATTTTTAACGAACTGGCCGCGTTGGACGACGCAGCCGCAAAATTGCGGTCTGTTGCGGTCAATGCCGGCAAGCAAACTGATTTAGAAGTTGCAATTTTAACTGAACAAGTCCGCACTATGCGTGAAAAAAATGCACGTGCAACTGATATGATAACCAGCGCAATGGATATATTAAAGAAATTACAATGAGTGTCGTTTCCATACCAATCGTTAACAAAAATTATCCCATGGGATGCGAAGATGGCCAAGAAAGCCGTTTGATAGAGTTGGGCCGAATGGTTGACCTGCGCGCACGCGAAATTTTGGATAAGATTGGACCATTGCCGGAAAATTCACTGTTGGCAACGCTGTGCATAGTCTTGGCGGACGAGATCCATAATAAACCAACACCATCGGTAACCGATGCAGATTTACGCGAAATTTTGGCACGAATTCGCGAAATCAAAAACAAATTGTCATAGTCCGCCATAAATTACCGTGAACGGTTATGTATCCAAGCCACAGCAACATAGTCAATTGTGTCGCGTGGCAGTGCGCTTGATTTTTGGGGCTGTACATAAGTTTCCGTCCCGGGAATCCACCCTTCGACCACGCGAATTACATTGACAACATGTGTCAATTGGTTATCCGCCAATTCAGACAGTTTCTTGCTTGTGTCCAACCCGGTCATTTTTCGCAATATCGCTTTATAATTTTCTGTGTCATTTTCATGCGGCGGGGCGTATTTGAAAATTGCCTGGGATATAGTCAGATTTTTATACGCATCGGATTTTAACAACGCATGTATTGCACGCATTCCTGTGTGCTCGTCTGGGAAAACAGCAAAGCCGCCCGCAAAACCAATCGCGCCCATGGATACAGTAAAATCAGAATATCGTAAACATCCAGGATTGTTATTACGCCATGCACGCGTTCCACCACTGCGGCGAAATTGGTTGCCGTTCGCACGTGTGTATATAACGTCATAACGCGATTCTGCGGCGGAAACGACAGAACTGTCGACATGCAAAACTGCATCTGGGACAGGTACGGCGTCTGGCATGTGCAGCAACACTGGTGCCGGAACATATTCTGTTGATACAATTTTGTTAATACCAATTATCGAAACCATGCCCGACAATAAATATGGCGCGACGTCTTTGTACCTCATATCATACCCCCCATCAGAATAAATTACCGAATGTATATACATTGGATAATTACGATAAAACAAATTTGCTTGATTGGTTTGCCGCTTTATTTGTTGGAACTGGGCACGTTTGTGCAAATATTCCAACCGTGGCACATCCCATATTGGGAAACCAAAGTGTATATACATATACACATAAAAAAACAAATTGCAAGTTAAAAAAACATCGTTTTTTCGGTTGTTATTTTTTCATAAATGTTTTAATTTTACGATTGTCATGAGCAAGGAAGTTATTGAAAGAATAGATTCACAGCAACTGGCGGACGCACTGTCCGAACGGTATTTGTCTTACGCGGTCAGCACAATTGTGTCACGTGCCCTGCCCGATGTGCGCGACGGGTTAAAGCCTGTACACAGACGCATTTTATATTCTATGTTGCGGCAAAAATTGTCGCCGTCGGCCGCATTTCGTAAATGTGCAACGGTGGTTGGTGATGTGTTGGGGCATTATCATCCGCATGGTGATTCATCTGTGTATGATGCCATGGTGCGTCTGGCCCAGGATTTTTCCGTGCGTTACCCGTTAATAGATGGCCAGGGCAACTTTGGCAACATCGATGGCGACCCCCAGGCTGCATACCGTTATACAGAATCCAAAATGACCGACGCCGCCATGCTGATTATGGAGGGCATCGACGAAGACAGTGTCGATATGATTCCAAATTTCGATGGCACAACCGTTGAACCCACTGTAATGCCGGGCGCGTTTCCGAATTTATTGGCAAACGGTGGCATGGGTATCGCCGTCGGTATGGCAACAAACATTCCCACCCACAACGTGGCCGAGGTTTGTGATGCGCTGACTTTGGTCGTTGATAACCCAGACGCCACAACGCCCCAGATTATGAAAAAACTGGTTGGGCCTGATTTTCCGACCGGTGGCGTGTTAATAGATTCTTTTGATACAATTGTAAAAAATTATGAATCTGGTCGCGGGGCGTTCCGTATTCGCGCCAAATGGGAAATTGAAAAACTGGATCGCGGGGCCGAACAAGTTGTTATAACTGAAATTCCGTACGGAATTATAAAATCTAAGTTGGTTGAACAAATCGCGAATTTAATAGACGCGAAAAAATTACCGTTGGTTGATGATATTTCAGATGAATCAACCACAGATGTACGTATTGTAATTACCCCCAAAAGTCGCAATGTGCCGGCTGATAAAATGATGGCGCATTTATTCGCGATGACGGATTTGGAATATAAATTCAATATGAATTTTAACGTCATTGACTCTCGTGGTGTTCCACGCGTTATGGGTATTGGGGATGTGCTGCGCGAATTTATCACGCACCAGAAAAACGTTTTAATCCGCCGCACAAATTGGCGTTTGGGTAATATTGAACGTCGTTTAGAGATTTTGGGTGGTTTGTTGATTGTGTATCTGAATTTGGATCGCGTAATCGAAATCATCCGAACCGAGGATGACCCAAAATCCGTACTGATGTCTGAATTTAAGTTAACAGAAATCCAGGTCGAGGCTATATTAAACACCCGCCTGCGTTCGTTGCGCAAATTGGAAGAAATGGAAATTCGACGCGAAGATGCGGAATTGTTGGCTGAACAGAAACAGTTGCGCGAATTGTTGGCCAGTACGGACATGCAAAACGAACAATTAAAGGCTTGGTTCGCGGATATAAAAAAGCGTTATGATAAAAAAACAAACCTGGGGCGGCGGCGGACTGGGTGGGCGCCCCAGACGACCGAAATCGTTGTTAATACGGACGAGTTTATTGAAAAAGAACCGCTGACCGTAATTTTGTCGACCGCCGGGTGGATTCGTGCGGCCAAGGGTACTTTGGATTTGAACAATCTGGATTTGAAATTCAAAGAAGGTGATGAGTTGCAATTTGCATTCCATGCACTTTCCACAGACAAAATAAATTTGTTCGCCAGTGGCGGTAAAATGTTCACAATTTCTGCGAACGATTTGCCATCCGCCCGCGGATTCGGTGAATCTGTGCGGATGATGGTTGATATTGGCGCAGACGAAAATATTGTTTCTGCGTTCGTTTTGGATACATCGGCCAAATATTTGTTGGTTGGACGCCATGGAACTGGGTTTATTGTGGCCGGCGAAAATTGCCTGGCGCAAACACGCACAGGTAAACAAATCATGAATGTCGATGCGAAAAATCCGGCAATTATGTGCGTGCGCGTGACGGGCGATACGATTGCCATGTCTGGATCGAACGACAAATTGTTAATATTCCCAACCGCTGAAATCCCAGAAATGACCCGCGGCAAAGGCGTTATTTTACAAAAATACAATGCAGAACGCACATACGTTTTGGATGTTATGTTCTTTGATGCGGCCAATGGGTTCGGTTGGACAACCGGGCGCGGCACAACAAAATTGGACGATTGGTCGCCATGGACTGGTCATCGTGCATCCCAGGGACGCACTGTTCCCGTTGGGTTTCCGCGCAGCGGCAAGTTTGGCAAATAAATATTTTGATTTTTTGCCATAATGGAATAAAAAACTGCTTGCAATTGTATAAAGAACAGTATAATATATGCGTTGCTTTACAGGGGTTGTAGCTCAGCTGGTTTAGAGCGTCTGCCTGTCACGCAGAAGGTCGCGGGTTCGAGCCCCGTCAATCCCGCCAGCAATTTTACGTCGCAATCGCGACGTTTTTTATTTTTCATGCGGAATAATATTCTGTTGATAATTTTGCCCGAATTGCTATACTTAACCCAACCATAAACAAAGGGGAAAATATGAACATCAAATCTTTTGCAATAATCGCGGGCGTTTTGGCGTTGGCTGCATGCGGCGATAACACTCCAAATCCCGATATGTTAAAGGGCGCAAACTTTGTCGCCGCGGGCGAAGGGGCGGATATCACCCTGTCTTTTGACGCAAATGAAATGCGCGTAAATGGCCAGGTTGTTAATCTGTACAACGGTTCGTACGAGGCTGATGGGGGCAACATCAAATTCAGCCCATTCGCATCAACCATGATGATGGGACCAATGGACGCGATGCAGACTGAACAAGATTATTTCCAATTCATGACAACCGTTGAAACATACGATTTGTCCGATGGACGTTTGACTCTGCGCAATGCAGACGGCAAAGAAATCGTTTTCCAACAGGTTGAATCAGTCGAATCCGAAACAGCCGAAGAAACTGAAACCGTTGAATCCGTACCGGCCGATGCGGTTGCAATTCCGGTTGCGGCTGAACCTGCGGCGGATGCAAAATAATTTATTTGCATATAAAACAAAAATGGCGCACATCATGTGCGCCGTTTTTTATCTGTGCTTTTGATTGCGATTATTAAATATGTTTTTATGTCGCGCGCTGGTTGCGACAAGATATGCCGCCAATATCACCAAAGTCGCCAACCCCAAACCAGACAAAGCCGTATGCGCATTCGGCGTGCCCGAGATTAAATTCGTATGACTTGCGCCACAGCCAACCATTGCCGCGCCGCTGGCTGCGGTGGCGGCCACAATTAACGCACGCATAATGTTATGCAATTTTTTATCATCCATATTCGTCACCATTTGCTTTTGGCAGATTACGCAATAAATCAAAATAAATCCACAGTTTTTTATGATGATTATTTAAGTCTTGACAATTACGTGTAATCCGTTTATAATTCTGCGGCGTTTTGGGAATATTTTTACCCGAACGCGGCAGTTTTGGCCCCATCGTCTAGAGGCCCAGGACACCGCCCTTTCAAGGCGAGAACACCAGTTCGAATCTGGTTGGGGCTGCCAAGATAAATAACGACCCTTGTGGTCGTTTTTTATGGTGTGGGGCGGTGGGCGTTCGTGCGACCTATGCGACGAAGTATTGTAGCCCTTTCCACGTCCAGGGTCCCCGCAAATACGAATGTATTTGTGGGGTGGTTAAGTCAGTCTATAAACACAGGGAGTAAAACATGTGGAATTGGGACAAACTGCACGTCGCACTGGATTCCAATGCAGGCATAGACGGTGGAAATCCGGCAAGTAAATATTGGTTCATCGGACTGGAATACGGTAAACGTGACGGCAACGAAAACGCACCTGGCAACTGGTGGGATTGGCAGGACAAATATTACCCAAAAATCCGTCAGATTATGGATGCCATGGGTGTTGATTACAAGGGCGCATTCCTGGCAAATCTATACCCGATACGCAAACAAAATACACTTGCCAACATTGACGATGTGGACTGCATAGATATTGACGACTATTACGCATTTTGTGATTTGCATGGTCGCAAGGTAATCAAGGACGGATTAACCCAAGGCGATAAAAAGGTCATTGTATGTTTTGGCCTGCAATGGCAATGGAGTTTTATGTTGCAACTGTCGGGCGGTCATGCGGCGGAATATGTCCAAACCAAGAATGACCCACGCTTGGTTGAAATCAAATTTACCAATCACCCTCATATTGACCGACTGATAGTAATTCGACATATCAGTCGTGCCAGTCTGACCTATTGCGATGCAGTGGGAAAATATATCAAATTAAACAACCAAGGCAAAAAACAAATCAACAAAACAACCAAAATCGCATAAATATAAAAAAATATGCCGTCTTGATAACAATATTGACAAAACAAAAAGATGTGTTATTCTTATATGCGTTATGAGCAGAAATAATTGTATATATTGTGGGCAACCAATTACCGAGCGCAGTCGCGAACACGTTATTCAAAACGCAATTGGCGGAATGTATGAATCTGTGGATATTTGTTGTCCGCAATGCAATAATTATGTCAGCAAATATATAGACGCACCGTTTACTAAAATTTTTAACCCGATAATTTCTGGGATAGATAATTTTTCAAAAACCAATAATAAAAAATCTTTGCAGCCATGCACCGGAACCGTCAGTTATAATGGACAAATGTACCACGCAAATATCAAGGGCGGCAAAGTAGTTAACTGTCCCGATTTAAGTCGCGCATTACACTGTGACGCAACCGAATTACCGCTGAAAATCGAATCTTATGATTTTAATCTGGAAAATACAGCGTTCAAAAACGGGATGGCGAAAATCGCATTTAATTATGCTTTGGACCAAGGCATCGATTTTAACAAAATCAAACATGGGTTAAATGTTCAAAAATCTGGCAGAAATATTACAAATATATCGTTCGATTATCCTTTAATTCCGTTTTGCGCGTTAAATCCGTTGGATTTAAGAATTGAACTGGAAACGCCTTTTACACCGTATCACAGTTTGATATTATTCAGACAAAATCATAAATTATGGTGTTACATAGATTTATTTAATACATTTCAATTCTATGTGTTGATGTCCGATAAAATGCCCGGTAACAATAAAGTGTATAATACTTATGCGCAGACACTGCAAAAAATTGACCGCAGCGAACCAGATTTGGATATACACAGACCAAAAGATATTTTAATCTGCGCCAAAGATTACGGGGTTGAACCGTGTATGGATTTAGAAGAATTCAAAAAACGCGTCCGTGTCGCAATCCAACAAAAATCTCAAAAAATCAGTCTGGACAAAATTATTACACCAAAAGCCGAATATGTATCATATAACTGCATATTGGATACGCAGATAAGCACGCCGGAAAAAATTTTATTGGGACAACATGTTGCGCTGTATTTTGATGACGACGACAGATTAAATACGAATAATTTCCGAACCGTTACACTTGGCAGTGCACCGGACGACATTCTGTCGTACCCTGAACTGATAAATTACACTGCAAAACAAAGCCAAACGTATTTACATGAATACTCGAATGCAAAATTTGCGGTTTTGAATAATTTCCTGTGCCAGAATACAAAATAATCCATTTTCTGGGCTGTACATAAGTATTTTTCATTTTTTATAAAAAATTTTATTCGTGTGACCAAATTTGTCCAAAGCATGTATTATATCATGTAACACATGAATATAAAACCAAAGGAGTGATTCATGACAATTGAAGCAGTAATTTTGAATACCATCAGAAAAACATATAAAAATGACGACGCCCCAAAACATCAATTATACAGCAAAATATTAAAGGCACTGTTCAGATATGAAACCGATCAAAAGCCCGTACAATATGCCAGCCAAGCCGCTTTGGCACAGGCAAAAAAAATGAACATAAACTTGAAAGAAATGAATTGGAACAACCAAACCAAAGTTGATCCCGGCAGAAAGATTTTTCATTATGAACATTGCAATCCGATAAATACTTTAATTGACGCAGTATTAACGGGCGACATGGATGTTACCAATATACTGAACAACAATATTGTGTGTTGGATATTGAAATCTGAAAACAAAAAGTTGGACGAAGCACATTGCAAAAGCAAACGTGATGGCGGTTGGGAAAAATGCTATCGCGAATGCGGCATAGAACCTGTAAAAATAAATTAAATACCGTCATAAATCGAAAAATAATATGCCCCAAACGGGGCGTATTATTTTTTCGGAATCGACTTCAGACAGTTTTTCAACAATTCACGATATTTGTCAATCAGTTCCTTGGGTTGAATGGGTATAATCGTTCCACCCCATTGCGCCAAAAATGCGCTTATCGCGGTCAGCCCACCCGCACGCATTTTAATAATCAACGAACCGTCGGACTGGGGTTTATATTCCTGGGACGGATGAAAGGCATATTTTCTGGCAATTTCTATAGTTTTTGGATCACGAATAAGCCATTTTATATCGTAAATCACGCCATCATTGTAAATTCCAAACATAGTATTTGCATATTTTTCGATGGAAAAATTCGTATTCACCAAGAATCCGTCTTGGGTTTCGTGCAAGTCTTTTATATCACCCAATATATAATGCCGCACGTCCCGAAAATTTTGTTCTTGTTCAGAATTACATGCAATCAGGTACACATTATTATCCCCGTGTAATATCCCCAACGGGCACACATTTTTTTCTTTTCCGTGATAATTGAATGTAATCCGATGCTGGGCAAGTATCGCAGAATCCAAAACAGATTTGGTGTTTTCGTCAATATTTGTAATTAACCGCGGTCCAACAAATGCGTAATGAGATTTTATTTTGTGATCTATACAATTTGTTTGCCGAAGTGCATGGCCTTTATCGGATGATGTGTTCTCTATTTTACGGTATAATCTATCTGTAATTTTTTGTTTCAGATTTCCCAGTAATTTTTCCGCGTTTTTATCGTTACCTATTTTTTGTAACGCGACATCCAATGCCTGGATTTCCGCAGCATCAACATCTTCAGGAAAGTCGTATAACTCCAGTTTATACGCGCCTGTAATCACGTCTTGTTCAAGTTGGTCGCCGTACATATCTTTGATAAAATCCAACGCACGCCGTACTGTTCGGTCACACACCTGGTATTCGTACATGCTATGCCCCGACCGAATTTTGCCATTTTGTTTGGCCATTTCGGATAAAAAATTCTTGATATCGTTAAAGGTCATATAGCGCGCGCGTAACTCTTTAATCAGTTCAAGACGGCTTTCCAGGTTTTTGTAATTCTTGCGCATATCCGACATTTTACCCCTTTTTTATCCATACATGTCATGATAATAAATTTTTTTTCGCCGCGCAAGCACCATGGACCAAATTTGTCCTATGTTTTCCTTATAATATAAGCAAACACCAACCAAAGGAACTGCCATGAACGTAAAAGACCGCCAAATCGCCCTGTATTATTTGAAAAATGTAATGAACAGTGAATACGACCCAGATGATACAGAATTATTTTTTCACCAACTGGGACGTTTTTCTTCGGATTTATTCGGTTTTTCTATGTTTGGATTATTAAATGGCACCAACAGAAGTGCATCTTATCGCGACAAACTGGAATTCGTTGTTAACCTGTTAAACGGGAAATTATGCCGCAATAATTTGTTGGCTGATGATTCTGTGTACGAAGCAATCGTGACGGTTTTTAACGTATATAAAACTGATTATAATGTCGATATAACCAATAAAAACTTTGATAAAAGTTTTTCTGTAATATGCGACGCATTTGATTTATCAGACGATTGCAGAAAATTACTGCAATTCTTGGTATTCATAAAAAAGAACATGCAGACCCGCAGATTGTTGGGATGTTTCTGCGATGGAACAACCAACGATTTTATGGACGATGATAATACGGATTTGGTGTCTGTATTATGCAAAGTACCGCCGGAAAAAATAAAAGAAATACTGTCGGCAAACGGGCCATTGGCTGAATGCGGGATATTAAAGCAGCGTTACAGTGATAATACTTTCAGTTCTATGTTCCTGAATTTGCTGAATATGACTTTTGAAACCCCAAAACAAGTTCGCGATGTTTTAATCGGGGCGCCTTTGACCGCAAATTTACAACGCGAAAACTTTGATTATATGTCGAATGACTTTGATAAACTGGTCGATATTTTAATCGGTGGCACCGCCAGTCATCAAACAGGTATAAATATCTTACTTTATGGCCGTCCTGGCACGGGAAAAACAGAAATTGCAAAGTCTGTATGCGACGTTGCCGGATTAAATCTGTATACCACATCTGAAAATCACGAAGGAAAAGATGCCAGATTATCAAACCTGGCGCATTTACAGACTGTATTAAAAAAAGACGACGATTCCGTTATACTGTTTGACGAAGCCGAAGACGTGTTTTATTCATCGCCATTCAGCAACCGTAACACCAGTAAATTGTATATGAATCGCGTGTTGGAAAAAAATAAAAGACCTGTAATATGGATAACCAATAAATTGGACAATGTTGACAAGGCATATATCCGCAGATTTACAATGGCATTGGAAATGTCTGACCCCGATGAACGCGCAAAAATAAACACTTGGAAAAGAATATTTCAAAAACATGATTTGGCGATTGCTGATGAAGAACTGAAACGCATTGTCAATAAATATCAAGTGCCTTTGTCGGTAATTGACACGGCGGTTAAAAATGCAAAAATGATGAATAATTGTGAAATAATCGATTATACCATAGATAATTTGATGCATGCGATAACTGGAAGTGTCATACAAAATAAAAAAAATGATGGGATAAAATTTGATACCAGATTATTAAATACAGATACAAATCTGGAAGTTTTGGCCCGCCAAATCAAAGAATCCGGATTAACGAATTTTTCACTGTGCCTGTATGGCGCGCCAGGTACCGGAAAAACAGCTTTTTGCGAGTATTTGGCTGAATCATTGGGAATGAACATAATAAAAAAACGCGCCAGCGATATTAAAGCGTCGTACGTCGGACAAACTGAAAAAAATATCGCCAACGCATTTTACGAGGCGCGCGCAAAAAAATCTGTGTTGGTATTTGACGAAGCGGACAGTTTCTTGATGGAAAGAACCATGGCCAGACATTCATGGGAGGTAAGTTCCGTAAACGAAATGCTGACCCAGATGGAAAATGCCGAATTCCCATTTATTTGCACGACTAACTTGATGACTAATGTGGACAAAGCCGCTTTGCGCAGGTTTTGTTTCAAGGTAAAATACGACTTTTTAACCCAAAATCAGGTTGTAACGGCGTTCCAGATTTTCTTTAATCAAACACCCAACTTGGACGAAATTGCCGACCTGACCAAATTAACACCGGGCGATTTTGCGGCGGTAAAAAAGCAAGCGGATATTTTGGGTATCACGGATAAATCTGAATTGTTAAGCAAATTGCGCCAAGAACAACAAGTTAAAAATTTGCCCGACAATAAAAGCAAAATTGGATTTTTGAACTGATAACTTAACAACTTAACCAAAGGAGTAAAAAATGGCAACACGTTGTGCTTGGAAAATAATCTTTAACAGATGTGAATTACCTGAGATTTATTTTTCGTATGACGAAGCAAAAAAACAATTGCAAAAATTGACTGAATCAAATTGCGCCAGTTACGGCACCGTGGTCAGATATGACGACGAAACAGGTAAAGTCATCAGGTAAAAAGAATACCTTGGACAAATATATTCAGAGTTAAAAGAATACAGAACAAAGGCATAACGCATAAAAACACATATCATGTGATGGCGGTTGGACATCCCTGTGATTTATTGTTTGTATTTTTTTAACATCCAATAATATCCGCCGGCCGTGATAAAATTACACGCTATCAGCAAAATAATCGCAAAATATACAGACGATACATCGGCAATTATGCCAACTGCCCAGTATATCCCCGCCGATAAAATGCCACCCATAAGAGACACAATTGACCCCATGGTTGCCCTTTGTTTTGGCGACAATTCTTTTTGCAGCAACGCTGATTCTGCCGTTGATGATATACCATAAAAAATATTTACGCATGATTGAATAAATGGCGTGGCAAAGTTATTTAATACAACAGACACAACCTTGATAACTGTCATCCCCAGTGTTGATGTAACCAACAATTTATAAAAACCAAATTTTCGCACGTATGGCGCAATGAAAAAACTGACCGTTCCGCATGCTTGTTTTATCATTCGCGTAACATTCACCAACCACGTTGGTATTAACATATTGAAATATGCGCCTTCTAATCTGTGCGCTGTAAAACTGATGCCACGCCCCAACATTTGAATAATTGATAAAATTTGCAATTTTTTATTTTTTGCAAACTCTTTTAATGCCGCGATAAAATGCCGAAATGACGTACTTTCTTCACGAAACTTGACATCAGGTTCTATAAACAACATAGATACTATTACGCCACCAACGCCCAACAACGCAGACACCCACGCCAATACATTCAATGAATAAAAATATGTAACCAATGCCGCAATCAACGCCCCCAACCCCAGGCCAATTTGACCGAACGCTTTGCTGCGCGCATACACAATATCATATTTGTCTTCTTTACGTAATTGTTGCACAGTTTCATATATAAACGCGTCGTCCGTCCCAGATGCAAATGCACCCGCCAATCCCCAAACAACGCCACCAATCAACAGTAAAACGTTTAACCCCAAATTGCCCGCCAAAGCAAACATTATAAATGACGCCAAATATAAACAGGATGACATTATCATGGTTCTGCGACGCCCCAACCGATCAGACATAACGCCCGTTGGAATTTCTGAAATACTTTGAACCAAATTAGCCACAGAAAAAACGCCCATCGCCAAAGCGTATGAGCCACTGATTTGTTGAAAATATACGATTGCCAACGCAGACAAGGGCCATAAATCGCCTAACAAAAAATACAATTTGAATAAAAAAATATTTCTGCGTATTTTCATGGCAGGATTGTAAAATAAAAAAAATCTGATTTCAAATAGATTTGCTTAATTTTTGCAGGTACAACTATTGCGGGCGCGTATTGCGAAATAAACGCCCGCAGCAACGAATTTGAAATAACAATCAGATAATTAAACCTGGCGGCCGTTGGATGCGATGCGGTTGGGAATGTTTTGCTTGGCGGTTTCTTTTGAGTGGTTTTTTACAATCATTTTTGCCCGCCATAAATCATAAGATTTTCGAAGGTGTTCGGGCCATTTATCTTTATCTGGATCAAGAATTTGCCCGTTGTCTGGCCATTTGATTTCGCGAACACCGGATAAATCACTGTAACTTAAAATAACAATTTTGGTGCTACTGAAATCCAATATCGGTGGCAATTTTGCAGTAATTCTGCTCAGGTCAATTTCTTCTGTTGAACCTTTTATTTCACGAACGCCCGATAAATCAGCATAAGCCAAGATAACGTTTTTTGTTGTACTAAAATCCAATACAGGTGGTAAGTTTTTGCATCCACTTAAATTTATCTTTTCAGCAGGACATTTTATTTCGCGAACGCCTGATAAATCAGAAACGGTCAGCATAACCTCTTTCGTACGACTAAAATCTAATACCGATGGCAAATTTGCACCCCAACTTAGTTTAACCTTTTCAGTTGGCCATTTTATTTCGCGAACACCGGATAAATCAGAATTATCCAAACAAACTCCTTTTATTGTGCTAAAATCTAATACAGGCGGTAATTTTTTGCAGTCACTTAAATTTATCGTTTCAGTTGGCCATTTTATTTCGCGCGTGCCCGATAAATCTGTATCACTTAGCACAACTCCTTTTATTGTGCTAAAATCTAATACAGGCGGTAAGTTTTTGCATCCACTTATATTTATCCTTTCGCTTGGCCATTTGATTTCGCGAACGCCAGATAAATCAGTATAACTTAAATCAACAGCTCTTGTACCGCTGAAATCTAATACAAGTGGTAAGTTTTTGCATTCACTTATATTTATCCTTTCGCTTGGCCATTTGATTTCGCGAACACCGGATAAATCTGTATGACTTAAATTAACATCTTTTGTTCCGCTGAAATCTGTTTTCGGATGAAGTTTTATGTTCTTTGCCTTGGCAAGATTTAATATTCCTGTGACTTTTATATTCAAATTTACATCGGCCAAATCCATGCCAGACAAGTCCAAATCACCACGCACAACAAAGCCGTTTGGCAAATCGTATATTGAATAATATTTTCCATCCTGTTTTATCAAACCGATGTTTTTCATATCGTGTTTGATTTCCAGTTTTTGTGCCTCTACAAAATGTTGAACTGCTGGGATATATCTTTGTACAGGCGTCTTATTCCCCTTGCCTTTACATTGAAATACGTTTTGACCACGAACCTCAAGCGTCGCATGGGGTTCGCCGTTGTTGTCCCTGATTGAATATATTTTTACACTGCCGTTTGTTACATCTTTATCATATCCGCCACGACCAACACAATGCCCCATATATTCGCTTTCAAAATCCAATGCCTGGGGCGTCATTAATTGATATGCACGCATACCGTTTGGCAAATCCATAATGAACTGCGTCCCGGCAAGCGACGCTTTATACATCTGTTCATTTTTTTCTTTCTTGGCGGCCAATTGGGCCATGTGTTCGTGCCACTTTTCCGCCTGGGCCAACGTTTTTTCAAACGTGTTGTATTCATTGCTGGTTTTCAGATAATCCAAACGCACCTTGGGTAATTTCTTTTTATCTTTCTGTATGTTTTCTTTTATCGCGATGACTGTCTTATCAACATAACTTTCCGCCGCAGAATATAAAAAATCCCTTATCGTTGTTAAGTCATGGCGCATTTGCCCCGTCATATTGGCCGCATCAAACGAATATACTTTCTGACCCGCGTCCAACGCCCTGGTCGCCCAATCAGGCAAATCAGCACGCTTTGATACAGGTGTTAAAAATGGATAATCTTCACTTTCTGTTAAATAAGCCCTGATTCTGTGCTTCATATACTGCGTTAAAATGGAACGAACAATGGCATCTTTATTTTGCTCGATATAATTTGCGTCCATCATGTTTTCTTGGGACTGGCCGTCCAAGATAATCGGCATGCCGCGTTCGCCCCAAACAAGATCAATCAAGTAATCGTTAAGTTCTTTATCATTTAATAAATTAACAGACATAAATTCCCCTTGTTATCTGTATGATTATACCACAAATTCAAAGGAACAACAGCAAATACGTCAACTGGCGTCTTTGTTTTGAACATGCCAAACACAGGGTATTTATTTAGAACACAATCTTTTTTTTATTGTTTTTTTAACCCAATTTTGGTACAATATTCTGTTGAGTTAAGCGGGCGATTTATATCGCCGTTTTTTTTATTTGCCCCGCCGTTCTTGGTGGGGATTTTTGTTACCCCAAAGGAAGCACATGAAAAAATCAAATATAATTATTTCCGACATAACATGTATGAAAGAAAAATTCTGTATTGCTGGATTTGATACTATTGTCGTATAGGGCTGGCGCGAAAATTCCTGATGCAGGAAAATCATTGCTATTTGATGTTAAACGGACTATTTTTGTACTGATATGCCAAAGATTTTTACAATTGGTTTCGGTGGTAAAAGCCCGGACGGGTTTATAGAGGTTCTGAATGCAGTGCGCGTGCATGCTGTTTGGGACGTGCGCTTGTGGCGCACCAGCGCGTACGTTCCGTTTTACAGTGGCAAAAATCTGGCCACGGTATTGGGCACACGTTACGAATACCATCCTGAATTTGCCCCAACCACAGAAATATTGACAGGATATAAAAACGGCACCATCAGTTGGGCTGATTATGAAAAAATGTATCGTGAATTACTGGCCGTGCGCCGGCCAGCCGTTGGGACAGAACCTGCCACCTTTGATCGTATTTGCCTGTTATGCACTGAAAAATCCGCAGTGCAATGCCACCGCAGGCTCGCCGCGGAATATATTGCATCGCAAATCCCCAACATCGACATTACGCATTTATAAAAAAACGCCCCGTTGGGCGTGTTTTATTTTCTGGCGGTGCAAGAAACCTTTTACCTTTGGCTTATGAAAGACCTGTGCCCAAGACACAATCAAAACAGCCAAAATCATAAAAAAACAGGGAAAAACAGGGAATTTTTGCAAAAAACGGTACTTTTGGCAATTTTTTACACAACCCAGACTAGAACACGCCCGCAGATTTTCTGGATTTTCACCCTGCCCCACACAAAAATTCCCTACAAAAATAACAGGGAATTTTTTGGACTATATCAGGGAATCATCAGCGAATAACAGGAAACTTTATTTTAGCCCCAGTCTCACCCAAAACGAACAAAAACATACCAACATTACCCAACTTTGACATTGCGGTATGTCTATGATAGTTTATATATAACTAAGGAACTAGCTATGGCTGAAATTAAAAAAATATTTAACGAATATGGTCTGGACTTTGATAACAACAAATACGGACTTGGGCAAAGCAGCGAAATAGAATATACCGACGGCACTGAAAGCAGGACTAACAAAAAAGTTAAAATAAATCATATCCAAGCGCGTTATTTTCGTATTTGGATTGGTAAAAAAGTCCTGATAATAGATTCTGACAAGCCACACTTTTCAATTCGCGACAAAAAACGTTGGAATTTCAAAATAGTATACGGCCGAAGCGGCAGATAAAACTTTTTCAGTCTGTATTCTAAAAAATATGCAATTTTATAAAGTTTTTGGAATACAACCATAAAAACTTCTTGAAAAATGATTTTTTTTGACTATAATCCAAAAAAAGGATTATAAATGTCTGCTATACAAACATTGATACCGCGCCCACAATATATCAAACAACTTGAAGCTTGGCGCGATAAGTCAGATGTTATAAAAGTAATAACTGGAATAAGGCGCTGTGGTAAATCCACGCTGTTCCAACTGTTTCAAACAGACTTATTCTTGGATCATGGGATATCTGATGCTCAGGTACAACAGATAAATTTTGAAGACGCAAATTTTTCAGACTTATTAGATTGGAAAAAACTGCATGATCACATATTGAAGAATGTTGTTCCTGGTAAGATGAATTATGTGTTCCTGGACGAAATACAAAATGTTGAACATTTTGAAAAAGCCATAAACAGTCTTAGATTGCGCGAAAATATAGATATATATATAACAGGATCTAATTCAAAAATGCTTTCTGGCGAACTGGCAACGCTTCTTTCTGGACGTTATATCACCATACATATGCAACCTTTATCTTTTTCTGAATATGTAATGGCATATAACGTACACCAAGTCGGGATGTGGACGGCCACAACACGCGAAGAATTTTTAAACCCAAGACACAATAATATAAATTCTATGTTTCAAGATTACTTGCACAACAGCAGTTTCCCGTACACGGTGCAATTATTAAAGTTTGCACGAACAAACATACCTTATAACGAACCGATAGCAAGCGAACAAGTACGTCAGTTTCTATCTGGAATATTGGATACAATCGTGCTGAAAGACATAGTTGAACGCAAAAAAATCAAAGATGTAGCCAGACTAAAAAGAGTAATAAAGTTTATGTTTGACAATATAGGACGCGAAACGTCTTTACTTAAAATAAAAACGTCTTTGGAAACTGATGCCGGAATAAAAATAGATTCTGCAACAATAGATAGCTATGTAGAATCTTTGCTGGATACTTTTGTCATGTATAAAGCGGACAGATACGATATAAAAGGCAAACAACTGTTAAAAACAAACTCTAAATACTATGTCGCAGATATGGGCTTGCGATATATGTTATTGGGCCGTGAAGGTGATGACGGTCATATATTGGAAAATATAGTTTATTTGGAATTATTGCGTCGTGACTATCAGGTATATGTTGGTAAACTGGATTCTTATGAAATAGACTTTGTTGCCAAAAAAAATGGAACAACAGAATATTATCAAGTATCACAAACAGTTTTGAATCCTGATACACTTGAACGAGAATTGCGTTCTTTGGATAAAATAGACGACCATAATCCAAAATTCTTGATAACAATGGATACACCTTTCAGAAATGAGTATAATGGCATAAAAGCCGTAAATGCGCTTGATTGGCTATTGAATATTTGATACTTATGTTTCGGAATAAAAGTATGACTATAAATATAATCTTAAAAGTTCGGTTTTTAAATATATCCAAGGTGGTTTTATATGGCACTAAACACAGATACTTTTAAAAGTTTGCAAAATGAGTTTCAGTTCAAGGGAACAACCGAACATTGGCGAGAAGCAATTTTGCAAGGCAACAAACTGCCCGATATTTATGTTGGTATCAGCGGAACAATTCTTTATGCTCCAGGAATAAATATAGATTCAAACAGCAATCTGACAGCCGAAGAATATTCAAAATATGCCTTACCAACAAAACTGAGCCCCAGTTGTTTGTTGGAAGTTGTTATAAATAAGAGACATTTGCAAGTTCATCGCATTGTTGCCGAAACTTTCAAAAACGAGTGCTTTATCTATAACCGAAAAGAAATTAAAGAAAATAAAAATAGAAACAAAAACTCTTTGAATAAATATTTGAAGAAAAAGACTGGTGCTGAAACTTGGGTTGTTCATCACAAAGACAATAATGCAAATAACAACAGCGTTCCGAATTTAGTATGGCTTCTTAAATCTGACCATCCAATAACACACCCAAATAATACCTTTGGTATTAAAAACGGAAAATTATGCAGGATGATAAATAACGCACCTGCTTTCCCAATAACTAGCATTCTGTGTATGCCGTATGAATGCGAATTGGTGCACGTCCTGCATCACTGAACAACATATCCGCGCAAGGTAGTAAGTTTTCTGCGCCACGTTCACCCAATATTTGCTTTGATTCCGCAGATGTACGTGTATGAAACGCAATTCTTGTTGGCAGATTTGCCTTTATTATCCCCGGCAATGTTTTGCCGTCATAATGCTGAGTTCCTATTATCAAATGAACACCAACAGCACGCGATTTCTGGGCAATATATTGAACACATGATTCAACTTCTTTGCGGGCGACAGTCATTAAATCGGCAAACTCATCTATTACAACAACAACATAAGGCATATCTTTTTTATTTGTCTTTTTCTTGTATTCTTCAATATTTTTAACTTTCCTGTCTTGGAGTTTTTGGTGTCTTTCTTTTATAAGTTCTGATACTTCGCGCAGTTTCTGAACAGCCAACTTTGCGTCCAATTTAACAATCGGACACATCAAATGTTTATCAGATTTCCATATATCATAATCCACACCCTTGGGGTCCAGAATTATGAATTTGCATTCTGAATCTGGCATCGCAGTCTTTAATGATTTTAGCACACAATTCAAAAACACTGATTTACCACTGCCTGTCCGGCCCGCCACAAGAACGTGCGGTATTTCCCTTAAATCTTTTATCGTTATATTTCCAAAGGTATCCGTGCCCAGAATAATTGGCAGTGTCGCATCTGTATTTTTGAATTCCTTTGATTTTAACAGATTTTCCAAAAATATCGTTTGCCTTGTTTCTTTTGGAATCTGCACTATTATTTGCTGATTTCCATAAGAATAAATATAATTATTTTCATATACAGCCTTGATAATTGTTATTGCTTTTGCCCCGGGCGTTGGCTGTAAGATAAAATTGTGTACCAGTGGTCCATCTATGATATCTATCAAATGCCCCTTTATTGCAGCGCCTGCTGTTTCATAAAAATCTGCGATGATTTGTTGTTCTTTGGTCAGCGGCATTTCTTTTCCCTTTCCTTCTGTCGTATTTATATTTCTATCATTTCATTATCATTTAAAACCACTATTGGTACAGAAAAAATATCTGCGTAATCGTTTTTGCACTCTGTATGAATTGGTATAATTTTGTTTGGCGATACTTTCTTGACAAACTCTTGCAAATCAGATACTTGTGCATGACCAGATGTATGCACTTCTATTAAATGTTCTTTGTACAAGTCCCATGTTTTACTTCTTGTTAAATAACCATGCCACATAGAGTAAATAAAATCGTAGTCTTTGACACAATTTTTTAATAACGCTTTTACCAAGGTACTATTATACTTAACAATATACTTTTCTGGATTTTCTTCTATTTCTTGTATAGTTATTTTCTTGGACTTATGCGTATAAAACATACCCTTATCAATCAGTTTTGATGACATACTTGGATTTCCGCCATAATAAATTCTGACATGCTGCAACATTTCAACGGTAGGCACCTTGGCAGATAGTTCGTGAAAAATGTCTAACAAAGCCGCAGTGTATGGATCTATCACAAAAATTCGTTCTGTAACTAAACATGCCTTGATAACAGAAACCAATCTGTCCAAGTTTTGTGATGACATACTTATAAACGCAATCTTTTTAGAATCTTGTAAGACATTTATCAGTTTTTTATAAACAGCGTCTTCGGTCGGATACTTTTCTGTTGCTTCGCTACGCGATAACCGCGTTCCTTCCATAATCAGACAATCTGGATTCTTTGTCTTATCCGCTAATTTCCATGACTTCCAATTTTGATTTGAATGAAAGCGAATATCACCAGTATATAATATACGTTTCGTTCCATCAGAAACTTCATAAGCACATGCAGATGGTGCATGGTCTACTGGATGTGCAATAATTGTCAAATCCCCAATTTTTACAATTTCATTTAAATCAATATCGCGAATATCCAAATGTGATATATCAAATTCCCCAGGCAACAAAGGTTGTATTTTTACCAAAATTTCATGCAATGTTTTTGTCATGTATACAGGAATCTTGGGATTTATTAACGGCAACAGCCCATAGTGATCGGGATGATTATGAGTAATAAAAATTGCGTTTACAGATGGCACTTCATCTGCATATACCCCTGAACAATTTACTTTATAATCTGTTAAGGGCTTATCTTCTTCCACAGAAGATAAAGGCAAACCAAAATCAAATAAAACGCGCGTATTCTTAGTTGCAACTTCTATACAATTGCCACCTATTTCATTTGTTCCACGATATACACAGACTTTCATTGTATCACCTGATTTATCTTAACCCGACCCATCTTGGGCAAGAAGAACGGGCAGGAACCCTGGCGTTATTTTGTGCACCACATGCACCAAGATTTTGCCTTTTATCAAACCCCACACCTAATACATGACTGCCGTTGGTTTCTATGATTCGGCATCCGTTCCAAAACCTGCATGTTGCGCAACAACGAACAGTTGGCCCAAGATAACTTTCGCACTCTACTGTGCCGCCATTTGGTAATTTTACTTTACGTCCCATTTACTTTATCTCCTTAAAGAAAAAATTATAAACAGCGGCATATTCACCCGGCTGCAAGGTTTTATGGCTTTCTATTTCAGACCGATTATTTAGTCTTGCGACCTGCTTTCCTGTTGGATTCATTATAGCCCCACCTGCTGCAAAACCTATTATCTGTCTGTTTGTTGCTTCAACCCTATCCGAACTGTACCTGCCAATAATTCTGTCCCTGTCATCGTAAACATAGCCACTAGAAATCCGACCGACTGGCGCAAAAATGTTGCCCATATTATCAATAATTATTTTATTTGTACGCATATTAGTTCTCTTTAACAATTGTATACTGGGACGGAGTCACAACAAATGTTTGTATTCCCAATTCCTTCATTAACTTTCTTGTGTTTGGATGGTCTGATTTATACTGCTTGTATTGTTCACTGTCTTTGAAAATCAATATCGCTGGAATTACCTTTGCGTCTTCTGGCAAGAAATCAAAACTTTTCTTAAAATTGACCTCGTTAAGTTGCTTCCAATATGTATATATCTCTAAAACACAACGCAATAATGTTTCTGTATTATCACGCCTTTTTAGTTCTAGTAAATACACATTATTTTCGCCTTTATTAAACGCAACCAAGTCTATTTTACCCACCCCAGTATCTTTTTGTGTTTTTTTCAAAGGTACCTGATAATCAAAAATTTCGCCAAGTTCTTTATAAAACTTTTCCTTGTGCAATTCTTTTGCAATTCTTTCTTCTTCACGATTGGTTTTCGGAGCATTTTCATCAAGTTCAGGATGAAATACTTTGTAATTTTCCCTGCTCACTTGTCTTATATTATTACCGACCAATATATCTATATTCTTTAACAACCATTCTGATATTATTTCTGAATAATATTCCGGGTTATTTTTATCCATGGAAGTGCCAGACCAATTTACAAAATTCTTTTTATATAAAGAAGAAATCCCCTTGCCTTCCTCTTTTATTGTTTCCAAACGACTCAATGTTTCTTGACGACTATATTTTTTAGGCATTATATCTCCTTTTTTACAACAGGGGCTTGACGTACCCTTTATGATTGATAACGACTCAATACGGCAATCAGCTTGGGCTGTATGCACCCCAATGCAGATAAAGCTGCACCACTTATACTGGTTTCGGTGGTATAGATGGTTGTCACCCTATTCATATAACCACTATAAGAACACATACCAAATATAATAATCAAAGTAAAGTTTAATTGTTCATACTTGATTTGCATCTGATATTAATATAAATAGTATATACCCCAAATTTGGACGCATATCTCAACCAATATATTTTTTAGGACTTTTTATTTGTCCAGCCTAATTTTCTTCCCCCACCATAACAAACATCTTTCCAAAACAAATTGTAATAATCCAAGGCGTCTTTTAAGAACGTTATAAAATATAACTGCATTTCTGGACTTTCTGTTTTTAATTCCCTGATATTTTCATGAACATAATATAATAACGTATTATCAAAAGCTTCCATTTCCAGCCAAAGTCCAAACATATCTTCTTGGAACTTACAGCCTGTCCCAGCCAATAACCATGCCAAATCCAAATGTTCCCAGCTGACAGAAAACTGCTGTGAATTTCTGCTTTTATTCAACCATAGCAAAGCGTAATATAATGGATTATGACCTTCTTTATCAAGCACATTTACGTCCATTTTCGCATTCACTATAAGATATAGTGCTAAATCAAAAATGGCTTCGGATGCAGCAAGATGCAATGCCGTTGCACCTGTTTTCTCATCTATATCATACGGATTAAAACCATAATCAAACAATATGTTAAGTATTTCTGCATTGTGTGTAAATATCGCATAATACAAAGCATTACGTCCATCAGAATCCTTTGCCATTACAACAGACATTGGGGTGTTTTTAAGGTACGCTTTTATGGCTTCTACATCTTGCGCTTCAATAAGTGCTTTCAAATCGTTTTTTATATTCATTGTTAATCCTATTTTTTCTTTATTCCAAAGATTCTGATGCCAGACGAATGCAGTTCTTATATTCTGCTATTAACTCTGCTGGCTTGATTGGTTTTATCATTCCGCCCCAAGTAAATAAATGCCATGCCATTTCGCGTAATCCATCTGTATGGAAACGGATAGTTAAAGTTCCATCTGGATTTTCTGTCATTTTCTGACCTGGATGAAACACGTATTTTCGGGCGTCTTTGGCGGCTTCTTTTTTTACCAACCATTCAATATCATATCCGTCCTTGGTGTCTGTATAAACACCAAAAGAGCGTGTCGCGTATTTGTTTATATCAAAACAATCCGCATCAAAAGTTTTATCTGTAATTTTCACAGATTTTATATCTGATAAAATATATTTTATCGGATTACTGATGTATTTTTGATTTGCAGCGACCAAATAATTATTACGAACGCCATATAAAAAACCCAATGGGCAAGTTATTGCCTTTTTCCCATTATATTCTATTTCAACCTGATGACACTCTTGGATGGCCCTTTGTAATTCTGATAATACTTCTTTATCAACTGTCAAATATGGACCAGATACCGCCACCGCCCCGGTAACAGCCGTTAAATCGGCCGCATTACTGGCAGCGCGCGCATTTATATTTTCAAGTTTGGCCGTAATGGATTTTAAGTTTTGTGAAACATCTTTATTATTTTTGATAAGCTTCGCAGCCGTATTTAGAGCAACTATATCTGATTGACTGATAAAATCGGGCGGTAATTTTGAAAAATCTGGCAACACCAAGCGATACAGTTTTCGGCGACTGCCGTCATTCATATACTCACGACGAAGCGATGCGCCAAATATTGTTTCAACAACATTTAACATGCGTTCCGTTGTTTTGCGCGTCCAAGAAAATCGTTCCATAATATCATCAAAAGATACACCAACCAATTTGGCACTGTGCAGCATATTTACGAAATCATACAATTCATACAACCGATTATAGTTATCACGCATATCCCTTCCTTTTTACAGAATTCTATACCAGACAACCTATTAAAAGCAATGGTATTCATCTATTGTCTGTCGCACGAATACGACAAACATGGTCGCATTTAACAATTTGGACACGGTATCTTGAAAATATTTCTGGTTAAATGTGTTCAGATGATATAAAAACGCAACAAAAACGCCCCGTTGGGCGTGTTTTATTTTCTGGCGGATGGGGAGGGATTCCCTCGCACGATGCATACGCATCGGCTGCGGGGCAACCGTGACGATTTGACTGCGTTGCACTGGTCAAATCTACTTGTTGTCGAACCTGGGGTTTCTCATCCGCCCCACCGATCCATAAAATAAAAAACACCCCGTTGGGAGCGTTTTATTTTCTGGCGGATGGGGAGGGATTCCCTCGCACGATGCATACGCATCGGCTGCGGGGCAACCGTGACGATTTGACTGCGTTGCACTGGTCAAATCTACTTGTTGTCGAACCTGGGGTTTCTCATCCGCCCCACCGATCCATAAAATAAAAAACGCCCCGTTGGGCGTGTTTTATTTTCTGGCGGAGATGGAATATTTGACGGTTTTAAACATACTAAATACAGGGTATTTATTTAGAACACAATCTTTTTTTATTGATTTTTTAACCCAATTTTGGTACAATACTCTGTTGAGTTAAGCGGGCGATTTATATCGCCGTTTTTTTATTTGCCCCGCCGTTCTTGGTGGGGATTTTTGTTACCCCAAAGGAAGCACATGAAAAAATCAAATATAATTATTTCCGACATAACATGTATGAAAGAAAAATTCTGTATTGCTGGATTTGATACTATTGTCGTATAGGGCTGGCGCGAAAATTCCTGATGCAGGAAAATCATTGCTATTTGATGTTAAACGGACTATTTTTGTACTGATATGCCAAAAATATTTACAATTGGTTTCGGTGGTAAAAGCCCGGACGGGTTTATAGAGGTTCTGAATGCAGTGCGCGTGCGTACTATTTGGGACGTGCGCCTGTGGCGAACAAGCGCGTACGTTCCGTTTTACAGTGGCAAAAATCTGGCAACGGCATTGGGCGACCGATGGGCTCACTCCGGTCGACATTGACCGTATTTGCCTGTTATGCACTGAAAAATCCGCACTGCAATGCCACCGTCGCTTAGCCGCGGAATATATTGCATCGCAATTTCCCGACATCGACATTGTGCATTTATAAAAAACGCCCCCTCCCGCTGGGGCGTGTTTATTTTCTGGCGGTGCAAGAAACCTTTTACATTTGGCTTATGAAAGACCTGCTCCCAACACACGAACGAAAGGGTTAAAAAACAGGGAAAAACAGGGAATTTTTGCAAAAAACGGTATTTTTAGGCAATTTTTACACAACTCAGACTAGAACACGCCCGCAGATTTTCAGGACTTTTACCCTACCACGCACAAAAATTTCCTATAGAAATAACAGGGAATTTTTTGGACCATAACAGGGAATTTTTTGGACCATAACAGGGATTTCCCATCGAATAACAGGGAACTTTATTTCAGCCCCCCCCATATGAAACAAACCAAGGTGCGCCAACATTACCCAACTTTGACATTGCGGTATGTCTGTGATAGTTTATATTTAACCAAGGAGCTAGAAAAAATATTTAACGAATATGGTCTGGACTTTGATAACAACAAATACGGACTTGGGCAAAGCAGCGAAATAGAGTATACCGACGGCACTGAAAGCAGGACTAACAAAAAAAGTTAAAATAAATCACATCCAAGCACGCTATTTTCGTATTTGGATTGGCAAAAAAGTCCTAATAATAGATTCTAACAAACCACACCTTTCAATTCGCGACAAAAAGCGTTGGAACTTCAAAATAGTATGCGGCAGAAGCGGCAAATAAATATTTTATAACATTCTCATTCTTTCATAAATTATTATATATTTATTTTTCTTGAAATTTAATAACTATCGGTAGGAATTATTAACAATAATATTTAATGCCATCTATTGTAAAATCAAGCCACTATTTGCGTACCGATTTCAAAAATTATACATTGTGCCAACATCCAAACCCCACTCTTTCTTGACTATATTTTAGAAACAAAATGCACTATTATAAGAGCAGGAGTGACATTTATGTACACGAAACATTGAGTTAAAATTCTTGTAACAATCGTAAAACATAAGACCAATAGCCCTTAAGTTTAAACGTATTTTTGATAGGCTGATAAGTTTTAAACAATCTAAATACTCAACTAAAAAAGATTATAAAAAGCGATAAATTGTGCGCCCCTTATAAAAAATATACTTCCCTTATCTATAGAATGCCTTATTTGTTATTAAATATTTTATTTATAACTTCCTCAAAAGAAATCTGACCTTTAGAAAAGTCTTTTGTAATTTGTAGATATTCATTAGATGAAATCAATCCAGTAATAACAAACTGATTTTCTGGCCTACCTAGTCTTTTGCAAACTATACTCAATAAAGAATTCATCTGTTCTACAAATTCTTCCCTAACTTTAGCACAAAAATAGGCCCTTTTTAGTTGACTATAAAGAAAATAATACTCTGTTATGTCTTCGGAACTTTCAAATCTTCCACAACCTACATCTGCAAACATCCTTTTATGAAATAATTTTTCTTCTTTAATACCATCAAACTGAACACCATGTTTCTGGCAGTTTATATGAGTTTCTGCAAAATTAACAGATCCAAGCATACAAGAGCGTAGTGCGAATTTTGGAAATTTTTTCAAAAATATTTTAGGGGCACGCAAAATAAAGAAATCGTCTTTATCAAAATAGATCTGTTTTTGCCCATCTTCAGGAAAATTGTTCTGTAATGTCGAATTTATGTATTTTGCTTTGTTCTTCGGGAATTTTTGATAATATTTCCCACGTAACCATGAAAACCTCAATGATCGTGCTGAAAATTGAAAAAAAGACACCTCGCCATTTTTTATAAATATTTCTAATCCAATTTTACTTTCATAAAACAACTCTCTTAACTTGCTCTTGAAAAATTCGCTCATATCTCTATCGCAATAATGGCTGCAATTTCTGCAAAAGGCTTTATAAATTATATCATCATCATTTTGCAACGATAGTTGCCAATCACGACTATTTAATTTGGGTGGAAACGCGTATATTTCTACATCTTCTGCAAAAGATTGATGATAGGAATCCATATATATTTGCTTGTTTTTGCGGCGCTTTCCCTGCCTAAAAAAATGTTCTAAATATGGTTCTGGCCACAAATCAAATCCCATTGGAAAAAGAAAAGTTTTATTTTGCTTCGTCATCTCTGCTATCCCTATAAACTCTAGAAGTTTCCGAGTTTTTTAATAATTCTTTTTGTTGTGCTTCGTCACATTTATCTAACAAGTATAAAACTATAAAAATATCGTGTCCTTTTGGGCATCTCCACATATTGCTATCTTTATGGCAAATATTTTCTAATAATTTAGTTTTGTATTGTTTGGTTGGTTTTTCTTTTTCACCTTGATTACAGAAACTATAATGTGAAGTGCCCCACAACAAACCCAGCTCTGATATTTTATAGCTAGCAGCTGTTTGCAAGATATTATCGAAAACACTCCATTTTGCCGTTGACAAAGTGGGTCTCTTGTAAGAACTAATTTGAGATATTAAAGTTTTTATTCCTAGTTTTTCTATAATGTACTCCCAGACAGGGATAATTTGTAATTTAAGATTTTTATTTTCGTATATATCATCAAAGAGAAAAATGTATCCTGACAAATCCATTAATTCTGCAAAAAACATTTCAATTTTCGCAGAATACCAATTCATATTATTATGAATAAATACTACTGGCTTACCAGATTTAACTAGATTAACTACATCTTCACCTATATCTTGCATTTGTGCTTCAACTACATGAACCATTGTACGTAATAAATCGCCCACAATATCATCATTCTCTGTTTTCTCTTCAAAAATTATATTCAATAATTCTTTATGCAATATTATATAAACAAACCCCAAATGATCTGGAGTTTTCCCATCTGTAGGCCTTATATATGGTGATATTTTTATAACTAGTCTAAGTAGCTGATTTTTTATAGCATCTAATTGATTTTGCAATAATACAAAACTTTTATCATTTTTGAATGCTTTTTTGCTTGTCTCTAATGCGTTATGAAGCTTATGGTAAAATTCGTATACTCTATTGAATATCACTACAGATATGTCGGGATTATTCTTTATAAATTCATCTTCCGAATAGTCACATATGATTTTAGACACACGAGAGATTATGTCTTGATACCATTGTTTTGTGAACTCTAAGCTATTTTCAATTAACAAGTTTCTTATATGCCAATTGGGGGTTTTTATGTTTCCTTCAACTTTGCTTTCAAACCACAATCGATTATGTAAATCTTCCATAACTTTTTTGAGAGAATTAGGCAAATTCATAGAATTATGAATAAACCCGCGTTTCATAATCTTTTTTATAGTAATTTTCTCAATTCCTTGTTTAATATTTGTATTAAAAGAAAGCGCTAAATCAACATAAATTGATACATAGGCATCAGCAATATATGTATAAAATTTATCTGAAGAGTTACTTACAAAGTTGACCGAAAAAGGATTATATATTTTGTCTAGAATAAAGAAAACTTCATCTGTTTTGCTTTTCGCATTTAACCATTTTACATACTGACCGACCTGTAGTATTACACTGTAGTATAATTTGTATTTTCCTTTCTCAAATAATTTTTTTAAACAACGATTTATAATCTGAATAAAGCGTTCTTCTACCCACATAGTGTCATGAACAGTAGCTGGGATGAATCCTGTTCCGGTTTTTTGTGATAAGTCAATATCACTAAAACTAGCCGATGTATATTTTTTAAATTGATAGGTTTGCGGGAACCAATAACTGTTTGTTGGTATTTTTGATTTTATAGCAATATAATTGGACATTGATACAAACGCTTGGTTAATTATATCAATAACAACATTTGTTTGTAGCAAATCCTGATTAAGAGCAAACTCAACAATATTATCATACGTATTAAACGTATCATTTGTGATTTTGCATAAATGGTTCTGAAAATTAGCATCATATTTATATAATGATGAATTTGTGGCTAGATTTATATTTTTTTGAATACTTGGATATATATATTGAGAAATAAGGTTTGCGGGATTAAAAAATAAAAATATATATGAAGCCAACTCCCAAAATGATACAAGTGATATAAAGCTAAATATAGCGACAAGGTAGAAATTCCATATACTCAGTTTTATACCCTGAACCATCATAAATATAGAGACTAATAAAATTGCCATCAATACAATTATGGATTTTACATATATATTGGATAGACGTATTGAAGTTAACAGCTTACCAATTTCTCCGTTAACCTTCGCATAAATGGTTTGAGCAATAATTGATGCCGCTGCAAAGTACAAACCAAGAAATGTTCCTATAATTCCTGCAAGACTAACGTACAAATCAAATAACTTTTTCTGATTGGGAGAATTAATCAACTCGCGCGCAAGAGTCACCAGCCCAAATTTGATAGTTCCTTGATAATCTAAAAGGAAAATTCCAAAACAAACCACGAAGGCGAAAAGAGTGAGTTTCCAATGCCTCAAAAATATTTCTTTAAAATATAAAACGGCATCACCCTTAGCATCCTTGATACATCTTGCTAAACTAAAGAAAAATCGTTTTATTCGAAAGATGGGATATATATAAAAGCATTTTCTTACCTTTAAAAACTTTACAGAAGTCATAAGTTTAAAACGAATAGTACTTGGCGCACAATAATAACCAAAAGCTTTAATTTTATAAAGAAAAATACGAAAAAAATCTTTGAAGCTTTCATACGAAAAAGCCAAACCTTCATAGAAACATGTAAAAAATTGACATACCTTTACTTTTAACTTCGCTCTAAAAGATTTTTTCTTTACGACCTTTACCATGCCTTAGTTTTAGCAAAAAAACACCAAATATTCAACATATTATTCCTAATAACTAGCTTGTTTTTACTATAAATACCTTTTCCCTTATAATACAACTTGTAATACAGCCCCTAAAAAATAACAAGTTAATTCTAATATCAGCTTGAAAACCTTAAAATCTTTCTTATTTTTTAGATATGACAGTGGGTGTTTGTAAGTTTTGCGGTCAAGAAAAAGAACTCATCGCATCACATATTATTCCAAAAGTATTATATCAATTGGAAAAGTATGGTAGCGTTGTTGATGTTGATGTCAAAAATACACGCATCAAAAAAGATCCCAAGCATCAAAATGGCGTTAAAGAAGCGTTGCTGTGTAAAGAATGCGATACCGAATTGGGCTATTTTGACGGGTATGCAAACAAAGTTCTTAATATAGAAGTTCCTAAAATAAATAAAAACAAGATATTTGATGATACTCCATGTATTTGCCTGCCAGCAGATAAGTACAACTTGGACAGATTACGTAGATTTTTTATCTCTCTTTTATGGCGATCATCAATATGTTCTAGACCAATTTCTTTAGGCAAATACCAGGATATCGCTTTAAAAATATTAAAAAATGAAATTCCCGATAATACAGACCTGTTTTTACCTCTGATTTATAGACGTGTTGGTCGTGGTCACGTAAATAATATGACTGGAATTTTTGGTGCTAAGTATTTAGGGAAACGTGCTTTTATATTCAGATTTCCTGGTTATGAAGTAATGATTATTATAAATACTTTGCATAGCTCATCCCCACAAACGATGGAGATACTCCGCCAACAATTCTCAACTAAGGAAGCCCTTATTTTTGATATTGATTATAATACACCACTTGATTATTTACTTGTATCAAATCTATTTAAGTGTCGTGATAACACTCCGGGATTAAAGCGTCCACCAGATTATGTCCCGGGACAAATACCGCTACCTCGCCGTACCTTCGTTTTAGGTGGCGGGCTGCAAAACAATTTGCACATAAAAAGCCCGTATATAATTTTACCAAAATACGATACTTAACCGCATTAGCAGTTTCACTGTTTTTATGTGTCTACTGATAAAATACCAAAATACTTGTGTATAGGTTCAAAACAATTCAACCGCAAACTCACCCAAATGGTAGGTGTGTGGAAAAACAGCTTTCATTAACCCCGGCAATATCAGAAAGCATATCATAAACTAAATAACTATTTATAAAAAATCGCCCGTTTTTTGCCAACGTCTAAAAATCGTGTTTTTTGAAAAAAATGACAGAATAAAGCAACTTTACCTTGAAAATCAAAAAATATGACTTACATCATACTCATAATTAAATGAATGACAAAGGCGCTAAAATGGTAAAAATTTGTGCGATAGGAATAAATATACCAGGGCTTCCATCTCTTGATATACTTCAACCCCAATCTTTGGATGATTATGACGTAATCTTTTTTAACCCCGAACAAATAACTAGTAAATTAAGCCATGCTAAACAGCTAAACTTTGTTAACGGGAACACAACATTGAACGAACAGGAAAGTGCTAAAGCTATAACATATTTTTCACATTGGACTAGCGAAATAGCCTTTGCTTTAGATGCTGGGAAAACAATTGTTGTAACAGCAAGTTTAAACAGTTTAATAAAATACGCCCACAGAAGCTCCCCTAATACTAACACTTGGGTCACCAACGCTAGTACTCTTTATGAACCTTTCGGACTGTCCGAATTGAATACGACTTCACTGCAGGGTGAAATTGTTTCGGCTACACCTTCTTGCATACAAAATATATTATCTCCATTAGCTAAACATCTTTCTTATTCTGTTGTCTTTAACGACATAAGGAAACTAGAAAACACACAGCCTGTTTTAACGACAACAGGAGGGCGCTGTGTGGGTTTACTAAAACTATTCAACGAAAAAAAAGGAAAAATTCTTATCATTCCAAAACCAATATTTGACTATGACCCCTTCGACGACACAGAAAAAGACGCACAGCTCGGGAAAATACTAACCCAGACTGCTGTTGACTTACATAAATTTGGTATCCAAGCATGTGAAGCTTTACCAGAATGGGTCAATGACGAATTATACAAAACAGAAACAGAAAAAATGCTGGATTCACAATTGACTGATATAGACACCCAGATTCAACGTCTAAAAGATTCAAAATTGCCAATTGAACAACAAAAAGAAGAGGAAATGGTACTCAAACAGTTGCTTTTTGGCAAAGGCAAGCCACTAGAAAACGCCGTAAATACAGCATTAAATATTATAGGCATTTCAGCAAAATCGTATCGTTTTACAAAAAAAGATTTAGAAATCGATCAACTGGCCAATGTCGGAGACCGCATATTGATTGGTGAATGTGAAGGCAAAGATAACAAAGATATAGACAAAACAAAGATAAGCCAGTTAATAATTAACAAAGGTGAGTATTATGCGGAACCAGACGTAGACACATCCAAGCAAATAAAACTTGTTCTTTTTGGAAATCCGATGAGACTTACTGTCCCCAAAGACAGAACCTTAGATTTCACAAAAGCATGTAAAGATATCGCAAATAACAACCAGGTAGCATTAGTAAAAACAGAAGACCTGTTTTATGTTGCTAAGTACATCAAAGCCTCAGGCGATAAGAAGTTTGCAACAACTTGTTTAAATACAATTATGGACACCGAACAAGGAATTGTTAAATTCCCAGATGTACCACGAAGCAAAAAACAATGATTGTGCTGAATTTTATCCCCGCGTAATCATTATGTATAACAAATTATATAAATTATTTTAACAACTCCTCAAACACACCTTTTTGAACCATATCGATATTTAAAATATAATCAGTTGTATTAAAAGTATCGCGTAATGGTCGCTGAGTTTTCTGCCAACCTAAACCATCCGTTATCCATATAAACTGGTGCCCGTCTTTTGTCCACTGATGATA
>CALXMC010000005.1 GCA_944389385.1 uncultured Alphaproteobacteria bacterium | reverse complement strand
CTTTGCTCGCACCAAAGTTTTATAAAATCCGCCGAATGGCGGATTTTTTGTTGCGGTATTCGGTGCAAAGGGGCTCGAACCCGCAGGGTAACATACCAAGTTCCTCATCTAGCGGAGGGGTGGCACGCGTCAGCGTGCCGGGGTGGTCTAATCCCCACCGCCCACAGTTTGGGCAACACACCCCCGTGACGAGAACGCACCAATGCCCACCGCACCACACCGGGCCCCGCGCAAACAAAGTTTGCGTGGGTGGATTCTGGGGGCGGGGGGTGTCATCGCGTGCGATGACGGGGGGTGGGGTAATACGAGCACCCCCTTGTCATTGCGAAGGAGCGCGAAACGTTGAAAACGTTGTCGTACGACTGCGGCAATCCAGTGCAATATGTCTGCGGGCAAACGCCCGCAGTGCTTTTTTATTTACTGGATCGCCACGCTCCGCTCGCGATGACAAAGGGGACTAAGTGCCAAATCCCACACCTTTGTCATTCCCGCGCAGGCGGGAATAGGGTCTATTAAATTTGTGCTGCGGATTACAGATAAATAAAAAGAAGACAACGCTGAATATTCCCCAATTAAATAACTATTAACAACCCAAGCCCTATTCCCGCCTACGCGGGAATGACAGGAATTATTGCTAAAAAGTTATAGAATTCCCGCCTTATCCACCCCACAAATACGGTCGCATTTGCGGGGGGGCCTGGGCGCGGGAATGACAAGGGACTAAGTGGCTAATCCCGCAGTCTCTAACCACCCCGGGCTTCGCCCACCCCTCCAATGGAGGGGAACTTAGTACGTTCCCATCGCGGTCTAAGTTCCCCTTTACGACGGGTGGGGTTACTGACTCTCGTCTCGTCGCGGAACAAGTTCCCCTATGCGGCAGAATATGGCTGCTAGCTCTCGCCTTGTTGCGGAACAAAGTTCCTCATCTAGCGGAGGGGTGCCACGATACCGGGTCCCGCGAAAATGCAATTTTCGTGGGTGGTTGGGGCGGGGTGGTCTGTTTCCAGAACCTTCGGCGCAGGGTGACACGAGTAACTAGCAACGAGTCACGAGTAACTAAACCCGTTTTTTATAAACTGCGCAAGTAATCTTTTATTGCGTTCAAATCCTGTGCAAAATCGCCCCCCACGATAGCTTTGGGAAAAGATTGATTTATGGTGCCCAGACTTATGTCAGGCGCATTATCCAACGTGGCAACTTTGCCCACCCCGCCCAGTTTTTGTCGACCTATTGTTTTCAAGACTAATTCTGTATCACGCAGATCACCAATTGTATTATCCAATGCATCCGCAATCTGTTTTAATTCAGCAGAATTGTAATGATTAGTAATTTCAGTAGTGAACCCCTTACGAAACCAACCGCTTTCTGCAATGCCTCCAAAAAACTCCCACTTGCCGGTTGGAACATCGGTTTTGCCAGCACTTCCAGTTGATATATAAAACGGCAGCTTTTTATTTCCGACCTTTACCATAACAATTGCGCGTCCGGAACGTCTGCCAAAATCCGACATAGTCTCGATTACGACCGGGGTTCCCCGGATGGATGTTATTGGTTTACCGATTTGCTGTCGCAATTGCGCCATATTCTGTGAATTATCTATTGGATAAGTCAAATCGTTACCATTCCAAACATAACGCATTTTGTCGGCATCAGATTTTGACATTGTGATAACCATGTAATCCGCCCCTCTAGAGCCCTCTTTGTTAAGAATTTCAGCATAATACTTTCCCTCTTTATTTATCATTTTTGCTATATTTTTCGCCTCGGATTCTTTCAATCCCGTGGGTTGATACACGTATGCAGGCGTATTATGATATGTCGCACGTTCAGAATTTGTTAATATATAATTGACTTCACGGGAATTAACATTAGCGCGTGCCGCATCGTCGGCTGCATCGCCCGCACGTGCAGCGTCGCGTGCCTGTTGACGGGCAACGGTTGCAGGATGGTTGGGGATTTCTTCAAAGCGCATATATTCACCACCGTTGGAATGTCTGGTGCGCGTTAATCTGATGCCATCGTCCGCCAAACTGTCATTAACAATTTTCCACTCGTCATCTGTCAATCGACTGGCCGGCCATGATACGCCGCGACCAGTGCTTTTTAGGGTATCAAAATATTCATTAAAACGCTTACTGGCGCGGTTGCGCAGGCGCGCGATAGTGGCGGGATGATCGGGTATATTGTCAAACGCCATAACTGCGCGCCCGCCACTGGTTCCGGAACGCATACGAATGCCACGCGATTCCAACGTACGATTGATTTCGTCCCACGCATCATCGCTGACCTTGTCACGCGGGAAAACAGCGGTTCTTTTACCCGTTTGTTCAAATTCATCCAGTGCCGCCCTGAACCCAGAATTGTTTAACATATCAGATGCTTGTTCGGTCGCGCTGCGTACGGCATTGGCCGCACCACCCGCACCACGTGTGCCCGCACTGGCGGCATCTGTTGCGTCATCGGCACTGCGTGCCGCATCGTCGGCTGAATCCGTGGCAGCATTGGCCGCGTCTGCACCACGTGCGGCGTCGGTTGCATCTGCACCGCGTGCGGCGTCGTCGCTTTCACCGCCCGTACGTGCCCCGGCGCCGACCGCGTCCGCTGCATCATCAACCGCGCCATCAACCGCACCGCCCAATTCACGGATGCGTTGTTGTTGCGCTGCGATTTGATTATCCAACGCGGTAACATCGTGTCTTGTGCGCCCATTGCGTAACACTTGTTGCCCGTTTCGATTGGTTGTGTATAAATTTGCACGTTCTTGTTGCAGTCGCGCCAATTCGGCTTCGGCCTGTTGTAAATCATCCAAACGATAAGCCTCGGCCTTGGCGGCGTTCAATGCTTCTTCTGATGGATTGCCCAACTGATTTAATAAGGTTTGACGTTCTTGGTGAACACGGGTTAAGTTGGACCGAATTTCAGCCGCCTCGCGCGCGCCTGGGTTTTGTGCCTGACGTGCCAACAGCCGTTGTTCTTCCAATGCCAAGTCATCCAAACGTTTTGCCTGGGCGCGCGTCAGACTGAAAACATCATCGGCCTTGTTGCTTATAGTGACTGCACGGGTGCCTGTGTTGACACGGGTGGTTATTGCGCGTGTTGCACGTGTCAATTGACGCAACGCAGCTGATCCAATCGATGCAATTACTGTTGTAATAGATAATACATTTCCGACTGTTTCCCAAACGTCTTCTGGTTCCCATGATTCAGGGTCAAAAAATCCTTTTTGTAAATCGGCGGGTGACAATGATTCAAATTCAGTAAACAGTTTTGAATCATTTGGCAGTAATTCTATCAACCGTTCTAATTCTGTGTCAATCGCGGCGATTTGCACATCGTCAAAATTCTTTAATAAATTCGCCAATCTTTGCAGGTCGGTTTTTATCAAATCTTCAGCACATGATGGATCTTTACAACGATTTGATTCAGTCAAGAAATCATACGCGGCTTCATGTTGTTTGTCCATCGCGACAACAGACATGGCACCGCCAACTGTTTCCAACCCAACCATTACGACAATGCCGGCACCGCCACCACCAGTAACGATTGTCAATGCGGCCGCACCTGTAATCAAAGCCACTTGTCCGGTTATTTCCAGCCCGCGTTTCAGATTTTGTGCGCTTTCGGAATTCGGTAACTCGCAAATTTCTTCATCTGGGTTCCATTTTACTTTCCTGCATTCAGGACACGATTGCAAATTGGCATTCGCCAATGCGTTACATTGTTCTTGATTCAGATGTAAACAATGTTTGCCATCGTATGTACCACCTTGGACTATGCAATCCATAGCCTGTTCCCCGGCACGACGATTTATGTTCGATGCTTCTGATAAATCATCAAACACAAAATCCACAGTTTGGCCGTTTATACGGCATGTTATAACATCATCATTTGGCCCCACTGTAAGCCTTGAAGTAACGTCACGTATTGGTGTAGTGTTATCGTTACAACGACAGTCCGTTAATGCAGTTGGGTGTATTGTATTTTGAACATACGTACAAATGCGATTTTCTATATCTGTCCCCAATTGCAGTTGAATTCCTTGGTTTTTGAAATAATAAGGATCTATATCATCCATTGTTCGCAGGTTGTCCACAGAAGTTACAGAACGCAGCAATACACATACGTCATCATGTTGTTGGGTGACAGATCTGCGATCACTAACTTCTACAAGTCCCATTTGGGCGTGATACCCAAAACGCGCGGCACTGTCGTTGATTTTTTGACACACTGTTGAATCATCTGTTCGACAAAATCCAGAACCTGGGGTGATTGGATTTCCGGGAATAAAACCTGCATTTCCAACGCTAACATTTGTGTCATATAATTTACACAAAGATGTTAACACGCTTTGCTGGATGTTTGCGTCGCCCGTTGCGTCAACACGTCTGAATCTGAATTCATAATATTTTTTCTCTGCGCCACGTGATGTGCATTGTATACAATCGCCGTTTGTAACAATGTTTATTCTGCAATTACGGGGTGTTTCGTTACATATAATATTTTCATCATTTTCTTTGACACGGGCGTATTCACTGGCCAGGGCAATTGCCTGATTTGGTTGTACGCGTGTGTCTTCAAAAAATTCATCGACACAGATTTCGTCACCATCAGTTTTGCCTTGGTCATTACCACAGACTTGATAATATACCAACGGCGGTAAATCACTGGTTTTACTGGGGCTGCATCTGCATATATTATTGCTGAAAGTGGCGCCTTGGTACTGACAATTTTGTTCTTGTGCGCGTTTTTTGCAAAAATCAACACAGGTATCGGCATTTGTAATTTCCCAATTCGCTTGAAATTCTTCATACGGACAAATTGGCAAGGTTATATCTTCATTGTCGGTATCATCAACACTGGTTTCGTCCGGCACACATTCATCGTTTTCGTTTTTATGATAACCGTCTGCGCAGTTTGTGCACATGCCCGATTCCAGTTTATATCCGTCTGCACACGCGTCCGCAGAACAAGAGCATGTCCCGCCAACATCAACGCCACCGCGCATGGTTCCCGCGGCATATTTGAATATATGCCCACGTGCTACATTGCCGTACGTGCACGCATCACCAACGCGTTTTCCGCGTGCAGATGAAAACCGCGGATTTTCATCTGGGCATGCCATTGACATACAAGTTCCGTTGTTCCAATAGCAATCTGACTCGGAATTTTCGCATTCAGACTGATTGGTAATTGCGTCGCAAGATAAATCCCCGGTGATGACAATATCTTCATCGTCGTTGGCATCTTCATTGTCATCGTCCAGTCCATCGTCCACGCCATCGTTGTCGTCGTTGTCATCTGCATCTGTGCCATCGGTTCCATCAGTACCATCATCCCCGGCGACAGCGTCCGGCACACATTCCCCGTTTTCGTCCGGATGATAACCCTGGGCGCATTGTGGTGTGTTATCGACACATTCGCCATCAACCCATTCGTGGTATTCCTGGGCTTCGCATTCTGCAATTTGACGGCGCAGTGCGGCGGCATCGGCGCATTGGGTGTATGCCGCGCGCATTTCATCCAAATCGTATTCGATTACCAGTTCTGATGCGTCGGTCATCATGTCGGTGATATAATCCAACCCGTTTATGTAATCTATATATTCTTGGAATTCGGGGATGCACTCGGTTTCAGTAATCGTCAAAACGAATTCTTTGTGCAATCGCAATAAAGCATTATATTCTTCAACCAATTTGGAATTGTCTTCGATGGCCTGGGTCAAAGCCTGTTCATTTTCGGCAATTTCATTATCGATTTCCCGTTTGTCTTTTTCGTATTCAGCGGTAATTTCGCGACTGCGTTCCTTTGGTGCGTCACGATTTATAATTAAATTTCCAACCAAACCGGCGGCTGCACCGACGCCTGCGGTAATCGCACCAGTCTGGATTTTTTCGTCTGTCTCGGTCGATGCGGCGCGTTCCGCGGCGGTATCCAACGCGTAATCAGTTACACCAACGGCGGCATTGTCGTATAAATTTGCATCGGTCGGATCCAAAATTTCAACTGATTCAATTCCAAGTGGCAGCCCCAGGGATTCTTTGACCTGACGCAGGCGCGTGGCCAATTCAATATATTCGTTACGCAGTGGTAATAAAATATTCGCACCCGGCAAAGTAATATTCGTTTCGCCACCACTGATGTTCAAACCCATACCGTAATCGCATTTGAACGTTGCCAAATACGCGTTCATATCCATTGCAGCCGTATCGTCCGCAGATTGCTCGGCCAAACCAGACGCCAACATTTGCCCACCAATTCCCGTTGCGCCCATTGTTGCGCCGCCCAACATGCGGTTTTCAAATGATTGCTCGGTCTCGCGCATGGCGTCCAGGTTTTCATTTAATTCAGATTGGTATTCGTTGTACAGATTTTCTGCGGAATTCAATGATTCTTTTAACGCATCGTACGCGGCACGAATATCAGGCGATAGATTTTCTGATTCCGCCGAATCGACACGCGCCAATAATTCATTTGCAGTTTGATATTCGTCCGCCCAAACAGGGTGCACCACGACCATCAAACCCGCCAAAATGCAACAAAAATGTAAAATCCCCCTGAACATAAATTACGCCGAATAAAAAGGTTGGTTTATTTTCTCGACTTCTCCTTGGATAAAATATAGCAAAATACCGCGCATACGGTCAATAAAAAAGTGCCGAATTAAAACCAACCGTTTAATTCGGCATGGTTTGATTGCGCGGGGTTGGGTTATCTCATATTTTTCAGTGCGTTTTCGACAATCAATTTGTCTTTGCGTTTGATGTGCCAATTGTCCAACGCCTGTTGGTACAGTTCTTTTTTCTGTTTTTCAAATTCGTCCGGCATGTGTCCGTTTTTAATCGAATTGCATATCGCATGCGCCGGCAGCAGATTAGAAGCCTCGTCCAAACCGCCATGACACAGCGGTATATAATGATCCAAGGTTAATTTCTGGTTTCCCAATATTGGTTGACCACAAATGCTGCAAATCAAAGGTTGGGGTTGAAATGACAGTTCGATTTTCAGTTTGATTGTAAATTTTTGATTCATTATGTTGTCCTGCTACCACGTACAGCATAATATAACATTGTGTGCACAATCAACATACAAAAGCACAAAAATTTGGGAATTTGGCAATAAAATCGCTTGCATAAAGTTGCCGGATTTGATTCAATGGACGGGTGCGAAATTTACAGATTAACCCGCACCATTGGCGATTTTCGGATCCATACTGGGATAAAAGCAAACAAATCAAACCGTTCGCGGTTACCAAAATATTTTACTCGCCATATTGGAATCCCAAGCAATTTGATTTTTAACCGCGTTGTATAATACTTTACGCAAATTATGCCGCCCATATACTTTACGCCGTGAAACATTGTATCATTACGCATCAGAATCATTTCCAACATTTTGGCGACGGGTCTTGGTAATTCTGGGGTTGCGGTTGTGCGTATAAAACCAATGGCGTAATCAAAAATCTCGCGACGATGGGTCGGATTCAGCGCGTTATCCAACGCAAAGTAAAAATTATTTATAAATACATTTCGCCAAAAATATACAGTTTTCGCATCCAACAATCCATGTGATTTTATATATTCATAATACCACGCAGCCGTACCCATTCCGTCGATTGCATGATTAACGGTGTTCTGTTGAAAAGATTGGTTCATAATGGATCCCGAACGCCGCCGATAATTATATAACTTGTCGGTTATAAACGATATCTTTTTCGCCCACAACATGTACATATTGAAAAAACAGACGTCTTCGTACTTTAACCCATCGGGAAATCTTATCCCGTAATCAGATATAATGGATCGTTTGTATATTTTGTTCCATACTGTGCCGCATGTTTTATAAGTCAAATCTTCTGTTACTGTAAAAATGCCGGGGCGTTTTATTCTGAAATATCCAGAATCAGATTTTTTATGATGTATATCTGCTTCATAAATAACATTCACACCGCACAGGGCAATATCAGTGTTATCGCAAGTTATCGTATTGTACATAATTTCGCACATATCAGGTTCAAACCAATCATCTGAATCGCAAAACATAATGTAATCTGCACGTGCGCGGGCGACGCCTGTATTTCGACTGGTCGACAGCCCCAGATTATGTTTATTGGATATAATTTTTATCCGATTGTCTGCATCTGCATATTTGCGCACAATCGTCATAGAATTATCAGCACCACAATCATCAACACATATAATTTCTATATCATGCAATGTTTGCGTTACCAGTGATTTCAAACACTTGTCAATATACTTCTCTACGTTATATACAGGAACTATAACTGATACTTTTGGCGTGTACACGACAAACCATCCTATTTTAATACCCAACACCCAAATTATGCAGAATAATTATGAGTTTTTCAAGTCATATCCCACGGATTTTTTTCCACAAACTAAATTATAACTGTTGTCCAATAATATTTTGATTTGACTGATTTCTATCGTCCCGTCCAATAATACAGATACCCATGTTCCGCCCATGTGATACCCACGTAAAATCCCCGGCACCCCGCGCAGAAAATCGTACATTCCCGCATCACATTTCACGTTCAGTATATCAACTGACTCATCGCCCCCCAACCCAAGTCGCACCCGCGGTACATCCATTATTATTCCATACCATTTTGCATTATCATCACGACGCAAAACCACATAATTCGGATGTCGCGCCCACAGATGTTCTGGGCGTGTTTTGTATTTTCTTTTGGCGTATTGAATTATATCAGCACGGTAATTTTTCATACGGTAATTATATTCGTAATAAAATGTGTAAATCAACATAAAACCAAAGGAATAAGATAAATGACATACGGATACATTCGGGTCAGCACTGATAAACAAGATTGCGAAAATCAAAAAATCGGACTGGAACACAAAGCCGCCAGTTTGGGGATAAAAATCGACAAGTATATAATGGATTCTGGCGTATCGGGAACACGCGAACCAAACAAGCGCGCTTTGGGTGGGTGTTTAATGGATTTGTGTCCAGGCGACGTAATAATTTGCAGCGAACTATCGCGGTTGGGACGTAAATTATTTATGATAATGCGCATATTGGAATACATCATGTCCCAGGGCGCAAAATTATACACAGTCAAAGACGATTATGTACTGGGGGATAATATTCAAAGCAAAGTTTTGGCATTCGCGTTTGGACTTTCAGCCGAGATAGAACGTGATTTAATCAGCAAACGCACCAAAGAAGCCTTGGCCGCGCGTCGCATGGCGGGCGTTCACCTTGGGCGCATCCACGGCAGCAAGAATAAACGTCACAAATTGGATGGATGCAAAGATTTTGTGTTAAGACAATTGGAACGCGGTCATCCAAAATACAAAATCGCGAAAAAATTACACGTATGTCCGCGCACTTTGCGAACGTACATACGACAAATGTTATAACGCGCCGATTATTTGTTGAAATTGTGGGGTGGGGCGGTATAATTTTCACATGGAAATAAAAACGAATGTTATGCGGGTGTTGGACGCGCGGCATATTCCGTATGAATCTTATTCATACGTTGGCACAGGCGCGCTGAACGGTGGTGAAGTTGCTGCCGCATTAAACCAAAATCCGGCCCAGGTTTTCAAAACGCTGGTAACGGTTGCGCGTTCGGGCAATCACTATGTTTTTATGGTGCCTGTGTGTGCAGAATTAGATTTGAAGCGTGCCGCCACGGCGGTCGGTGAAAAATCAATTGATATGTTAAAATCGCGTGATTTATTGGGTTTGACGGGATATATACATGGCGGTTGCAGCCCAATCGGCATGAAAAAACAATTCAAAACTGTGGCGGATTCATCGGCGTTGAATTTTGATACAATAATATTCAGCGCGGGCCGCATTGGTTATCAAGTACGTGTCGCGCCGTCTGATTTATCAAAAATTATTCCGCTGACTTTTGCCGATTTATGCGCACCACAGAATTAAAAAATTTTAATACATCACGTTGAACCTGGGCAAAATTAGTCTCCATTAACAATTCGTGACGCGCACCTGGATATATGATAAAAGTTAAATTTTCAACGCCGCCCGCGCGATACATTCTGTACAGTGAATTGGCGAAACGTCCGTTCAAACTTACCATATCGCGCCCACCACTGATAATCAGCATTGGCAATTTTTGATTTGCATATCCCGATAATTTAATTAAATTTTTGAACAAAGAATAATAAAACCCGTATGAAAAATATTGCGCGCGCATTGGGTCTGTGTCATGTGCAGCGACCTGGACTGTATCACGGGTTAAACGACTGTCGCCGCGCATGGTACGCCCACGGATTGGCGAAAAATATTCTAAAAATCGTGCGGGTGCATCTGGTCCGAATAATTTCATACCAATGAATGCAGCCGTCGCCATGGGTGCCAACAATGCCAACGGATATTTCGCAGATCCAGATAAACATGCGCCGGCAGCGGCCAGATTTGGTTCTTGAATTATTCGTTGGGTAATAAAACTGCCATAACTGTGTCCGAACAACAACACGGGCAATTTGTATTTTCTGCGCAGATATTTTGTGATTTCGATTTCGTCATCGACTGTGGCCGTGAACAAATCGCGTTCACCATTTGTTTTACCGATATTTGTTACGACGCCTGCGGTACGCCCATGCGCGCGATGATCGTCACCAAATACGATATAACCGTGCTTGTTCAAAAAAATTGCGAATCTGTCGTATCGCATAACGTGTTCATCCATGCCGTGGATAATTTGCACAACGCCAACGGGGTGGGGCACATTGTCCCACAGCGAACACATCAAGATTTTTCCATCACGTGCATTAAATTTAATTTCTTTCATTATATTCAATCCTGGTACGACTGAATTTTATAAAAAAACGCCTTGTAATAACACAGGTATGAATTCCACAAAAACAAATCCCCGCAAAATTGCGGGGATTTATCACACGAACCAAGATATTACCACATTGTGTAACCATCGTTACATGTACGAACGCATTTCTTTCTGCCTTCGTCCCAAACCATGCTGCCGGTTTCGTCACTGTACTCGGACGTTGGGCAAATTTGTACGCATTCGCCATACTCCAAGTTATACAGTTCGCCTTGATACATGCACGATGCAATTTCGCATTCTTCGACATAACTGCTTACAGCCTGTCTGCCATTTGCACCGTACTTGTTGCGGCATTCACCACACTGTTTGGTACGTTCATTCGTCAGCGACGGGTCAGATGTATAACCTGGGTTACATTTGGTCGCTATACACGTGCCCCATTCGTTATTATCGTGATCCCATTCTTTGAATCCGATACCATTTTCGACGTTGCACGGTTGGACATCTGACACGCACGCGTTCGAAGCCACGTGATATCCATACTCGCATTCTTGAATCATGCAAGATCCGAATGCTTTCTTGTCGAAATCCCAAGTCTTTTCTGCATACACCGCATTTGGTGCTGTGCATTCCATCACATTGGGTTCGCATTGGTCGCCATTGGGGTGGTATCCCAACACGCACACAGCGATCTGACATACGCCACCGGTTGTGTACGACAGCGCGAATTCACGATCACACGGTTCGCACGTTCCGTTAATCATTTCATATCCCGGACTGCACGAAGTTTCTACGCACACACCGTCTATGATATCGCACGGATTACCTGTATCAGACATACCTTCGAACACACAGTCGTTCGGATAGTATGCTTTATCACTTACCGGCACCGCTGTACCATTTACGACTTCGTACGCTTCGCAGGTATGATAGCAGTCGTTTTCAGATGTTGCATTTGCATCCGACATCGGCCACTCGCCATTACCCAAATCTGCGCAAGACTTCACGTCGTCGCCTGGATTTTCTGGATCTTCGTCACCGTCACAGAAACTTCCCGGGGGACAATCGTCACAGATGCCATTGTTTAACGTATACCCGGCTTGGCAACTTGCGATTTCACACGTGTCCTGTGCGCCATAGTAATCGCGTCCATTCATCGAGGCTGCATTTTCAGCCAACGCGCAATCGCGGTAACACATTGCCACATCCTCGGTTCCAGAATCCGAATGCGGATACATACCATCTGTCAACGAAGAACATGTTTTTTGTTCGCCTTCGTCACACACACTGTCTTCTGGACAGCCGATACAGGTATTATCCACTTGCGAGAATCCTGGATCGCATTCTGTGACGATACATGCTGTACAATCCAACGTGTACGCACCTGCATCGGCATCATAGTTACATGTCTGTTCGCCAACGCCATTTGTAACGTCGCATTCCAACTGTTCCAGATAGCATGCCGACGGCGAGTCACTGGTGGTCGTTTCGGTCATACCGTTATTCGGGCACCGATTACGTTCCATGTCACTTGGGAGACTGTAATATCCCTTGCCAACTGCGACACAGTCTGTTGTTGTCTGTAACCGGTCATAGTAATACCCACCATCGCACCTTGTCATTGTAATGTTTTCACAATTGGACGAATAAACCGCACTATCGCCTTCGCCACTGGTATAGAAGCAAGTACGTTCACCACTGCCGTGTTCTGCTTCATACGGTTGTCCATCCTTGTTGCACATTCTGACACTGTCAGCCGTCTCGATATCGGTCTTACCGCCCGCAGGGCACAGATGACGTTCAATTTCATTGTCGCCACTGTAGTAGTTTTTACCTGCAACGCTGCAATCCGTGTCGGTGTTGTTTTCCAACCAGTAACCTGCGCGGCAACTTGTGATAACCTTGGTATCGCAGTCGCGCTGATATATTGCGCTGCTGCCCTGGCCACTGGTATAGAAGCAACGTTGTGTTCCTGCACCATATACAGCATTGTAAACCAATCCTGTCTTGAAGCAGTCCTGAACCACCGTTGATATTTCGGTTTCAGTGCTGCCACCGTCCGGGCACGTATCACGCGTCAATTGCTCATTTGCGCTGTAAAATCCGTTACCGACCGCTGAACAATCCGTGTCGTTGCTGTTTGCCAACCAATATCCACCATCACATGCTGTGATTTTGATATCACTGCATCCAGTATCATACGCCGAACTTCCTTCACTCCATTTGCACGTCTGGGTACCAGAACCGTGTTCTGCTTCGTACGCCAATCCCGTCTTAAAGCACTCTGCACTGGATGCGGCACCTGCATTGGACGTTCCGCCGTTCGGGCACGAATTCAATCCGCCCACGCCAGAACCTGTTCCAAAATCGCCGCCCGGACAGAAGTTACCCGCGGTACATTCTGCGCACGATACGCCCGTTCCGGTATAGTATGTGCCGGCATCGCAATGGGTCGTTCCTGCGGACCACATGGCGTATACAGTCGTCGGTTCAGTCGTCGTGAACGTCAGTGCATTTCCGCCCGTCACGAACGCGCCATCGGAACCTATAACCTGGACACCGCTTGTCTTGGCGCTGTAATACCCAGCGAAGTCATAACCAGACTTTGTTGGCAAAGTTGTCAGTTTGGTTATGCCGGTTGTTGCGCCTTTGTTACTGAACCATCCGGTTGCGTATTTCAGATACACAGTACCCGGTGCGCCATTTGTATTGGCATCATTATGATCCAGGTTAATGGTATACACATTTGGTACCCATGCTGCATACAATGTGGTATCTGTACCTGTCGCCGATATATTGGTGGACGTAGCCTGACCCGCATAGTAGCAAGTACCTGTACCATCTGGGTTGGTGCACCATCTGGGTTGATCGGTAAAGCCATATCCTGGGCGGGTTAATCCACTCATGGATGGCAATTCGCATTCACTGCCGAATGTGCACTTCACAGATGCGGGCGTACTGCCTGTACCTCCGTTCTTATCCAACGTCACCGTATACTCATTCGCTTTGCACGATGGGTTTGACGTGCCGTCGCCAACTGGGGTATAGCCGTCTTTACAGGTAATGTGGAATACGCATGCCTTGTATTCAGTCGTGCTGATTGCGGGCACAGTTTCCTCTTGGGCTGCAACCGTCGACGAATTCGCCACAGTTATCTCACACGGCATATAGCAATCCGTCACGTCATCGGCGTATTCGATGGATGCAACACCCGCATAATTTCCATCAGGCTTCGCCGGACATTGCGTCTGATCTGTTTCCCTTTCTGGGCTGTAGTATCCGCTGCTAACTGGCGAGCAACTTAACCCTGCCAAGTAATGATACCCAGCATCACACGTATACACCTCATCCACATTACACCAGTCGTATTTCTGCGTTCCGGTCTGATAATTGCACTTCGCCGATGCTGTACCATGTTGGAACCCATCATACGGATCATATATGTGATAGCACTGGGTTACAGATGTTGCGCCACCATCGGTATGCCCGTGATTACCATTTTCGTCTTCCGGACACTGAATTGGTTCAGGTGATTCCGGAGGACAATAATAATCTTCTGGACAGTCGTCTGGATTTTCCCACTCACAGGTTGGATTTGGTCCTGGGCTGTTTTGTGGCTTATACCCTTCGTCACACGTCACCTTATATTTACACTGGGCATAGTCACTGATGCCTGTGTCATAGTAAGCGTCACCGGTCTTATTTGCCACATCATTAACCGCATTGGTGACGGGTATCGTCGCAGGACATGTCTTGTAACATTGTTCGATACTGGATGCACCGGCTGCGGATGTACCACCGTCTGGACATGCCTGTGGTTCATCATCACCACCACCCGGGCAATAATCGCCCTCGTCGCACTCTCTGCAAGATACGTCTGGCGTGCCTTGCTCCCCATCGACCACATACCCCGCATCGCAATACGCAGTATACTTACATGCCGGATATGCAGTTCCACTATAATATTGCCGTTTTGGGTTTGCCGTCAGCGTACCATTTGCGATCGTGCGACTACACAAAACATAGCACTGTGTAATTGCCGTTGCGCCGGCATCGGACGTACCACCATCTGGGCATGGCTGAGGTTCTCCACCTCCTTCATCTGGATCACACCAAGACCCTGGCGGACATTCACCGCTATCATAAACGCAACTCGGTTTGGCCGACGGATTTGGAGTGCCCGGAATGTAATTCTCTTTACATGTAACATTGTACGTACATGCCGGATATCCTCCACTGGATGTACTATAGTACTTCGCACCGGTCGACTCAACTTCGGTCGCATTATCAACCGTCGGAGTTTCATTGCACGGTGCAAAGCAATCCGTGATGTCCGATGACCCTTCTTCTGACGTACCGCCCTCCGGACATTGTTTTGGTACACCGTTTTCGCAGTAATAACCCTCGGGGCAGGGGTCTGGATCCCCACCTGGAATCTCTTCATCGCCACCCGGGCAATTATCGCCATCTTTACACGGTTCGCAATGTGCGTTTGCCGTGTCTTGCGTACCAGCCGCGACCACATGCCCCGCCGCGCAGGTGACATGATATGTACATGTCGGATACGACCGGTCACCAGAACTATAAGAAACCGTTTCCTGGACGTTCGTAATACTTTCGGTACCCGTGTCCGGCTGTTTGACCGGACATGTATAATAACAATCTGTTATCGCACTCGCACCGGTATCCGCGGTGGAACCAGGTGTACCATCTGGGGTTTGTGGACATTCATGCGGACCATCCGTGTCACAGTAACTGTCGTCTGGACAATCGGAATCCCAAGTACATGTTGGATCGGTTCCCGGGCTGTTACTTGACGTATACCCCTCGTCGCAGTCAATTTCATACGTACATGTTGTATACGCAGTTCCTGTGTGATACGCTTTACCATCCTTCACAGCGTCCGAGAACGATGTCGTACCATGTCTGTCGCTGTCATCCAACTTATCACATGTCTTGTAACATTGTTCGATACTGGATGCACCGGCTGCGGATGTACCGCCGTCTGGACATGTACTCGATGGTTTGTCACTTTCACCACCCGGACAAATTTCGCCCTCGTTGCATTGTTCACACGTCGGATTCGCGGTCTTTTGTCCTGTGGCAACGTACCCCGCGTTACAGCTGATTTTATACGTACATGTCGGATACTCTTCACCATTCCAGAACTCGTTACTGTTAACACTGGACGTAGTACCGTTTCTGCCACTGTCATCCAACGCCGGGCAGGTTACAAAGCACTGTTCATATTCAGTTGCACCTGTGGTGCTTGTGGTACCTTCACCTGGACATTTTTCGCTGCATCCCGGTGTTCCAATATTGGCAGACCCTGTACCGGGACATACATATCCCACCGGGCAATCCACGTGATTGGTACCATTGTAATATTTACCCAATTGACACTGTTCAGCTGTCTGAGACCAACAAGCATACATTGTCAAGTTGAACCCATCGTCTCTGAACACTTCGTCATATGTCGAGCCAAATTGAAACCGATATGAACCACTTGTACAACTTGGTTCTGTTCCCCAACCGGTAAAGGCATAGCCAACACGTGTCAAGTCGTCTCCTACTGTTGGAAGGCTACATGGGTTATCATACCCACATGTTGTATAGGAATCTGACGTTCCCGTAACACCGTTAACGGTACCTGTACCACCGTTTTTATTCAAAGTAATATAGATTTCTTCAGGTTCGCATCTGTCACCGGTGCTGTTCAGTCTGTATCCAAAATCGCAGACAAATGGTTCGTCACCACCCGGACATGTTGCATTCGGAACGCAAACTTCGCACACAGTTCGGCCTTTTTCACCGCCCGTCAGATAATAGCCTTCGTTACAGGTAACGGCATCGCAGTCCATCGTGCCACTTTGGTATACAAACCCCTGAACTTTTGCGGTCGATTCTTCACCCATATCCGCAACAACGCATGCTCGGTTACAAATATCGCCCGGATCTTCAGATTTGCAAGCATCGAACGAACCATTTGGGTATTCGGGATATTCGGTTGCACATTGCAGAGTGCAACTTTCACATGCGCCCGAACCATTTGGACGATGGGTGGATGGACAATCACACGTACCCGCCCCTGACGTGTCGTCACACGGTTCCCATACGGCCGTAAAGGTAACGTTTTCTGTATAGTTCCATGTACGTTCTTCGCTACCTTGGACAGTAATTGAACCATCCGACCAACCCGCAAATGTATTGCCTTGCTTTTTACAATCGCCTCTGTCCGGCCATGTGAAGTCTTTACTATATTGCGGGCTTTGGGAACCCGGCGCATTACCCGTCGCACCGGTGCCACAACTGAATGAAGCCTGATATTTAATCGGTTCACAAGATGTCCCGTTTTGCGACAGTTCGTATCCAGAATCGCAATTGATTGTCATATCGCATGTCGAGTCCGCCGCATTGCATGAACCATTGTAATACTGTACGCCAGACGTGGATGTTTCTTCATAATCACAACTTGCATTCTCAGGACAGGTTGGTTTGGTGCAGGCTTTTGTACAGTTTTTATAACACTGACTTATTCCCCCAGAATTCGGGTTCGCGGACAACGGATACTCAGCCGGACAATCTTCACAGGTTATACCATCGACATAATATCCACCGGATGCCGTTACCGACAACGGATCCATCGTACAATCGGTTGGTGTGCATGTTTCATCCGGCGCATTTTTATAATCCTTGTACGTGCAACCAGTGGGGGTACAAGAACTTGTGTCCCATTGCGTAACACTGGCACAATTTTCTGGCGTGTCGCCCTGAAACTGCAAACCCGTAAGTGTCGCATTTTTATAACAATAGTCTTCACTTATATCACCACCGGCAGAAAGCGGATAGTCGTCCGAACACTCATAACAAGCTGTTCCGCTAACATAATAATTTGCCAATGCTTCTACGTAACTGATAGGCTGATAGCATGGAGCATTATTTGTCGTGCATCCATCGCCTTTAACTGCACCGTCACCCGTACCATCATTATTGGAATACGCGACATATTCACAGGGGTCAACAGAGCAGCTCAAACATTCCGTCTTATCGTCATCGCATCCACCCGGAGTTGAACAACTAACTTGGTCTCCGGTCCACGGACGCTTTTTAGTATCACTGTAACACTGGGTTATCATTTTGGCACCCGCGTCGGAATTCTTATAATTTTCTGGACAACCTGTCAGTCCTTGATCCTCATCGTTATTATATTCAAATTGCCCACCTTCGCAGTAATTGCCCGCGGTACAAGTCGCGCATGCCGTGGCACCCGCTGGCAAATATTTGCCTGCATCACAATGTACTGTGATTATTTGGCATCCATTGGTGGATGTTGTTGCACCGTCGGGCGTACCATCCGCGCTGTATCCCGTGGTACAAGTACATGTTGTAACGTCGCCGCCCAAAGAGCTTGAATTTTCGCCACATGCATTACATGCGTCACCGGTCTTGTAGTGATTCGGATTACACGAGAATGATTCCATTGGACACAGACCACTGCCGCTGCATGTGCTGGCGGTGGAACATGCCGCATTTGTACAATTCTGGGTACCGGGGTATTTTTTATCCGTATCGTATGTACATGTCGAGTTTTCAGGACAGGCAGCCGTGTCATTGCCGGAACAGTTGCTTTCACAATCGCGTATACAGTCCTCAAAAGATGTACTGCCCGCGTCAGATGCGTATCCTGCGGTAAGCAGGCAGGTTCCGGTAATACCCTGATCCTGGGACGCATTGTAAGTATAATCTGTGCTGTCTGCGCACCAACTGTTGGCGGGACAAGTCTCGCATGCCGTGGCACCCGCTGGCAAATATTCGCCTGCGTCACAATGTACTGTGATTATTCTACACCCAGTGGTGGATGTTTTTGAACCGCCGGGCGTACCGTCCGCAGTGTATCCCGTGTTACAAGTACATGTTGATGCCTTTCCGCCGCTGGTCGTAGAATTCGCGCCGCATGCCTTACAAGTTTTGATATCTGTGCCCGCCAGATAGTAATTCGCATTACACTGAACGTAATTTCTTTCACACAAGTATCCCTCAACTGCCGCGGCATTACCGACAAAAGCGATAACGACCAAAGATGCTAAAAAGCCCAGAAATCTACGATTTTTCCCCATGTTTTCCTCTCTTTTATAATTCATTCTAGAAAAAAAACGCGATATAGTGCAAGCAAAAAAGTAATAAATTTTTATTTATTTTGAATTTTTTTACAAAAAATGATTTTTGACAGATGGTGTTCAATGAAAAAAATAAATAACAAAAAGAACGGGGCAGATGCCCCGTTCTTTATTTCTTTTCAGAAAAATCCGCGTCACGCGTATCGTCATCGTTTGGCTTGTCCTTGGACTCGCCGGATTCAGACGATTGTTGCGCCGCTTCCTGGGATGCTTTATATACAGCCTCGCCCAGTTTCATAGACTTTTCAGTCAGCGCATCTGTCTTGGCTTTCAAACTTTCCGCCGTGGCATCGGATTTTGCCAATTCGTCGGACAGTTCTTTTTTCGCATCTTCGATAGCTTTCTTTTCGTCCGCGCTGATTTTGTCGCCGTGTTCTTTCAAAGCCTTTTCGACTGTAAAGACGGCGGTTTCGGCATTGTTTTTCGCCTCGGCCAGTTCGCGTTTCTTTTTATCTGCGTCGGCATTGGCGGCGGCTTCATCAACCATACGTTTGATTTCTTCTTCGCTTAAACCACCGTCGGATTTAATTGAAATTGCCTGTTCTTTGCCAGTACCTTTGTCTTTGGCGGACACATGCACGATGCCGTTCGCGTCGATGTCGAACGAGACCTCGATCTGGGGCATTCCGCGCGGTGCGGGTGCGATGCCTTCCAAATTAAATTGCCCCAACAATTTATTATCGGCGGCCATATCGCGTTCGCCCTGGAATACGCGAATTGTAACAGCGGACTGATTATCTTCGGCCGTGCTGAATATTTGTGACTTTTTTGTCGGGATTGTTGTGTTACGATCGATCAAGCGCGTAAATACACCACCCAAAGTTTCAATACCCAAAGACAATGGCGTCACATCCAATAACAGAACGTCTTTTACATCGCCCTTTAACACGCCGCCCTGAATCGCAGCACCCAACGCAACGACTTCATCGGGATTCACACCCTTATGCGGGTCGCGACCAAAGAATTCTTTGACGGTTTCTTGAACCTTTGGCATACGTGTTTGCCCACCGACCAAGATAACTTCGTTAATCTGGGATTTATCCAAACCGGCGTCTTTTAATGCTTTGCGACATGGTTCAATGGTTTTCTGAATCAAATCATCAACCAAAGATTCCAACTTGGCGCGTGTCAGCGTTGTATTGAAATGTTTTGGTCCCGTCGCATCCGCCGTCAAAAACGGCAGGTTAATATCAGTCGATGTTTTCGACGATAATTCGATTTTGGCTTTCTCGGCGGCTTCTTTTAACCGTTGCAATGCCAACTTATCATTGGACAGGTCAATCCCAGTCTGGGATTTGAATTCGTCAATTAAATGCTTCAAAATACGCGCATCAAAATCAGAACCGCCCAATGCCGTATCACCGTTCGTAGATTTTACTTCGAACACACCATCAACGATTTCCAAAATGGAAATATCAAACGTGCCGCCACCCAAGTCATAGACTGCAATGGTGCCGTTTTTATTTTTATCCATTCCGTATGCCAACGCGGCCGCAGTCGGTTCGTTAACAATACGCAGAACGTTTAATCCTGCAATACGACCGGCATCTTTTGTTGCCTGGCGTTGGGAATCGTTAAAATAAGCCGGCACAGTAATAACTGCATCTGTAATCGTTTCGCCCAAATACGATTCGGCATCTTTCTTTAATTTCGCCAAAATCATGGCTGAAATCTGGGACGGTGCGTATTTTTTGCCATCGATTTCAACCCAAGCGTCGCCGTTGTCGCCCGCTACAATTTTATACGGCACGCGGCCGGCAATTTCTTTAACCGCCGGACTGTCAAAACGCAAACCCATCAAGCGTTTTATTTCATATATGGTGTTTTCAGGATTTGTCACAGCCTGATTCTTGGCCGTAATGCCAACCAATTGTTCACCACCCGACGTCATCGCAACCACAGATGGGGTTGTGCGTTGACCTTCGGAATTTTCGATGATTTTGGGATCTGAACCGTCCATGAACGCCATGGCGGAATTCGTTGTACCCAAATCGATACCTAATACTTTTGCCATTTTTTTCACTCCTTCAAAACTGTTTTTTCGCTGCATACCATATAGTGAATAATAAATATCATTTCAAGGCCACAGGAAAAAAATAATAACAAAAAACCGCCCAAACGGACGGTTTAATTTTATTTGCGAAAATATTATTTCTTTTCGCCTGCGTCTGTGGCCGGTGTTGCCGCCGCAGCCGGTGCAGCAGTCGCCGCAGCCGCCTTTGGCGTATCTTCGTCGGCCATTTTACCACCGATTGTCGCGAATGCCAATTCAGCCTGATGCAGACCCAATTCAACGCCCGCCGGCAAAACCAAATCAGAACCATGAACCGAATCGCCAATGTTCAAATTTGCCAAATCGATCGTGATTTTTTCCGGAATGTCATGAACCAAACCGCGCAGGGCAACTTTACGCACCGCAAAGTTCAACACGCCGCCCATTTTAATACCACGCGATGTTTCAACGTTGATAACTTCGACCGGCACACTTACATTAACAGGTTTCTTAACGTCAATACGTTTGAAATCAACGTGCATAACATTGTCGCTGACGGGATGATACTGGATATCCATCAACATGGCGTCTTCTTGGCCATTTGCGGTATCTATTTCAAATAATTTCGTACGCAAACTGGGCGTTTGCAGCAACATTTCAAAATCACGACCGTTCAATTCAATTGCAACAGGGGATTTTTTCTCGCCATAAATAACGGCGGGTATGTTTTTGCTTCTACGAATGCTACGTGCGGCCCCCTTGCCGGCAGCGTTGCGAATTTCTGCTTTTAATTTAATTGCCATTTTTTGTCCTTTTTATATCAAGTTTCGTTGTGTGCGCAACCTCCAAGGGTGTTGCGCGGCGCATATTATTTACCAAAATCTTTGAAAAATCAAGGTTTTTATTCGTCGCAACGCTGCATAATCAAAAAACGCGCCCGCCCGTATGTTTTATCGCGCAAAATTTCCCATCCATGCGGGGGTGGGGTGAAATTTGTGGATTCTTGCTCCCATACCAAAAAAGTCCGCGTGCGCACCCGGCGCGTTACCGCCCGAACAAAAGACGCACCCAAGTCTGCGGCATCGTATGGCGCATCGACAAAGATTAAATCCGCCACGCCGGCATATTTCTTTACCGCCATATTGGCGTCCACCAATTCAGTTGTTGCGGATGCGCCAATATTCAATAAAGCCAAATTTTTGCGCACTGTTTCGATGGATTTGAGTGACACGTCTGTAAAAATCGCGCGCGCGTTTGGGTATCGTGACAGACATTCTATGCCAAATGCGCCACTGCCGGCGAATGCGTCCCAAACGACAAATTCATCGCATGGATTAAACAGATTTGCGCCAATCATATTAAACAAAGCCGCGCGGGCGCGATTCTGGGTTGGGCGCGCCCCATCAGGCAGGTATAATTTTCGCCCATGAAAACGGCCTGAAATAATTTGCAATTTTGAATCCATGATATAAACTGTACAACATGATGTTTATGAATCAAGCCTTTAATTCAGCGCTACGTGCCGCGGCACACGATGATGTGCCAATTGGCGCAGTTATTGTGCGTAATGGAAAAATAATCGCGCGTGGCGAAAATCAGGTTCAAAAGAAAAAAAATCCAACACTGCATGCGGAAATAGTGGCGATTAACCGCGCGTGTAAAAAATTGGAAACCAAATTTTTGGACGATTGTGATATTTATGTAACGCTTGAACCATGCGCGATGTGCGCGACGGCCATATCTTTGGCGCGGATTCGCGGCGTTTATTATGCGGCCGCGGATGAAAAGGGCGGGGGAATTGCGCATAACGCAAAAATATATGAAACCGACAAACACTTGTGGCGACCGACTGTTACACAATTGCCAGAATATGCGGCCACATCCGCCAAAATGCTGCGTGAATTTTTCGCAATTCGCAGAAAACAAAAAAACGGCGAATAATTCGCCGTTTTTTTAATCCACCAATGAATGCCCCGTCATATCGGTCGGTTGTGGAATTCCCAACAATTTCAACATTGTTGGCGCGATGTCGGCCAATCCGCCATCATGCACCGTGTGGGGTTCTTTCGATACGACAATAAAATTCACTGGATTTGTTGTATGCGCAGTCCATGGAATGTTATTTACATCATCCCACATTTTTTCAGCATTTCCATGATCAGCCGTAATTAAAACAACCCCATCCAAATCTAACACCGCCGGAATCAGTCGCGCCAATTGAGTGTCCAAAAATTCCATGGCTTGAATTGTTGCTTTTTCGTTTCCGGTATGTCCAACCATATCGCCATTTGCATAATTCAAAATAACAACATCAAATTGCGCCAATCGTGGCAACAGGGCGTCTGTTATTTCCAACGCGGACATTTCAGGTTTCAAATCAAACGTTGCAACATCTGGGGATGGAATTAAAACCTTTTCACCGCCCGCAAAATCAACGTTGCGTTCCGCATCAAAGAAATAAGTAACGTGATTATATTTCTCGGTTTCTGCAATACGCAATTGGGATTTACCGGCCTGTGCCAAAACATCGCCCAACGTATTTTTAACTGGCTTGTCCGGCAACAGGGCGGGGCACGATTCGTTTAATCCTTCGCCATATTGCGAAAAACACAACATTTTTGCGCCTGTGCCCAACATGGCACGAACAATTTGACGTGCGCGATCGCTGCGGTAATTACCGAATAAAAATCCGTCTTTGTCCGTAATTGGCACGTCGCCGTCAATAACGGTGGGACGTATAAATTCATCGGTTTCGCCGCGTGCGTATGCTGCACTCAGTGCCGAATCGATTGTTGCTGCGTGATATTCAGACGTCGCGCGCGCAATCGCGTTAAACGCCAATTCAGTCCGATCCATATTTTTATTTCTGTCCATTGTGTAATAACGCCCCGACAAAGTTCCAAAAAACGCGCGCCCATCGGATAAATACTGCGCCAAAGCATCTTTTATCATCGTTATGTATTTTTTTGCGGATTGTGGCGGAGTGTCGCGGCCGTCTGCGATAAAATGAATGCACAGACGCACCCCAAAATCCAATACGTGCCGCGCAATTGTCATCATATCGTTAATATCCGAATGTACGCGCCCGTCGGACATCAGACCCGCCAAGTGCACAATCCCACCCGAATCGCGCACTGAATTTATAAAATCCCGCAATGGCGCGTTATTGTCCCAGTTTTCCAATTGAAACCGACGCAAGAACTGATTTACCACACGTCCAGAACCGATTGTTATGTGTCCAACTTCGGAATTTCCCATTGTATTCGCGGGCAATCCCACAGATTCGCCACTGGCATCCAGGCGCGAATGCGGATATTTTGCCAACAATTCATTAAAAAATTGCATATTTGCCCTGGCAACTGCATTATGATTGGTATTTTCGTTAATTCCCACGCCGTCCATAATACATAAAACAATTGGTTTTTTCATGTTTTTTCCTGTCCTTGGATAGTTTATTTTGTAAAAATTTATGACAAAAAACGTATCACAATAGTTTTTTGATTGCAAAAGAAAAAGAAAAAGTGTACAACCAAGTGTGATAGGAAGGTTTTCGTAACATTGGGAGATGACCGATGGCTGGCAAAGCGTTTGAACCAACAGCAGTAGATTTACACATTGGACAACGTGTGCAATTGCGCCGTGTTTTGATGGGTTTATCGCAAAAAGATTTGGCAAAAATCTGTGGTGTAACATTTCAACAAATTCAAAAATATGAAAACGCGGGGAATCGCATATCGGCGGCGCGTTTGTTTGAATTAAGTCGTGCGATGGAAACACCGATAACATTCTTTTTCCAGGGATTGCCCGGATACATGCCGGAACCAAACCGCAGTGGTCGTATCGTTGCGCATGTGTCGGAACAAAATCCCGACGATTTATTGGCCAAGAACGAGTCGTTGCAACTGATACGCTTGTATTGGCGTTTGCAGAGCGACGAACAACGTCGTGCAGTTATGAATATGTTGCAAACGTTTTTAAGCGATTCGAACAAGGATTAAAAAAATGCCCAAACGGGCATTTTTTACAGAACGTGAATTTTCACGCTTGCAATTATTTTTATCGTTCTGTATAATACCCCACGCAACCACGCGGAGCGTTGGCAGAGTGGTAATGCAGCAGATTGCTAATCTGTGACCGTGTTTTAGCGGTCCATAGGTTCGAGTCCTATACGCTCCGCCAGGAATTTTCCCACTGTATGTGGGATTTTTTATTTTTCCGGCTGGTACATGCGTTTTATTTGCGCAAAATATTTAATGTTGGCATCATACAATCGTTTATATCGTGCAGATTTACGTGCTTTATAACTGGCCTGTTTTTGTTTGTAAAATTTCTGCGCCATATCATACGATGTAAATTCACGTGATACCGTGTCAAACTGTTCATCCATTATCAGGTTGCCACGTGTCCCCAGCACAGGAATACGATAAAATACAGTAATTATAACCTGGCCTGATTGGTATTTTGAAATCTGGTTACGTGGAATAAAAATTAAATAGTTTTTAGTTGCCAAACGGCATGACATGGTTGGTTTGCAATCATTTGAACGCAATGACATTATGTTTCCTTTATCTGTCTGTCAGATTACAAAATTACATATAAAAGTCCATAAAAAATACCAGTTGCAAATTCGCGTGATATAATATACCATATTTGACATGAAAAAGTTTTTATCTTGTTACTGTCGCAGATAATTTTCTTTGCCACGGCAAACGTTTTTGTTTGCAATAAAACACCCATTTTAATAATATTCCAAATATCATAAAAGGACGCGCATAATGACAATCAGATTATTTAATACTATGACCCGCAAAACAGAAGAATTCAAACCATTGGTTCCCGGCAAAATGGGGTTCTATTCTTGCGGTCCAACGGTTTATTGGGATCAGCATATTGGTAATATGCGCGCTTTTGTAGTCAGTGATATTTTGAAACGTATGTTTATTGAAAATGGATACGATGTCCGCCATGTTATAAATATAACCGACGTTGGCCATTTAACCAGTGATGAAGATACTGGGGAAGACAAAATGGAAAAAGGGGCCGCCCGCGAAAAGATGTCTGTATGGGATATCGCGCAAAAATATATAGATTCTTTTTTGCGTGACATAGATTCATTAAATATCATCCGTCCAACGGTTATGCCACGTGCGACAGATAACATCCCCGAACAAATAGACCTAATAAAACAACTGGAAAAATTAGGTTATACATACGAAATTCCTGGTAATGGCATATACTATGATACCAGCAAATTCCCAGATTACGGTGCATTGGGTGGTCAAAATTTATCTGAATTACGCGGTGGCGCACGAATTGATGACAGTGGCAAAAAAAATCCGACTGATTTCGCGTTGTGGAAATTTTCACCCACGGATAAAAAACGTCAAATGGAATGGGACAGTCCTTGGGGCATTGGGTTCCCTGGGTGGCACATTGAATGCAGTGCAATGAGTATGAAATACCTGGGCCAACATTTTGACATCCATGTTGGTGGTCAAGAACATATCAAGGTTCATCATACTGATGAAATCGCACAAAGCGAACCAATCGTTGGCAAACCATGGGTCAATTATTGGGTTCATTACGAATGGTTGTTATCCAAAGACGGCAAAATGTCTAAATCGTCTGGTGATTTCTTAACTGTTCAAGATTTAATAGACCGTGGATACGATCCAATGGCATTTCGGTATATGTTGTTGATGGGGCATTATCGTCAACCGCTGGATTTTTCTTTTGACGCATTGGATGCCGCCAGCACAGGTTATAAATCTATTGTACGCAAAGTGGCAGAATTGTTAAAAAATGCGAATTCTGTTCAAATCAACCAAGATACATTTAACACATGGCATGATAAAATATTAAATACAATATCTGACAATATGAAAACTGCGGAAACATTGGTGATTGTACACGAATTGTTAAAAGACACCGACACTGATGCCGCAACAAAAATCGCGCTGTTTGAATTTATTGACCGTCTGTTGGGATTGCAATTTATCGACCGTGCGAAAAAGTTAAATGATGCAGAATCAGAAGCCGCACCGGCTGAAATTGTGGCGTTGGCGGATGCGCGTGCCGCGGCCAAAGCGGCCAAAGATTGGGCGCGTGCCGACGAATTGCGCACCCAGATAGATGCCGCCGGTTGGACGGTTGTTGATACGCGCGACGGGGTAAAATTGGTTAAAAAAATATAAAAAACGTACGGGTGCCAATTTATATAAATTTTTATATAAAAAACGCTTGAAATAACGGGGATTTTGGTATATATTACACCCCGTCAAGCAAGAGGAACGTTCTATGAATTACCCATATATGCCAAAATCCACCGCGCTGTGGTTGATTGAAAACACGTCATTAACGTTTGAGCAGATTGCCGAATTCTGCGGTCTGCATGAGTTAGAGATTAAAAGTATTGCTGATGCAGAAACTTCAAAAATCCAGGGATTAAATCCGATTTTGAATGGGCAATTAACTCGTGAAGATATTGCCCGGTGCGAGGCTGATCCCGATGCGCGTCTGCAATTACGCCAAGAAATTATCAACGCACAGCGGGCGCAAAATAAACGTGGTGTTGGGTATACGCCAAAATTACATCGTCAAAATCGCTTGGGCGGCATTTTATGGATTTTGAAAAATTATCCTGAATTATCCGATGGTCAAATTGCCCGCCTGATGCGCAGTACAAATCCGACGGTTGCTTCTGTGCGCAACAAAACGCACAAATCATATTCGGAAATTCAAATTCAAAGTCCATTGGTTTTGGGTTTGGTTTCGGAATCTGCTTTGCATGATGCCTTGGCCAAAGCGCGCAAACAGTCAAATAAATAAAATTCAAACACCCGTCAAAAAAAGCAGAAGGTTTGTTCATGGCAAAAAAATTGGACGAAGCAACCAAGTTACTTATTGAATCTTTACCGGAAAACTTACAAAAATTGGCCACTAATTCGGTGGATGTTGGTTATTTATCAAAAATGGATTTTGATTCCGCAACCGAAGCGGACGAAATTCCAACCGAAGAACAGGACGAAGTCCTGGACTTTTTTAAGCAAGATTTGGGATTGGAAATTCTGGAAACGGATAATTTCGCCCAAGATATCGAAAAATATTACGACGATGACACAGATGAACCTTTGGATAAAACGCGTAATTTGCTGAACGCAGATGCAGAACAGGTCGATGTCAACGACGAAGATTATGAACATTACGCAAAGCAACTGGAACGCAGCCAGACCGGTAATTTGGTTTTGGGCGTTCAAGATTCCGTTCAATCGTACTTGAAACAAATCGGAACTGTCCAGTTATTAACCGCTGCGGGCGAAGTTGCCATTGCCCAACGTATCGAGGCCGCATCGCGTTTAATGGTCTATGGTCTGTGTGAAAGCCCGATGACGATTAAATCGATGCTGAATTGGTATCAACAATTATTAAACGAAGAAATTCGTTTGCGCTATATCGTGAATTTGGAAGTAATGTATTCCAGTGATTCCGAACAAAAATCTTTGGCGGCATTGTCCGAAGCCCTGAAATCCAAGGGCGTTGAACACGTTGACGAATTGGATGATGATGATTTGGATGATTTAGAAGAATCGACTTTGTCCGACGAAAGTGATGAAGACGAAGAAGATGACGAAGATGGTATCAAAAAAGAAGAAACACCACGCGGTACATCCGGGGTTCCAATCCCAGTAATGGAAGAGGCTTTGTCCCCGATGATTACGGATTTGTTTTCGAAAATTAAACGCATATTTAACAGCATGCAAAAATTGCAGGCAAAGCGTTTGGAAAATCTGGAAACATCATCAAAACTGGACGAAGCTTTGGAAAAAAAATATACCAAAATGCGTGTCGAGTTGTTCGAGCATGTCAGTAAAATCCGCCTGAACGACGATCGTATTGCAGAAATTTTGGAACAATTGACCAAACGCGACCAATTGTTAATGGGGCTTGAAGGGAAATTATTACGCTTGGCATTGGCGAATAAAATAAAACGTGAAGATTTCTTGGCCGAATACACCGGTAATGAAATAAACCATAATTGGGTAAAGAAACTTATGCGCAGCAAAAATCCGACATGGGCCAACTTTGCCAAGAAACATGAAAAAGACATCTTGAAAATCCAAGACGATATAACCGCCATCGCCAAAGAAACCGGTCAACCAACCACAGAATATAAAAAGGTTGTGGAACTGGTACGTCGTGGTCAGGCCGAGTCTGCAAATGCCAAACGTGAAATGATAGAAGCAAATTTGCGCTTGGTCATTAAATTTGCAAAAAAATCCAGTAATCGCGGTCTGGGATTGGATTTTTCCGACTTGGTTCAAGACGGCAATATCGGTCTGATGAAGGCTGTGGATAAATTTGATTATCGTTTGGGAAATAAATTTTCTACGTATGCAACGAACTGGATTCAGCAGGGTATTTCACGCAGTATTGCCGATCAAGCGCGCACAATTCGTATACCTGTGCACATGATTGACAATATTCACAAAATCCAGCGCGCCACGCGCCAGTTTATGCACAAATATGGTCGCCAACCGACACCCGAAGAATTGTCAAAGATTATATATCTGCCGGTGGATAAAATTCACAAGGCGTTAAAAGTTAATCTGAAACCTATATCGCTAGAGGCACCCGTCGGCACCGAAGACGACAGCAGCCGTATCGAAATTATCGCAGACGAAACGGCGAAAAACCCGTTCGTCGCGGCAACCCAGAAAAATTTGCGTACAATTCTTAGTCAAATTTTATTGGAATTGGATAATAAAGAAGAAACCGTCCTGCGCCAGCGTTTTGGTATGAGCAACAACAAGGCCAGCACATTGGAAGAGGTTGGTTCGCGTCTGGGGGTTACGCGTGAACGCATACGTCAAATTGAACAAAAGGCTTTGAATAAATTAAAACACCCAACACGCGCACGCAAATTACGCAGTTTCTTGGAAGATTAACAACACAAATCCCGCAATACGCGGGATTTTATATACAATGGGGAAAAATATGAAACACGGATACATGTTGGCAATCGAAGGCACTGATAAAGCCGGCAAACACACACAAGTTATCAAAATAATGGATTATTTGCGCGCGCATGGAATTGCGGCAGAAACATTGGATTTTCCGCAATACAACGCGTTTTTTGGGCGTCTGGTTCGTGATTATTTGAATGGTCGGTTTGGTGCAATTCGCGAATTGCCCGCCGAATATACTATGTTGCCATACGCGTTGGATCGTTTACAGCACCAACCGCAAATCGCGGGCTGGCTGCGTGACGGGAAATGGGTTGTGTTGGATCGATACACGTACAGCAATTCATTTTCAGTTGCCAAATATCCGCGCGACAAATGGGCGGATAAAATTGCATTTATGGAAGATTTAGAATTTAATCAAATGGGGATTATTAAACCAGACCACAATATATATTTATACCTGGATCCGAAAATATCGTATAATATGCGTAATACTGGGTTAAAACAATATCAAAATGGTCGTCCAGACCTTCATGAATCCGATTTCAAATTGCTGTACGATGTTTCAAACGTATACAAGCATATCGCAACAAGTCACCCCAAAACATGGACGGTTATCGACGAAATGCGCCCAGACGGCACGCGCATGGGAATTGACGAAGTGTTTTCGCATATACGCCCCGTACTGGATAAACTGTTGGTGCACAACCGGTAAATAAAAAAACACGCCCACGGCGTGTATTAAGTGGTGGGTTAGGTAGGACTTGAACCCACGACCAAAGCGTTATGAGCGCTCCGCTCTAACCAACTGAGCTACTAACCCACGGACGCAATTATATATCATTTGTCATTTGTTGCAAGTGATTTTTATTATATGCTTTATTTTTTTGTATTGGTGTGCAAAAATTATGGCTATGTTTAACCCAGTTAATATTTTAAGCGATACACAAAATGCCGCATTTAATGCGATTGAACATACAAATTCGAATTTGTTAATCCTGGGGCAGGCGGGAACCGGAAAATCCACATTTGTAAATTATCTTAAATCCGCATCTAAAAAGCGAATTATTTGCGCGTGTCCAACGGCTGTATCTGCGTTAAATGTGGGCGGACAAACGATTCATTCACTGTTTCAAATCCAACCACGTGATTTTATCATGCCCCAGTTGTTAAAATTAAAGGCCAAACCACGCAATATTTTAACCGCCACAGATGTGTTAATTATTGACGAAATATCCATGGTTGCGCCTGATTTATTGGACGCAATCGACATCTTGGCGCGTATGGCGCGCCGTAACAACGCACCGTTTGGCGGCATCCAGGTTGTCGCCATTGGCGATTTATTCCAATTGCCACCGGTTATCACACGTGATGCGATGGAATATTATCGTGCAGAATACGAACACGACAACGCTTATTTTTTTGATGCAAATGTATACAAACGCGCCAATTTTCTGCGATATGATTTCGATATGGTATATCGACAAAGCGATGCCGCGTTGTTGGAAAATCTGCGTCGATTACGCCATAATGATGTTGGTGCGTTGGAATTTTTTAATGGGTGCAAAATTGACGACGTGTCACGTCGCGAAAACGCGGTGTTAATAACACCTTTTCGGGCGACGGCCGAACGTATAAACGCGTCGCGGTTGGCACAAATTGGTGCGCCTGAAATTACATACAACGGCGAATTAAACGGTAATTTCCCAGAACGCGATACGCCTGCGCCAATGAATTTGACGTTAAAGGTCGGTGCATTGGTTGTATTCGTTAAAAACGGGGATAAATGGCACAATGGTTCTATGGGGCTGGTTCGCGATTTGGGTACACGTGAAATCACTGTGGAATTATTAAATAAATCACGCGATGTTGTAACTGTGCGACCTGAAACATGGCAAAAGATAGAATACATGCGTGATGAAAACGACAAAATTCATGAAAACGAAGTCGGCAGTTTCAAACAATTTCCATTAAATCTGGGGTATGCGATGACGATACACAAAGCCCAAGGAAAAACTCTGGACGCAGTTGTTGTTGACATTTCGCGTGGTGCGTTTGCGCATGGTCAAACATACGTCGCGTTATCGCGCACACGCAGTGCGTCTGACATGCACGTGGCGGTATCATTGCGTCCGCGCGATGTTATTTTTGACGATCGGGTTTTGGAGTTTGTTGACGCAAATCTTTAATCATTATTTTATACAGCATATCGCCCGAATTTTTCAACGCATCAAAATCCACGCCATTGCCGTTGGTTAAATCGCGCACAGAATGCGTTGTAACACCATGAACAGCGTCATTGGCTGCGCGCACAATTGCGTTACGTTCGGCCGCAAAAATAATTTTACCGTCGTCTGTCAAAGGCCATAATTCTTCATCAGATGGCAATAAACCGATATAATCATGTTCTTTGAACGCAAGTTCCTTTAATCGACCTGCGACGAAAAAATTCCCATATTTTGAATCAAAAAACGCTGGCACAATATCCCCGGAATTTTTTCCCATCCACTCAGATATATAATTGTTATGATGCTGCATCATGCTGTCTTCTGCGGATGCAAATGATATTGTAAAGAAACGCTGATTAACCAACGGCGCAATTGGACTGTGCTGAATTACCAAAAGCCCGGATTGAATTTTTTTAATATCTTTTTCATCAAATCCCAATTTTTTCATTTCATCGTACATATAATTTGCCAATTGCCACACCGCGGCCGCGCCGTGACAGTGTGCATATATTTTCATTTTTGATACATTTTTTACAGCCACCGCCACATTAAAAGGCTTGTTCATACCATCAACAATACGTGGCCGCACAAGGATATTAAACAATTGTTTGATGTAATTCGGCGTTGGCTCGTTTCGCTGCATATTGTCTGAAATTTTTGCAAATTTATCGCGTGTAATCGGTGTCGTGGAATTTTCTATTTTGCGTCGCGCCATTTTGAATAACGATTTCCGTTCCAGCCCAGGATGTCGCGAACCAAACTGATACGCCACAGAATACACATCGACGCTGGGGATGTTGTTTTCATACAATAATATCTGCAAACGTTTGGCATACGAATTTGCGCCACGTAAATCACTGGTTAATTCGCCACCCAGCACAACAAAAGCGGGCTTGTCAATTGGTACAGACTTTATAACATTTGCCCCATACGGTGAATCTTTGGATTTTGGCACGCGATGAATAACTGTAATACCGCTTTGGGAATAAGTCATAAATTCTTCTCCATCAAAACAGCGTCGATACCATCATAGTACTTTGGTCGTATGCCAACTTGGACATATCCATTGTGTTCATATAACGCGCGGGCAGGGCGATTGCTTTCTGCAACTTCCAAAAACATTTTTGTGGCGCCACGCTTTTTTGCATCGTTTTCAGCCAACACCAACATAGCCGCTGCAATTCCACCACGACGTGCATCCGGATGAACGCCGATAGTAATTATTTCTGCTTCATCTGCGACAACACGCCAAACGACAAATCCATTTTGACTGGCGATAATATCACATCCTGATTTTTTCAAATCTGCAAAATCAGATGCCGACCAAGGCTTGTTCGGAAAACATACGCGATGAAGTTGTTCCAATTCATTCAGCATTTTGGCAACTTTGTTCCGCATAACTGGGACGCAAATACATCGGCACAACAGGCGCATTTTCACCACGCGCCAATTTATCAGCCACAATTTTTGCACCTGCACATAAATTAAACGGCTTGTGCCCAACTGTCTGTGGGCATTCCATTTGTTTTACTTCGACGTCGTCAATTGTCATGACGCATGGCGCAAGATTTTTTGATGCGACAAAAAAATCCCCGCGCCCAGAATCGATTGCAACGAACGCATCCGGCGCATCATGCAAATATAATTCAAATGCACTTATCGGCACAACGGGAATATTTAACCCCATGCCCAATCCCTTGGCGTATGCGATTCCCAAACGAATGCCAGTAAAACTGCCGGGACCGACAACAATTCCAATTACGGTTAAATCAGACCACTTTGCGCCACATTCGTCCAAGAATTTTTTGCATTCTGTCGGCAAATCCAAAGATTGCTTGTCTGAATCAACGTGCTTGAATTTCGCATCATCCATTGCGAATTCCAAACCGTTACCAGATGTATTTATAATCAAAATCATCCCAGTCCCCTTATGCGCGTACACCAAATCCGATACGCTTTGACATGGTGGCATTGTGACGCATGCGTAATAATTCGTCGATTTTGTCCGATGTAAATTCAGTTTTTACATCTTCGCCATCATGCTCTAACAGCGTCCGGCGCAACAAAGCCGTTAATTCACGTTGTAATTCACGCACGCCGTCTTCGGATGTATAGTTACGGATTAAATACCGCAACGCATCATCGCCAATAATAATATTATCAGGATTCCATCCAGTATCATCTGCGGCGCGTTTAATCAGGTGTTCGCGTGCGATTTGCACTTTTTCATCTTCACTGTATCCTGGAATTTCTATAATCTCCATACGATCTTTTAATGCGTTTGACATATTCAAACTGTTGGCGGTTGCGATAAACAACACATTCGACAGGTCAAAATCAACCTCCAGATAATGATCGCGGAAAGTCTTGTTCTGCTCGGGATCCAGTATTTCCAACAAAGCCGATTCAGGATCACCGCGCCAATCGCGCCCCATCTTATCGATTTCGTCCAAAACGATAACGGGATTGTTTGATTTGCAACGTTTTAACGCATCCATGATACGCCCAGTCTGGGCACCGATATAAGTCTTGCGATGGCCGCGGAAATGTGCTTCGTCTGAAATACCACCCAACGATATACGTTGATATTTGCGTCCCAACGCGCACGCGATGGATTTACACAGCGATGTTTTACCAACACCTGGTGCACCAACAAAGCATAAAATACTGCCGCGATTGCCGCCTGTTTTTTTCATGACAGCGATATGTTCCAAAATGCGTTCTTTTACAGGAATCATCCCAGAATGCTCGGAATCCAACACGGTACGCGCAGTTTTCAAATCTATTTGTGCAACATCGGATTTATCCCAAGGCATTGCCAACAATTCTTCCAAATACGTTTTTAACAAACCGCCTTCGTTGGACATTGGTGACATACTGCGCATACGCTTCCATTCAGACAAAGCCTTTTCCTTGGCTTCGCGCGGCATAGCACTGCGTTCAATTCGTTTGCGCAGACTTTCAGTATCCATTTCGTCATCTTCGCCCATTTCGCGTTGTATGGCGCGCATTTTTTCCTGTAAAATCGCTTCGCGCCGACCGTTTTCCATTTGTTGTTGTATGCGGCGGTTGATTGAATTTTCGATTTTTACAGTTTCAGCAATTAAACTTAATTTTTCCAACAATAACATCAACTTTTCGCGCCATGATGTCGCGCGCAGAATCTGCACAGAATCTTCTGTATCCAACTCGACAGATTGCATAACAGAATCTATAAACGCGGCCAACGGATAATTGTCAATAATTGCCCGCAATTTTTCGATTTTTAATTTACGCGCAGGTGCCAAAGCCTGAATTTTTTCGGCCACTTTGTCGCGCAACGCAATTGTTTGGTCGGAATCACTGTCGTCTTCAATTTTAATTGGCGTGACCTCGGCAGTGAACAGTCCTTTGTTTATTTCGACATCAGATAAATTTACAATATCGGTTGTGCGAACAATCGCATGCAAAGTACCGTCGGGCAAGCGTAAAACCTGGGCAATTTCACCCAAAGTACCAATGTTGTACAAAGCCCCCACCGTTGTGGGATACGACCACGAATATTGCGGTGTTATTACCAATTTTTGATTGTCGGCAACTGCGGCCTCGACACAATCGACGGACACAGGATTATCTATATAAATTGGCACGGTTAAACCCGGATGCACAACCAAATCACGAAAAGGTAAAAGATAATTTCTCATAGCGTGGTTAATATAAGAATTTTTTTATTGTTTTTCAAGTGTCTATAAAAAACAGCCCCAAGTGGGGCCGTTTTATACATCGTTCGCACAAAAATTAACGACGACGACCATATCCACCATTGTATTGTGCACTGTTACTGGAACGTTTTGATAAATAACGTGCTGCAATCAACACCAACCATTCAAACGACAACACGCCCATCCATCCAAGTTTGACGTCCCAACCCGGAACCCAACCCAAAACATAAACGATTTGGGCAATGAATGAAACATACAACAAACCGAACATACCCGTAAAGAAAACCTTTTTCACTTTTCCGAACATAACTTATTCCTTTCGTTATAAATATTTTATAAATCCAGTTGCTGGGTTTCTGTTGCCGGGCACCCAGCGGCCCCGCAATAGGCTTGACGGATATAACTAACAATTGCCAATTATACCCAAACGCCAATTAGGCAGCCATTGCAAGGCGAACGTTGTCGTTCGCAGCGATTCTATCGCCATTCAGTTTTTATTCGGCTTTTAACGACGCCATGTCGGATTCAACCGATTTGCCTTTACTTCGCCTGTCGAAACTATGTCAGCCCCCATATTTTTATTGGTGGAGCTGTGGGGTACCGCCCCCCAGTCCAAAACGACTATTCCGCAACGGATTCAGAATCATCATCGCTTTCGCGACAGCATAAATTATAATATTTAATGGTGGCAATTGCAAGTTTTTAAGTTATAATGACCCAAAACAATGGAATCCAGATGAAATTTTTAGACAAGGCAAAAATTCATATTCGTGCGGGTGATGGCGGCAATGGCAGTGCCAGTTTCCGGCGCGAGAAATACATTGAATTCGGCGGCCCAAACGGTGGCGATGGCGGCCGTGGTGGCGACGTAGTGTTTCGTGCTGTACCAAACGTAAATACGTTAATAGATTACCGTTACAAAACAAATTTTGCGGCCGAACGCGGTCAAAACGGCATGGGTAAAATGCGCACGGGTGCATCGGGCGAAACATTGGTTTTACCTGTACCAACTGGAACTGTTATTTTGTCTGAAAATGAAGAAATCGAATATGCAGATTTGAACACCGACGGCATGGAATACTTGGCCGCACGTGGCGGTAACGGCGGATGGGGTAATTTACATTTCAAAAGCCCGACCAACCGCGCCCCGCGCCAGGCAAACGACGGCCTGCCGGGCGAAGAACGCACAGTCGTTTTACGCCTGAAACTGATTGCGGATATTGGATTGGTTGGATTCCCGAATGCCGGCAAATCAACATTGTTGTCTGCGGTAACGTCTGCGCGTCCAAAAATTGCGAATTACCCATTTACAACATTAAATCCGCAATTGGGCGTTATGTACGCGCACAATCGCGAATTTGTAATGGTTGATTTGCCTGGCTTAATCGAAGGCGCACACACAGGCGTCGGCCTGGGTGACAGATTTTTAGGTCATGCCGAACGTACAAAAATGATTCTGCACGTGATTGACGGCACGGAACCAGATTGGTCATCGCGTTATGCCGCAATACGTCACGAAATGGATTCGTATGGTGGCAACTTAACAAACAAACCTGAAATGGTTGTCATAAACAAAATGGACGCCATTGAATCAGACGAATTAAAAACACGCCTGGACGCATTCAAAAAATCATTTGGGCGTAAAAAGAAACCTGAAATAATGGTAATCAGTGCCGCAGGAAGGTTGGGAATAGGGGAGTTGATTTCTGCAATCGAGAAAAAATTTATGGAAATCGAAAAAAATGAATAATCGCAACCCATTGTCAACACAAACCATCGAACAAAAAAACAAACAATATGCGCACGATTGTGCCACAAACGCACGCGCTTATTCAGACGCAACCACGTCTGTGCCGTTGCGTGACGTGTTGGTTGATAACGTTGAATTTATTGGTGGTCTGTGGCGTATTCAACGTCCAAACAAATATAAAATTTTGAACATACGTAATCGTCCTATGATTTTGGGGGAACGTATTGAACACAACGAACGAACCCCGTTTGAATATTACCATGCGGCATTATTGGCATATAATTGCTATGGTGCTTTGACGCCTCATTTTGACATGGTTGCGGCAAAGTACATTACCCCAACTGGAACATATTGGTCGTACGGTAAAGATATTGCGGCCGCGCGTGCTTTCATGGGGATTTTGGTGGTTGATTTGATACATGGCACATTGGGAAAACAACGTCAAAAATAATCATTATTGGGGTATTTGATTTTTGAATTTTTATCTGATACCATTGCAAAGCAAATAAACAAAAAAAGGAGAACAAAATATGACTTCATTAAAAGGCACTCAGACTGAAAAAAATCTGTTGATTGCGTTCGCCGGCGAATCCCAGGCACGCAACCGCTATACATTCTTTGCGTCCAAGGCCAAAGACGAAGGATTCCAGGCAATTGGTAAAATTTTCTTGGAAACGGCTGAACAAGAAAAAGAACACGCGTCTCGCTTGTTCAAATTTCTGGAAGGCGGTGATCTGGAAATCACAGCATCTTATCCTGCGGGCAAAATCGGCACAACATTGGAAAATTTGCAGGCAGCCGCATTTGGCGAACACGAAGAAAACACAAATATGTATCCGAAATTTGCACAAATCGCGGCCCAGGAAGGCTTTGATTCAATCGCAGAAATTCTGAAAAATATCGGTTATGCGGAACGTTATCACGAATCCCGCTATCGCGCGTTAATCGAAGCAATTGAAACCGGCACATTGTTCAAACAGGATAAAATCGTTATGTGGCGCTGTACCAATTGTGGCATGTGGCATATTGGAACCGAGGCACCAAAAGTATGCCCTGCATGCCTGCACGCCCAGGGATATTTTATCAGCGAAGGCACAATTTCTCGCTGTGACACGAACGAAGGTTTCTGTGAATACGCAAAAATCGATGATTAAAAAATCCCGCCGATTGGCGGGTTTTTAGTTACTCGTAACTCGTGATAAACCACCATGGCCCAACCACCCACGAAAATCGCATTTTCGTGGCCCCCGGTATCGTGCCACCCCTCCGCTAGATGAGGAACTTGTTACGTTCCCGTCGCGGGCTGAGTTCCCCTCCGTTGGAGGGGTGGCGGCTTGCCGCCGGGGTGGTTAGAGACTGCGGGCTTGGGCACTTAGTCCCCTTTGTCATCGCGAGGGAGTGAAACGACCGTGGCGATCCAGTAAATAAAAAAAAGCACTGCGGGCGAATGCCCGCAGACATATTGCACTGGATTGCCACAGTCGTACGACAACGTGTTAATTACAAGTAATTAAAACATCACACCAAACCTGTTTTCATTTCGTTCCCAACATAAAACTTATATGATTTCGGAACAAATTCCAATAAAGTCAAATTTGCGTCGTCTGCACCACTGTAACCAAAATCACGGAAACTGTCGCGCCAATATTTTTCCTTTTCAGCCAAATCGCCAATCACGCGCATTTCACCAAACAAACGCACAGCATACCGCGTGTCGGCATTAAAATAATACAGACAGCATTTCGCATTACGCCGCAGTTGCGCCATTTTTGGACTGTCGCCATTTGTTATAAAATGCAGTTTCAAATCCGTCACATCCGCATTCAGCGCATTCATAACCGTTCGTGCTTCGGGGAATTCGTCCAACCGATTGGTGGCCAAAATCACATCATCACACGATTTTACTATATCAACAATGGATTGAATTTCATTTGTTTCCTGCATTTTTACCCTCCATTTCATCCAGTATATCATCCAACATGCGCAACGCACTGTTTTGGCACGCGCGCCCACGCCAAGTCATAATTTCTTCGCCTGTTTTTTGATCAGCGATTGACACATTAAAACTCCACCACCAAAATCCATTAAACGGACACCAGAACGGGTTAAACTTTTCCCTGCGTTCAGACACCTTTACCCTGTAACGAGTATTTTCCGGGATAATGGCAGAATCCAATTCTATATCACCATCAACCTCGTGCGTTTTTGCATTTGTTCCAACAACAACATTGTAACCACGCTCGCGCATCTTGTCTTTTATGCTGCGTTTCATGCCGTAACCGCCGCGATCGGCGTAAAACACCTGGGACGCATCCAAAGAATCCGGCTTTACATAAACACTGTTGCAGGCGGCCAAAGACAAAATCATAAACAAAGCAAACAATTGTTTCATATCAAACACCTTTTGCCACAGTTTATACGAAACAACACAAACAATACAAGTCTAAATAAATTAAACCGCCATGCGGCGGTTGAATTTCTGGCGCACCCGGCGGATTCCCTCGCACGATATGGTCATATCGGCTGCGGGGCAACCGTTGCGTCTCGAACTGCGCGGTGCTTGTTCTCAACTACTTGTTGTCGAACGCTGCGCGTCCAAATCGCGGGGCGCAATACATAAATTAAACCGCCATACGGCGGTTGAATTTCTGGCGCACCCGGCGGATTCCCTCGCACGATATGGTCATATCGGCTGCGGGGCAACCGTTACGTTTCGAACTGCGCGTTGCTTGTTCTCAACTACTTGTTGTCGAACGCTGCGCGTCCAAATCTCGGGGCGCAATACATAAATTAAACCGCCATGCGGCGGTTGAATTTCTGGCGCACCCGGCGCGATTCGAACGCGCAATCCCCGCCTTCGGAGGGCGATGCTCTATCCAGTTAAGCCACGGGTGCGATGTACGAGTATTATAATTATTTACATTAAAATTGCAATCTATTTCCGCGTCTGGTCGCGTTGCAGGCACGCAATCATAAAATCATCCAAATCGCCGTCCAAAACCGCATCAGAATCTGTTTTTTCAACGCCTGAACGCACGTCTTTTACCAACTGATACGGGTACAGAACGTAATTTCTTATCTGGCTGCCCCATTCAATTTTCTTTTGTTGCGCCAGTGCGGCGTTTTCAATCTCGGCCCGCTTTTGTCGTTCCAGTTCATATAAACGACTGCGCAGCATCTTCATTGCCATTTCTTTATTTTGAATCTGGCTGCGTTCATTTTGGCATGTCACAACAACGCCCGTCGGGATGTGGGTTATTCGTACGGCACTGTCTGTTTTATTAACATGTTGCCCACCCGCGCCCGATGAACGATATGTGTCAATGCGTAAATCTTTGTCGTTAATTTCGATTTCAATTGAATCATCTATGTCCGGCCACACATCCACAGACGCAAAACTGGTCTGACGCTTGCCATTTGCGTTAAATGGCGAAATGCGCACCAAACGATGTACGCCGATTTCGTTTTTCAGCCACCCAAACGCTCGTTCGCCCGATATACGGTATGTGATATTTTTTATCCCAGCGGTATCGCCAACATGCTCTTCCACAATTTCGCATGTAAATCCATGACGTTCGGCCCATCGCGCATACATACGCGCCAACATCTGGGCCCAATCTTGTGCTTCTGTTCCGCCGGCGCCGGCCTGGATGAACAAAAATGCGCCATTGTTATCCGCAGGGTCTGAAAACAACGTAATAAATTTTGCGCGATGTGCCGTATCGGCCAGTTTCTGAATAGCAGCCACAACATCGGCGTCGTCTGGTGCGATTTCGTACAATTCAGATAAATTTTTATATTCAGATTCCATTTCGCGCAAATTGTTTAACGACTTTTCCAAATTAGACTTTTTCTGTAACAACGCGCGCGCATTGTCTGGGTTATTCCATAATTCAGGATTATTTGCCTGATCCGTTAATTCAGCAAGTTGAATTTCCAACTTATCGGGGTCAAAGAAACCCCCTGACGGCAGAAATGTCGTCGTGAATTTGCGATAAAACTTCGTTCAATATAATCATGTCGCGTACATAATATCAGTTCAAAAGATTAAATCAACGTTTTTATACAGGTAAACTAAAATGAGTGTTTGCGTTTTTGTGCGCAATATGGTAAAATTCATGAAACGAGAGGGGATTTTATCATGAAACATTCTTTGTTTGTATTGGGGTTAATGGCGTTTTTCTGTACCGCGCCCGCGATGGCGGTGTCTGCGGGATCTGTTGCGTCAAATGGCATGGCGCGTGGCACTGCGGGATACAATGCCACTTCGGGCACAACAAATACTGTTAATCGCGGATATGCAGGATTGGCAAACGCATACGTCACGAACCAACGCAATACATATTACATGGTAACTCAACCGGATGTTGATACTGCGTGTCGTAACAAAATTTTCGAGTGTTTATCTGAATATTGTGGCGATGTGACTGTTGTGCCGGGTCAGCGTTCAAATCGTTGTCAATATGCAACAGAAAGTGAACTGTACAACTATGCACTGTTATGTTTGCAACGTGATACTTCCCCGTTATTGCCACAATATACATCTGGATTAAATTCCAGTGCGGGCGGCATGAATACTGCGGCTCGTCTGTGTCCATCGTATGTCCAGCAAGAGGTTATGTCATACATGGCGATGGCGAATATGGCGGATGAATTATCTAAATCACACAGCGATTTGTGTCTGCAACGCCGGCAAGAGTTAGAAGCCGCCATGGCGTGCCATTCGGTTGCGTTGGCATACGGCAATGAAACAACCAGTATGCTGACCACACAATTAACCGACGCATGTGGCGCAGGCGTTCCGGGCGGTTCTGCTGAAATGGTAACGCGTTTTGCGAACGCCGGCAATGTTGGTGCCAACGTTTGGGGGTGGGCTGAAAAGATTTTGAACCTGGATTTGAATAACAAGGGCGAAGATTGGCAAATGGCGGTTGATTCCGTTTTGGCCAGTTATGCAAACCGTATGAATTTGGCGTGTGGTGATAATTTGCAGATAAACACTGCGTCTTATTCCACATCGAATTCATCACAACCGTCCACGTTACAAACGGTGGCGGCGTTGGCGACGGGCGTCGCATTCCCAGATACTGCGGTAAATATGGAAAATCCATATCAAAGCCAGGGTTTATACATGGAACAAACAACCATGTCTGAAATGTATGATTACGATACCGCGTACCAGGTTGTCCAGGCGGCAATGAGCAATCCTGTTACAACACAAAACGCATTTTTAACAACCGCACAATTAAGTGATATGCAAACCGCATACACCCGCGGAACCAAGGTATTCATCATGCGCGACAGTGCACGGTGCTATATAATTCCAGTTGCAACATTGACAACCCAAGAATCCAATATAATTGCGCAAATGTTTGCATCGTGCGTGAATTAAAAAAAAATAATACCGCCCGTTTGGGCGGTTTTTATTCCGTATTAAACTTGAATCATGGGTGTTTTTTTGGTATAATTCTTTGAAATGAAACTTTCACGACGTACGGTTTTACAGATGTCTGGTTTGACGGCGGTAATTGTTGCATTACTGCCGCGTATGGCGTTTGCTGGGCGCAATGCGTTACGCGATGTTCGTACGGGTGTTCAGCCTGGCAATAAAACACGCCTGGTAATCGAAACATCGGAACGTCCGTCATATTCTTTGTCGTATGCGCCAAATCAGTTGACTGTCACATTGTCGAATACCGCCGCCAATTCGTCATTGGCGCCGGCAATGGCATCGGGCACATTGGTTACCGCAATAACCCAGGTTCAGTCTGGCGACAAATTACAAATTATTGCAAATTTATCAAAGCCTATCGACGCGATTCCGCGCGATAATATTTTGTTGCTGAACCCAAATGGCGACAACGATTATCGTTTGGTGTTGGATTTTACGGCCGGTTCAGGGGTGGGGACTGCCACGGCGACAACGACAACCACCGCCAAAGCCGCCAAAACAACGCCTGCGCGTAAATATGTTGTTGTTATTGACGCAGGTCATGGGGGCAAAGATCCCGGCTGTATAGGTAAGGGCGGAACCCAGGAAAAAACCGTTGTGTTATCGGTTGCGAAAAAATTAAAAACTAAATTGGATGCGGCGGGATTTCAAACTTATTTAACCCGCAGCAACGATACATACCTGAAATTGGCGCATCGTGCGTCTATTGGTGAACAAAAACACGCTGATTTATTTTTGTCATTGCACGCGAACGCAAACCCCAGCCGCGCGATGAAGGGATTTTCGATTTATACATTGTCTGAAAAGGCATCTGATGAAGAGGCTGCCAAACTGGCCGATGCAGAAAACGCCGCGGACAAAATCGACGTCAGTGGATTTGAACAATTCGATAAAGATATTCGTATTGCGCTGTCGTCACTGCAACAACATGCGGTGGCTGAAATGTCGGTTGAATACGCCAATGGTGCGGCATCTGCGTTCAAGCGTGCAAATATCAGACAACAACCCGGTCCCGATGTTCGCCACGCGCCATTCGCAGTATTGCGTTCGACTGTGCCGGGGGCATTGTTGGAATTGGGACATTTATCGAATGCAGACGAAGAAAAACTGCTGAAATCCGCCGCGCATCAGAATAAATTGGTGGATGCAATTGTAAAATCCGTCCGCACATATAATTTTGACGTTTAATACTTGCAAATAAAAACGAAATCTGTATAATCACACATCGTCGGAGACGTGGCAGAGTGGTTGAATGCGCGCGACTCGAAATCGCGTATACGGGCAACCGTATCAAGGGTTCAAATCCCTTCGTCTCCGCCAGGAACTATACCGCATCGCGGTATTTTTTATTGAATTATCAGCCGTTTTATGATATAATTGTACGTAATAATCGGACGCCAACGCGTCCGTATTTTTTATCCCGCCCGCGGGATTTTTTTATTTAGCAAAAGGTGAAACACCATGTACAACAAAAATTATAAAATAAACGACACAAATTTTGATATGGCTTATGAAAAACTTGCAGAACGCGAAGGCGGCTATACCGAAGGCACAGACCAAATTGATGACGAGCCAACCAATATGGGAATTACCCAAACCACACTGACCAATTATTCTGCAAAACACCCAGAATCAAACATGCCGTCTGATGTAAAACATTTAACGCCAAATCAAGCGCGCGAAATATATAAATCAGAATACTGGGATAACACCAATATACCGCAAATAAATAACCCACGCATACGGAACGCAGTATTTGACATGAGTGTCATGAGTGGCCCAACAATTCCAACAAAAACAATCCAGCAAACATTAAACGAACAAATGAATGCCAATTTACCTGAAACAGGATACCTGGGCAAGCAAACTATAACCGCATTAAATGCGATTCCTGACAATAAAGTAAATGATTTTATGAAATCACTGATAGGGAACAGAATAGAATCATTGCAAACTATGTCCAATTGGCCAACGGCCAAAGGCGGCTGGACAGCCCGAACAAACAGATATTAAGCTAAAAATTAGAATTTACAGCATTCGTCAAATGTTCAATGTAATTTTTAATAAAGTCCAAAAGCGGATCACCTGTAATCTAAACCGGTTAACAATATTGCATATCTTTTATATAACCACAGTCAAACGAGTTTTTTGTCCGTCCAATCAAAAACAATTTGATTTTTTGTGGGATGCGATACAATATTACCGACATGAAATCTTTTAACGACCAGGTTTATGACATTGTTGCGCGAATCCCGGCGGGGCGGGTGGCGACGTATGGACAAATTGCGCGCATGATTGGGCGGCCACGTATGGCGCGATTTGTTGGATACGCATCAAACAATAAAAACAGTTGGCATCTGCCGTGGCATCGCGTGGTGTTCAAAGATGGATCGCTGTGCGGACCCGGATTTTTCAAACAACAATACAAAGCCCTGAAATCCGAAGGCGTAAAATTCACCCGTGATAAACGCGTAAAAATGGACGAATACCAATGGAATCCCGAACGCGATGGCGTCCCAATGGACATCCGCGATTTCCCATTAGTGTTTTAACTTTTTCCAAATTTCATCGGCCGATAAATCGCGCAGTGTTAAGTACCAAGATTTCACATCAACATCTTTACTTTTATTCCGCATACGAATATTCATTTCGCGTTGGGTTGTTGGTGCTGGCACAACCACAGGTTCCCCAGGTTCCCAATCTGCGGGTGTGGATACACCAAATGCGTCTGTTACCTGTAACGCGGTTAATACGCGCAAGATTTCATCAAAATTACGCCCGGTTGTAAGCGGATAATACAAAATCGTCCGTATAATACCCGCCGGGTCAATTATAAACACTGCACGTACCGCGCGGGTATCAGACGCATGCGGATGAATCATTCCGTATTTGCGCGCCACTTCCATTTTCATGTCGTCTATTATCGGAAAAGATATTTGAACGTCGCGCATCCCGCGATATTCCAAATTTCGCACAGAATCTATCCACGCCAAATGCCCGGGCAAAGTCCCAATCGACAAACCAATTATGTCTGTATTTAATTCTTTGAATTTATCCAACATGGATTGAAATGTGATGAATTCAGTCGTACAAACGGGCGTAAAATCCGCAGGATGCGAAAACAACACCACCCATCGCCCCATATAATCAGACGGAAACCGCACAACGCCGTTCGTTGTATTTGCCACAAATTCAGGTGCCGCATCCCCGATTAAAGGCATCTGGGGCGTGTTTTTTATCGCGTTATCATCCATATTCATGGCACATCCGCCACATTTACAATGTTCGTGCATAATTTTTCTCCTTTATATTTTGATATATGCAAGATTATAAATTGTCGTACTGCCGATTAACACAGGCATGTAATCATAAAAAACTTTATTCTTGATAAAATGTGATAAGATATAAATAATATACTGGTTAAAAGCATAAAAGGAAAAAAGAAATGAAGCGTTCTGATATTATACGATCCATCCAGGTCCAATTCAAACACATGCGCGCAAACGATGCGGCCGCGATATTGGATACTGTTGCGGATCAGATGATTGAATCTGTTGCAGACGGCAATCGCATCGAAGTTCGTGGTTTTGGCACGTTTCAGCCGCGCCCACGCGCAACCAAGGTTGGATACAATCCATGCACTGGCCAACCAATGCACTTGGATGCCAGTACAACAATATTATTCAAACCCAGCCGCGAATTAACCAAGGAAATGAACGAGTAAAAAAATGTTATTTGGTAAAAAATCAGGTATAAAAAATCGCAATCGCGAACGTTACGAACGCATACGCCGCCTGATGTGGATAAAGTGCGAATCATGCGGTCATTTGGTTTATTACAAAGATTATAAAACCAATCATTATATCTGCCCACGTTGCGGGCGCGCATTTATCATGACACCGAAACAGCGGTTTGATTTGCTGTTCGATAATATTGAATGGGAACGTATCAAGTTACCAACTGCATCGGACGACCCATTGCACTTTGTCGATCGTAAATCTTATCGTGATCGTTTGGCTGAATCACGCGCAGAAACTGGATATAACGACGCAATTACCACGGCCGACGGCACAATTGACGGTATTCCGACAACAGTGTGCGTGTTAAACGGCGATTTTATGTTGGGATCTATGGGACGTACGGCCGGCGACAGCATCGTGGCCAGTATGGAACACGCCATCGAAACACGCCGTCCTTTCATTATGGTAACATGCAGTGGCGGCGCCCGTATGCAGGAAAACATATTATCGTTAATGCAAATGGCGCGCACAGTCGTGGCGGTTAATAAACTGCACGCAAATGGAATACCGTACATAGTCCTGCTGACTGATCCAACATTTGGCGGTGTAACGGCATCATTTGCGATGCTGGGCGACATTCATATCGCAGAACGTGGCGCGCGCATCGGTTTTGCAGGCCGCCGTGTTATCGAACAAAATATCCGCGAAAAATTGCCGTCTAATTTCCAGACTGCGGAATACCTGTACGATCATGGTATGGTGGATATGGTGGTCGCACGTGATGAATTGCATGATACTTTGGGCAAAATATTGCGTGTATTAACCAAGCAACCGCATACCCCGGGCACAATTAACGTCACAACCCCGACCCAGGACAATAAAAAAGTCCGCGGAATGGGCGAAACAGACGCATACGACAAAGTTTTACTGGCGCGTAACGAAAATCGTCCGCATTTCTTGGACTATATTAACGGCATAGTCGAAGATTGGACATACCTGGCGGGCGACAGATTATTTGGCGAAGACCCGGCCATGTGCGGCGGCATTGGGTATTGGCGCGACATCCCGGCCGTTATCATCGGCCAAGAAAAGGGGCGTACAATTGAAACGCGTCAATTACATCGCTTTGGTATGCCAAACCCCGAAGGTTACCGCAAAGCCCAGCGTCTAATGCGTTTGGCCGAAAAATTTAATCTGCCACTGGTATCGTTGTTTGACACAGCCGGCGCATTCGCGGGCAGTGCCGCCGAAGAACGCGGCCAGTCCCAGGCCATTGCGGCATCGATTTCAACCGGTCTGTCCATCAAAACACCCTATGTCGCCGTCAATGTGGGCGAGGGCGGCAGCGGCGGCGCAATCGCAATTGGCACAGGCGACCGCGTGCTGATGTTGGAAAACACAATTTATTCGGTGATTGCACCTGAATCATGCGCCAGTATTTTATGGAAAGACAATAAATACAAAGCCACCGCGGCCGCGGCCATGAAATTGACTGCGCGCGATATGGCCGACTTGAACGTCATCGACAAGATTGTTGATGAACCGTCGGGTGGCGCGCACACAGATTGGCAAACCACAATGGAAATGTTGGCAACGGCTGTATCTGACCAGATTACAGAATTGCAAAAAATCCCAGTGGATGAGTTGCCCGCACGCCGTGCTGAAAAGTTTTTGGCCATGACCCGCGACGTAGAATTCTGCGCCCCGGAACACGACACCGAAGACAAGTAAAAACGGGGCATACGCCCCGTTTTTTCATAGAATCAAAATATCATTTATGATAAAATGCAGTCAAGATGATGTGGCGGGGATTTTTTATTGGTTTTTCAATATGGTTATTATGCGGCACCGCAAATGCGGATGTACTGCCGTTATATGACGCACTGCGTGCAACATATACCGCATGCGTCGGTATCGATGATGAATTGGCGGACCTTAAAACAATGGCGGGGATAAACACCGCGGTCACGGGCGTCGGCACGGCCGCAGGCGTTGGTGCAACCGTCACTGGATTTGTAAAGGCCGAAAAAGATAAACAAATAAAGGTTACTTTATCCAAATTACGCGAATTGGAACAACAAAATAATCTTTCCATATCAACCGCATCAGAATATGAAACATGGGTGGTCGATTTTGAAACATTAAGCACAGATAACGCCATTTTAACCCAGATTCAAAATGCGGTTAATGAACGAAATAAATTATTAACCCAATCTATTAAATTGGGAAATTGGCGCACAGGATTGTTGGCTGCGAACACGGCGACCAATGTCGCGGGTGCTGCGATTGCGGGCACAAACCGCATTGATGCTGATTTACAAACCCAAATTGACAATTGCATAACCGCCGTCACGAATTTACAAAATTCTATTGCCCAGGCGCGCATTGACGGCCAAGACGTGACCGAGGCTGAACAAATCGCAACCACATGCAACGAATACAAATACGTCGATATAACGCCGATAAATAACCGCGGTCGTAATTCTATGATTTCATCGATTGTTGGTGCTGCGACTGGATTGGCGGGTACAGTTACCAGTGCGGTTGCAAACACCGAAAAAACGCGCAGTGGTGACGAACAACGTGAAAAGAATCTGAACACGGCATCAAATGTTTTGTCAATTGGTGCAACAACATCATCGGCCGTGGCGACTGTATTTAACGCCACTCAAATTGCGGCAATTAAAAAAGTTGCCGACGTTGCGTCCGCCTGCACAGGGGTATTGCGTTGAAACGTATATTGTTTTGTGTTTTATTATCATTTGTGACATATTCTGCACGTGCGGAAAGTTGGATGTTGTTTTCCGCGGCCGCGGTTGAAGATTCCATTAACACCATGGTTGAACCAGAATATCGTGCTGCCACTGCGGACGAATATGAAAAACAAATGGATTCAACAACCGGCAAAATAACCGCAAGTGGCATTTTAAGCGTCTGCGCAACTGCGGGTTGGGCAATCAACACGGACGAGGGCTTTTATTTCTGTCGCGGTTTTGTCGATAACATTGCGGAATTATCGGGTGTGTCATCAAACGCCGCAAAACAATGCAAGCAAATGAACGGTATCCGTACTGTATTGGACGATGGTTCAAATCAATGTATTGGTCGCGATGGGACTGTGTTGGTGTATTCAAACGCGTGCCGTGGTGGCGATGGTGAATGTGTGGAATTTTTCGCAGACCTGCGAACCCAAGTTCCCAACGCTTTGGAATTTATATACGAATACGGTAAATCGAATAATTTGAAATTCACATGCTCGAACGAGATTGTCGATATCCACAAAATCGGCAGTGATTATATAAAGTGCAGTGCGAATAAAACCGCATACGAATTCAAATTTGATACATTGAATCAGTCATATAACCGGCGTATGGTTGATTCTGAAAACGCGGCATTGTGCAAAATGTTTGGCGGCGCATTCGCGGGCACTGATGATTATTGGACAATGTGTGATATGGAACGCGCCAAGTGCGACAAATTGGCGACATTTGCACCAACAATTGGCCACAGCGCAATGTACCAGGGGGCATGCCGCATATCGCGCACTGTAAATACGCGTGATAATATATTTTTGAATCACATTGACGGCGTGGACAGTTATGTATTTTATGATGTAAAAATACGTTCTGGGGTCGCGAAACCGATGTTGGAACAGTATTTAACATCCATATTCCCAGATGAAGAATACATAACATGTGATTCTGATATAGTTGAATTAAACGATCCAACATCATTGGGCACGAATTGGATAATGCAATGCACCGTCGGCACCCAACAGGTTGATTTTATATTCGATGAATTGGCAACCCAATCCGACGCACAAACTATGACGGGCATGGACATAATGCAGTGTATTATAAACGGCGGCACATTTAACGGCGAAACTTGTCGTGGATTAACGGCAACAGAATGTGATGCATTGGATGCGAAATTGCGTGCGTCTGGTTCGGAAAATGGCGCATATTATGACGACGACATGCGTGCATGTGTATTGGGTAACGCAATGGCGACGTATCAGCGCAATGTTGTCGCGGGCTATGTGATTGGCGCGGTGGTTATTGTTGGTGGCACGGTATTAACAATTGCCAGTGGCGGCGCTGCTGCACCAGTTGTAATAAACGGGGTTGCTATGTTGGCCGGGGATTTGGCAATAAATTATACCATTGACGCCAATCACCGCAGATTAAGCGAAAAAGCCGCCAAAAAGTTTGTTAATTTTGTGACGGACGCGAACGCATGTACAACGGAACGGTGCGCACTGGATGTATTGGAAAAACATTATGCGACATTATCTGGCGTGATGAGTGATTTGAATACTGATGACCAAGCGGTTGTTGATGAAACAATGGACAGGTTAATAGGCTTAATTCAAACAGAGTTTGTGGCATGTGGAAAAAATGACGCCGGACAAACGGTATATGCCAGTCCGGCCGATTGCGCAATGCAGCAATCAAAATTAACATTGCTGGATCACATTGATCCGATTTCAGAAGTCGCCCTGATAATCGGCAGTGTTATATATGACCCCGGTTACGTAGTCGCCCGATTTACACGATTGAAAAACGTTACAAAAACAATAACAGAAACGACTGGCGCCATGAAATTTCTGGCCAATTCTATGGCGGACAATATTGGTACATCCCTGCGTACATTTGATGACATAAACACACAAAGAATTGTTTTGCAGAGTAATGCAGAGGGGCTTAAACAATTTCTAGCGGAACAGGTTGATTTAATTGAATATGCACCAAATATTGACGATGCGACAGTATATGCTAATGGCGTTGCACAGCGGGTTTCTGACCTGAAATCGTGGGCAGATGAACAATTATCTGCAGTGGAGAAATTGTTAAAAGACGATAGCATCAATGAAGCAAACAAACAATTATTAGAAGTTTATGCAAATGATATATCGGATGTTACGAGACAGGTGCAGGAAATTGCTGATAAAGCTAATGCGACATTAGAAGCTCGCACACAATCTTTGATAGATGCAAGAATAGATGTTAAATATGGCCTGGTAAAACAGGATGCCCGCCGTACAAATACCCGGGAATATATCACGGAGCCTGTTATGTATTTTAGAGCTATACCCAAGACGGATAAAAGCCCCGAAGAAATAGTACAAATATTAAATGATGCAGGGATTCGTGCATCAACAGATGTTTCCGACCAATCGGCGTGGGTTATCAATAAAGCGGTAGCCAGCAGGGATTACGAAACAGGATACGAACTGGTGTCACCATTTTTATCACCAGAAAACGCAGCCAAAGAATTTGATATAGTAAATGATATATTGGAACAAAACGGCATTATCACGTTTGGGGCCGTTACACCAACAACTATACAACAAATAGATCCGACAAGTGTTACCGGGGTATCCATTGCTCAGGCACGTTCAAATATTCGGAAATACTTTGAAAATGATAAAGAACTGCAAGACCTGGTGATTGAAAATGGACTTTCTTTGGATACTGCAACGGACGAAGAATTATTAGATATACTTATATTTAATAAACTTGACCCCGATGGCAAAAATTTATACTCTATAAAAAGGTTGTCCAAGCAGTACGAAGGTGATGATGTATTATATCGTGGACAAAAATTTGCAACGTCTGACCCCAGTTCTGCCTATGCCAATATGGCCCCAAAGGCCGGCGCCACCGGTTCAGTACTGGGCACACCAAACCTTTATTATGCTGCGGAATATACTGGTGGCAATGGAACTGGCATAGGGCTTTCCGGGAAAAACATTGGTGAAATAAAAGTTGGTAATAACAATGTCGGTTTTTTAAACGTTTACAACAATAATGAACGGAACACTTTTTATGGTAATTACGGTATAGAATATCTGTCAGACATAAACAGAGATAATATCCTCTGGCCACAATACCAAAATATGACAAAAAAACTATACGACTCAGAAACACTTATTACACCACAGGATAATCCAATAGTGGATAGATATATAACCACGGATGGTAAATTTTTTACAAAACTTGATGAAAACGATGGGGTACACAAATTAATTATGGATGCAATGGCACCAGATTTAAGTAAAACGTATAATTCCGAAATGCTGCAAAGAATTGAAAATGTGAAAAACGAAATGACGAACGGCGTGCCTCAAACATATAATTTGCCAGAAAATGTAATAAACAGTGTATCCCCGGGGAATTAAAACACCAATGGGAAATCGCGGATGTCCATTGGGACACCATCGCGTTCGGGATTCCATTGGAATTCGTCCATCTTTACGCGCTTGTCACGAGCGAACTTTACACCTTCGGATTTCAGGCCGCACAGCAAAATGATTACAGGGCGCGGTTTTAATTATCAAAATATTATACATGACCCTTTAATGCGATATAAATTTGCCCCAGGTCGGTTTTCGCCAACGCGCCTGCCAATTTATCAGTTCCATCGGCCGCGCGTGCCGCATTCAAAACTTTATCAAAACCACGCACGAATTGCGTCGCCTGGGAACGGAAAACACTGTCGTTTTTCAGCATTTCGCGCACCTGTTTCTTGTCCGCCGCAGACATTATTTTCGCAAACCATTTTGAAAAAATCGTTTTATCGCCCGCATGATATTTTTTCCATACTACGTCTGGGATTTCCACGCCGGCCGCACGGATCAAATCCATAGTTTGCTCGTGCAATTTTTCCATCATTTTATCACTTTGCTTCAAAAAGTCCCCCGGACTTACGCGTCCGTATGCCGCCGATGTCGCAGGCGTCGCGCCCATCGCGTCCATTGGCGCAGTCGCGCGCGCAACCATCATTTGTTTATTCAATGTCTGCATAGTATTAACCGCCTGGGAATAATCAGACATTAAATCTATCATTTGTTGGCGCGATGTGCCGGCCAAATCTTCCAATTTCACGGCTGAATCCGCAATCGCAGTGGTCGATTCTGCAACCGTTTGCTTCATCAGCGCGATTTTTTCGTTCAGATTTTCAACAATTTTCTGCAAATTGTCACCTGTATTCACTGAATCACGCGCCAAATCGGGCAGGGCGGCAAAATACTTTTCTATCAGTTCCGACAAAGGCTGTAACTGTGCCGTTGTTTCCGCCGACATTTTTATCAGATTTTCCGATTGTCCCGACAATTGCGTATGCGCGGTATTCATTTCGATTAAAGTTTCACGCACGCCCGTCGCCATCGCACGCACAGATTCTGAAAACGCCCCCGCCGCGGTTTTGGTGTTTTCCAACGTCGAATTTGCAACGCCCGACACAGTCTTTAATTCGCCCACAATATCGTTTGTAAAACCAGTAATATCTTTGTTGAAATGGTTGCATAATTCGGTTAATTCGCGCGATATATTGCGTACGGCCGCCTCGGTCGATGTTGCGGCGCCCATCAGACTTTCGACCGCATCGGTTAATTTATGCACTTGCGATTCAACTGATGCCTCGGACAAACGGACTTGACCGGCGACGACGTTCGCAGTGTTGGTCAGCGTATTAACCTGGCCGGTTAATTGCTTTTTTGCCTGTTTGCCAAACGTATCCAATTTATTCAGATGCTCATCCAACCGCTTGTTATTATTATCCATTGTTTCGCTGTACCCATCCGCTGCGGCTTTAACAGACTCGAACCCAGATGCCGTTGTGGCCGATAATTCAGATAATTTTTGCTGCATATTTTCGCATTCCGCGGACAAAGTCTGCATTTGTTCCGCATTGGAATTAAATTCATTCTGCAATTTTTCAGACAAAGTATTGCCGTTTTCAATCCACTGGGTCATACTGTCATGGATGCGCGCAGTACGTTCAGTCGCATCATTCGTGGTCGCATCGATTTTATCCAACATATCGGTTACAGACGCGCTGAATTTATCTGTTGCCAATTCGACATCGTGCCAACCGTTGGAATTAACAATGTTTTTCAACCCATCAACTGTATTTTCCAAACGCTGAGCCATGGTGGCCATTTTTTTTACCGCATCATCTGTTGTGGCAACCAATTGCGCATTTTGCGCGTCCAGATTATTTTTTAATTCGGCCGCTGTGGCAATCTGGGCATTTAATGTTTCACGAACATTTTGAAAATTGGATTCCATTTTTATCATCTCGTCCGCAATCAGTGCATTAAACACACGTACAGCATCATTTACACGTGCCCGTTCGGGACGTGTCAACAAATCCAACACAGATTTCATAACACGTTGGGAACGGCGCGAAACAAAAAACAAAACAATTAGCGCGATTAACAATAATCCGCCCAAAACACCACCAATAATCAAAATAACATCCGAAATTTGCATCAAAATCCCCCCGTGTCTGTACCGTAAAATGTACGGTTTTATATATCCTTGCAGTTCTATGGAATATATACTAAAATCCCCATAATAAAGCAAGGGCATAATGGAAAAAAAAATAACTCTTTCACCAGAACAAGATGCAGCCGCCAACCCAACAGACAACGTGTGGGTCCAGGCAAACGCCGGCACCGGTAAAACCAGCGTTTTGGTACAACGTTTACTGCGAATTTTTTTTCGTACCCCAAATGTTACCGATTGGGGCGTATTATGTTTAACTTATACCAAGGCTGCGGCCGGTGAAATGCGTAATCGTATTTTGGGTGAATTGCAAAAATGGGCAATGGTGCCGGATGACGAATTAGTTGAATTACTGGACGGCGTGGCAATGAACAAGCCTGCCACATCGGATGACATTGCACGCGCCCGCGGAATATTTTTTACGTATATAGACAACCCAGATTTGCTGAAAATCAAAACAATACACAGTTTTTGCGAAGAAATCTTGCGCCAATTTCCACTGGAAGCGGGAATTTCCCCATCTTCTGCAATGGTGTCAGATGACGCACAGCGCATATTATTACAAGATGCGTTTTCGCGCATGATTAACACACCAAATACGCCACAGGTTCGGGACGCATTTGTACACATTGTTGGTCGCACCGACGAAACCAGCCTGGGGAAATTACTGGATATTTTAAGCAAACATTATAAAGACTTTTTTCAAATAACAGACATTGTTAAATATCGCAAATACTTCGTTGATACAATTACAGATTTTCTTAAACTAAACACCCCGGTTCAAACCGAAGTTTCGACCGAATATCTGCAAAAAATCGTATCAGACACAGAAAATTGCATAAATATATCAAAAACACCGGCAAAGACATTAACAAATATTGTTAACACAACAAAACAATACATTGACAAAACATTGGATTTTGAAAATTATGCGAACGTATACTTGAAATCCGATAAAACACCTGATACTCGGGTCGAAAAAACATTGGCAAAATCTGGGGCAATGGCGGCACTTGCAGAACAAAAACGCTTGGCCGAAATTTATCAGCACCGTTTTGCAACTGAAATTTTCGAAGATACAATGGCCGTTTTTGATTTGTCGGCGGCATTCGCAGACACGTATCGAAAAATAAAATCCGAACGCAACTTATTGGATTTTGAAGACCTGATACTGTACACAAAAAAATTATTTTCATCACCCGATGTTATGGGGTGGATTTTATCGCAGTTAAATGTACGCCTGACACACATTTTAGTCGACGAAGCCCAAGACACCAGTCCCACCCAATGGGATATTTTACGAATGCTGACAACAGATTTCTTTACCGATGGCGACACCGGCAACAACCCACATTCTTTATTTGTTGTTGGTGATACAAAGCAATCTATATACGCATTCCAGGGCGCAGATCCGCGCGCGTTTGATTCCAGTCGCACAGAAATATCGCGACAAATACATCAAAGCATGCGCGAATTACACGAAATACCATTAACACACAGTTTTCGTTCTATGCCGCCGATACTTTATACAGTCGATGCGTTTTTCGGCAATGATTCAATTCGCGAAAAGACCGGCTTCATAAACAACACACACAAATACGTAAAAGATAACCCAAACGCTTTTGTCGAGATGCACAATTTAATGGGATACAACGGAATTGAAGCCGACATAAATTCATACATATCCACAATCGCAGACAAAATAGAATCTGTTTTATCCGAAGGTTTTAATCCGAACGACATAATGGTGCTGGTACAAAATCGCGAACCGTTAACGCCAAAATTATTAAAGGAATTAAAACGTCGCAACATTCCCGTCGCAGGCAGCGACCGAATAAAACTGCCCGATTTTCCAGCAATACGCGACTTGTTAAACCTGGTTCGTTTTTGTATAAACCACGGCGACGATTACAGTTTATGTTGCGTGTTAAAAAGTCCGGTTTTCAGATTGACCGAACGCGATATTTTTAATATTTGCAAAACGCGAAACGATGAAAATAATATAAAAAAACGACAATCAAAACAATACACACCAACGACTGTTTTTGACGTTTTACCAACATTGCATCCGGATATATACAACCGCCTGGACGAAATCATAAAATGGTCTGAAACGTTGTCGCCATATTCGTTTTTTACAAATGTATTGAACACGAACGACACGCGAAAAAATATGATTGCGGCGTTGGGCGAGCAAATCATCGACCCAATCGAAGAGTTTTTAACAATATGCCTGGCATACGAACGTACCCAAAGCGGCACAATGCGCGATTTTATAAAATGGTTTATCACCGGTGGCAGTGTTATCAAACGCGACATGGACGCTGCGCCAGGTGTACGCATAGTCACAATCCACAGCAGCAAAGGTTTGGAAGCGTCCGTTGTGTTTTTAATAGACACAATCAGCACCCCAAAATCTGAAACTGTTTTTCACATTGCTCCAAAAATGCAATCACCACAAAATCGTGCGCGTGGCACAGACATGCCAACACCATGGCTGTGGTTTCCACGCCAAAATAAATCTGCTGACGCGTATATTACTGCATCGAACGAGTATAATCGGATAAAAACAGCCGAACATTACAGACTGTTATACGTCGCAATGACGCGCGCTGAAAATCGGTTATATATTTATGGCTATGCGACACAGCAAAAAAACGCACACGAATTAACTTGGTTTTATGAACTGTGGCGCGTATTGTCCACAGACAAAAAAGCAATTCAGACAAACGACGGATTCAGGATACAAAATGTCAAATAAATTAAAAGATGTATTATCAGAAATAAACAACGCAACCCACGCCACCCAAGAAGGCCGCAAAATACACGCCAAATTACAGCGTATTACAATTGGCGACCAACCACACGGCGATGACGAATTGGTAAACAAAATAACCGCAAATCCACAACTGATAAAATTTTTTGTCCCCACATCACGCACCGAGGTTCCAATCGCAGGCAACATAAATGGCAAATTTATCAGCCGCCGCATTGACCGCCTGGTAATTGACGACGAAACAAAAAACATTTACGTACTGGATTATAAATCAGACACCGACAAAACGGCATATCGCGACAAATACGCCGCCCAAATTCGCGAATATATCGCTTTGCTGCGTGACGCATATCCCGATTACACGGTGCACGGATACATATTATGGTTACAAGATTTTGAATTGGTTGAATTTTCATAAAAATCTTGAATTATTTTACATTAAACGACTATAATCACGACATGCTGACACGGTTATACATTTCGAACATAGTACTGATTGAAAAACTGAATCTGGAATTCGGGGCGGGGCTGAATATACTGACGGGCGAAACGGGTGCGGGCAAAAGTATTTTAATGGACGCATTGGCGCTGGCATTGGGCGCGCGTTCAGACGCCGGTCTGGTGCGTCATGGATGCGATACTGCGTCCGTCATTGCAGAATTTGACTCGATTGACGACAAATTAAAATCTTTATTGGATGAAAATGGAATCGAATTCGAAGACGTGTTAATTTTACGCCGAACATTGTCGTCGGACGGCAAAAGTCGTGCATGGGCAAACGATACACCTGTGTCAATAAAGTTATTAAAACAAATCGGCGACAACCTGGTTGAAATACACGGACAATTTGCGAATCACGCACTGTTAAATCCGGCAACACACCGCGAATCTTTGGATTTATTCGGAATTAAAAACAATACAAATTACAATCAGTTGCTTTTATGTGTTAATAAAAACTATCAAGAATATTATAACGCGCAAAAACGATTGGACGAATTGCGTGAAACGTTGCAAAAATCGGCATCGGAACGGGAATTTTTGGAACACAACGTGCGCGAATTGGAATCATTAAACGTTCAAATTGGTGAAGAAGAAATGTTGTCAACCAAACGCACCGCCATGATGAACGCGGAAAAGGACGCAGCCATATTGTCTGATGCAGCCGCGGAATTAAACCCGCATGGCACGTCGTTGGAATCTGTAATTTTTTCGGTCGCACATATTTTGGAACGCATAAAAACCGACCCAAATCCATATTCTGAACAAATTGACGCATTATACAACGCCGCGCAAATCGTATCAGATGTGGCAGAAAAATTAACACCAACCGATGTTGACACAGCAACACTGGACGAAATCGAAGAAAGATTGTTCGCAATTCGCGCCGCCGCGCGCAAGCATCGTGTTTCTGCGGATGAATTGCCTGAAAAATTAAAACAAATGTCGGCTGAATTAAACGCGATTGAAAATTCAGACGCCGAATTAAAAAAATTAACCGCCGATATGGCAAACAAAAAATCAGAATTCGAAAAATCGGCCGCTGGGCTATCGTCTGCACGCATTGCCGCGGGCGAAATGTTACGCAAACAAATTTTGGCGGAATTGCCAGATCTGAAATTGGGCGCGGCCGACTTTATTGTATCGCGCACAGACGCAACCCCATCCGCGCACGGAATTGACGACGTTGTATTTATGATAAAAACAAATCCAGGCATGCCATTCGCACCATTGCACCGCGCGGCATCTGGTGGCGAATTGGCGCGTTTTATGTTGGCGCTGCGCGTGGTATTGGCGGATGGCGGCAATGCGCACACATTTGTATTTGACGAAATAGATACCGGCATCAGTGGCGCAACCGCATCGGCGGTTGGCAACCGATTAAACAGATTGGCAAAATCGTCCCAGGCATTGGTCATAACCCATTCGGCCCAGGTTGCGGGATATGCAGACAAACATTTCAAAATTTCAAAACATTCTGCGAACGATACGACAACAACAGACGTTGCAGAAATTCACGGCGACGACCGAATTAACGAAATCGCACGCATCATAAGTGGGGCGCAAATTACACCTGAATCATTGGCAACGGCGCGCACACTGATTAAAAACAATTGAAAAAATAAAAATATTATTCAATAATATGCACGACATATCCAGTGGATTGGCCTAGAACACCAAAACATTGAAATACCACGAAATATTGTCCCGACGGATCTGGTCGGGATGTCGCCACTCGCAAGATGGCGAGGGTCATCAATGTTTGACTGTTCTAACTCCCGACCACTGAAATATGTGGTCTTTTTTTACACAAAGGATAGGAAAATATGTCAAAACGTAGAACTTTTGCCATACTTTCTGTTGGGCGGTGCCGCGGTCAGCGCACTTTTTACATGGCTGTTGGTTGGCAAATATGACAATAAAATAACAGTTGCCGCCGATGGCGATGGAATCAAATTAGGTTTTCGAATGCAGTTCTGATTACTGTTTTATTTGCACAGTGATAACCCCATCGGCAAATTCGATGGCCGCGGGATGTGCGCCGTCTGCGCGACTGATAATTTGATTTTTATCGTCGCGCACGATTGCGTACCCGCGCGCCAACACGTTTTTATAACTTAATGAATTCAACATTTGCCCCAAATGATTAACCGATTGCGCCAAAGACGCAACTTTGTTCTGAAAAACATTCTGAAATCCGGCCACCACATCCATACGCCCACGCGCGGCAACAATTTTGCCATCTATGATAATATTTAATGTACGCGCAACATCGTCGATACGTTGCTGATGCTCCATAATCAACTGACGTGGATTTTTAACAACAATTGACTCCATACGATTTTTCGCGTTCGTCAATCGCGTTGTAAAATTATTCGATAACCTGTGCCACAAATTATCCAATTCTTGGATTAAAGACAGTTTTGTTGGAACAACCATCTCGGCCGCGCCGGTTGGCGTTGGCGCGCGCACATCGGCCGCATAGTCAATCAGCATCCAATCAGGTTCATGTCCCACACCTGAAATCAGCGGTATTTCACTGGCCGCCGCGGCACGAACAACAATTTCTTCGGAAAAGGGCAGTAAATCTTCCAACGCACCACCGCCACGTGCGACGATAATTACATCCACGTTCTTTGCACGATTAAAATATTCAATACCGGCGGCAACCTCGGCTGCGGCAGTCGCGCCCTGGACAGTGGCGGGATATAAAACAACCGTCACCGGGAAACGTTCGCGCAAACGATTTTGAATGTCTTGGAATGCCGCGCCCGTAGGACTGGTTACCACACCAATACGCTGGGGCAGGTGCGGCAAAGGCTTTTTACGCGACGCGTCAAACAATCCCTCGGCCGCCAATTTACGCTTGCGTTCTTCCAACATTTTCAGAATTGCGCCCGCGCCCGCCATTTCGATTTCAGAACATATAATCTGATAATTACTGCGCGCGGGATACGTTGTAAAACGACCGGTTATAATAACTTCCAACCCATCTTCCAACTTAAAAGGAACGGGCGTGCCGCGCCAAACAATGGCGGAAATGGCGGCCCCAGAATCCTTTATCGTCATATAGGTATGCCCAGATGATGCCCGTGTAATTTGCGACAATTCGCCACGAACACGAATCCGCGGAAAAGCGGTTTCGACAACATTCTTTAACAACGCCGACGCATCAGAAACACTGAAAATCATATCAGGCTGAACAAAAGGCTGTGGTTTTTCCATCATAATTTTATCATCTGTCCAATTCTTGTTTAATTTCTGCAATAAACTTTTCTTTATTTGGTGTACGCATATCCTGCATACGTCTGTTAATGGGTTCGCCAACCTCGTACGGAACGCGCAGCGGCGCAAATTGGTCGCTGGTTACATCGAACGGCACATCCAACGCATAATTTTGCAGATATACGACGGGTGCATGCTCCCACGCGCCAAGTTTTATCGCAGACGGCCGCCAAATACTGTCGCCGCCATACAGATTATAAATACATATTGTGGAAAGCGCGCAAAAACCCTTTGGATACGGAACAAATCCATTAAACGGCAAATTACCCACATACCTTTTACGAAACGCCGCATCGCGGAATTTACTGCGCAAAACGTACGTAATATCCTGTAACCGATATTCCAATAAATATTCATCCCGCACCCGTGCGTCAATTTGCGCGGCCAAAGCCATTACTTTACGTGTGGCGGCATCATATTGTTTCAAATATTCGTCTGTTGTCATAATGTGCAGATTATAGCACATTTACCGATAAAAACAAGTTTATCTGTTGCGATGCGACAAAGCATTTATAAATGCAATACGCTTTAAGTTTATTCCCAATCCCCGCGCAAAAACATACGCACGTTCAAAATCAAAATTGCTGTCAGTGAAAGTTCCGCATTTATCATACGGAATTTTTATATACTGACCGTCATCATCTATAAACTGGTCAAATGTTAAATCCAACGGTTGGCCGGTAAATTTATTTTCCAACCAAACATGGTTAAATTTTTTATGGCTTACCAATTTCAGCCGCCAAATTTCACCACCATCGGGCATACGGAACAAATGATTCCAAGCATAACTGGCAATTCCGCAAAAACCGGCTGAAAACGCACCACGCGCAATACGGGCATTTTCGTATTTTTGATTTACAGTCCAACGGCGCAGATTCTTGTTACAAAACGCGGCACGAAAATCACACACCATTTCAACCATATCGTATTTTGAATTAAAATCATTCGGCAAATTCAACCACTGAGATTGAACCTGGTTCGCTAACAATTCTGTAGCGGCGTTATACCGCGTCATATCCGTCATCTTACAACTCCGTCAAAGGCCAACGGGGGCGGGGCGCAATTGGCGTGGTTACCACACGACCCAACCGATAATTTTCAATCCCGGCCCACGCAATCATTGCGCCATTATCAGTACATAAATTCATCGGTGGCGCGGCAAACGTTACATTATGCTTTATGGCCAAATGTTCCATTGCGCTGCGCACAGCGCTGTTTTTGGCAACGCCACCCGCAACCACCAAAGTCTGGGGATTTGCGGTAATTACACGCGCATCACCAAACGCATTTTCCAATCGGTTAATAATACAATCAACAACAGCCGCCTGGAAAGATGCACAAAAATCATTTATAAATTCATCTGAATACGGCGACGTTTCACGCGACAAAAACGTACGCGCGGCGGTTTTAATACCACTGAACGAAAAATCACAACCAGGCTTGTCACACAGCGGCCGCGGAAAATTAAACGCACGCGGATTGCCCGTGGCGGCACGCTTGTCAACAACCGGTCCGCCCGGATACCCCAGTCCCAACATTTTTGCAACTTTATCGAACGCTTCGCCCGCGCTGTCATCCAAAGTTTGACCAATCATTTCATACTGACCGACACCACGCACCAATAAAATCTGGCAATGCCCACCAGACGCCAACATCAACAAATAAGGAAAATCAACATCAACCGCGCCATCTGTGCCATTGGCCGCCGCCGAATGCAAACGCGGAACCAGTGCGTGACCTTCAAGATGATTAACCGCAACCAACGGTTTTTGCATGGATTGCGCAATCCCGGTCGCCGCCATCCAACCAACCAAGACACCCCCAATCAACCCCGGACCGGCTGTGGCCGCAATCACGTCAATATCATTCAAATTTTTACCCGCCGTATCCAAAGTTCTTTTTATAACATCGTCAATCGCCAAAATATGTGCACGCGCCGCCAATTCAGGCACCACACCGCCATACTTTTGATGTTCTGGGATTTGAGAATAAATTATATGTGACAAAATATTTCGATTGGAATCGACAATCGCAGCCGATGTTTCATCGCACGAAGATTCAATCCCCAAACACAGTATCGGACGCGTCGCGTCGTGCGTACCACCGGCCGCCGCCAAAGCCCCCATATCCATCTGAATTATTTTGTCTGCACTCATTTTATTTCCACCAAAGTTACACCTATGTTATTTTTGTTTTTGGCGCGCGCCGCAACATATTCATAAAAATCAACATCCATAACACGTCCATATTGCGACGAAGCATGACGCAGCACACCATTCGGCAACAAAAACCCAACATGTACCACCGCCAAATCAGTCCCTATTGTACCACTTTTATTTGAATTTCCAGTAATAAAAAGAACTATCAGGGCATCATCTGTGTTTATTCGCCCCAATTTTTCATACGGTATATATTCCAAATCGATTTCGCGAACTGGAAATTCAGAATCCATTTTATGCACAACACGCAACCAATTTTGTTTGTCGATTATGACATGTCGCACGGCCACATCACCATATTTTGACGACATATTTTCGACCAAATCTGCATTATTTTCCAACCAATCAGATTCAATAAAATGATTCCGAGAAAGAAAATTAACATCACCGTCTTTGTATCTGATTTTATTTAAGTTTTTTAATTTTCCATTTGCCAACGAAGTCTCGACAAAAGTGACACAATCGAACGCGTCTTTGCGTATAAGTGGATCTGCATCATACCCACGGCCTTCGCCCAACGGATCGGCGACGTATTTTGCCCCCAAATATTCATGTCCAATATCATGATTGGCCGTACAACCCGCAATTAAAAACGCAAAAACGAACAAGGAAATAAATTTCATACTTAATTATTTTTATTTACCTGAATCCCGGTATAGCACAATGCAACCGCATCACGCACGGCCATATCATTTGCACCCGGCAAAGTCGCAATTTTATCAACACATTGTACCAACAATTCCAAATCTTCATTACTGGCGGTAATAATTTGTGCAGCCGCCGTCCGGCGTGTTAAATCCGCCCGCCGCCATTGTTTCAAATTCGCGCTTTCCAATTCGCCCGATCGCATTACAAAGAAAAACATAACCACGACAAAAATCAAAACGGCGATGCCGATAATAATTTTCAAAAATCGTTTCAAAAATTTCATCTGGCTCCCCCAAAAGGCTATTCACAATTTACCAACCAAACATCATAATCAGCATTCTGCAAAGGATTATTACCAGGCTCATTCGCACTCATCCAACCACTGAAAATTTTACCTTCGTCTGATTTACTGATTTCGATAAACATAAAATAATCTTGGGCATCAAACGGGTCAGTCTGCTTGCACGACTGTACCAACATAGTTAACTTTTCGTACGTTTGCGGTAATCCAACCGGCAAATTCAGCACCTGAACCTTTCCCGCGGTTTTATCCATAACACGCACAACCGCCGTTTGACGATCGATATACGCATCCGCACACATTGGCGCAAAAACCGGGACAAGCACAAACAAAAACTTTATAATTTTTTTCATGCTTATAATGTTACATTTGCGCGCATATAAAGTCAAACGCTTAAAAAAAATAAAAATCCCGCAGACGCGGGATTTTTATATAACTTGCGAATTATTTATCAGCATTCTTTTCAGCCTTTTCAGCGGCCGTGGCGGACAAATCTTCCACAATACGCGCCTTTTTGCCGGACAACCCACGCAAAAAGAACAATTTAGCACGACGAACTTTACCGGTACGCACTTTTTCGATTTTTGCAATCGCAGGACTGTACAGCGGGAATTTGCGTTCCACGCCAACGCCGTATGATTCACGACGCACGGTAAAAGACGCATTGTTGCCTTCGCCACCATCACGTGCGATAACAACGCCTTCGAACACCTGGATACGGAATTTATCGCCATCCTTGATTCGCACATGCACTTTGACGGTATCCCCAGATTTGAACGCAGGGATTTTTTTGTCACCGCGCAGTTTTTCGATTTGCGCCTGTTCGATTTTTTTAATAATGCTCATTTTTCATTTTCCTTTATTAAATCCGGACGACGTTGTTTTGTTATCTCGTCCGATTGTTGTTTCCGCCACCGTTCGATATTGCCGTGGTGACCGGACAGCAGGACTTCTGGGACATTACGTCCACGCCATGCCGACGGGCGGGTGTATAACGGCCATTCCAACCCCCCGATTTCAAAACTTTCGTTGGCTGTGGCATCTGTGCCACCGCCCAACACATTATCCATCACGCGAACGACACTGTCAATAAAAACTTGCGCCGCAATTTCACCACCCGACAGTATGTAATCGCCGATGGACAACTCCATTATATCATATTCTTCGATGATTCGTTGATCAATTCCTTCGTACCGCCCACACACCAGGGTATAATTAGCATCTTTGTTCGCCGCAAATTCACGCACCATCTTTTGCGTCAAACGCGGCCCACGCGGTGAAAAATATATGATTTTGCCGCGATTTTTAATTGAATCGATTGCGTCCCCCAATACATCAGGCCGCATAACTTGCCCCACACCACCGCCAAATTGTTCATCATCAACACTGCCATAGTTATCGTGCGCGAAATCGCGAATATTTATTGCGTCATACGACCACACACCGTTGTTCATCGCACGTCCAACAACCCCGCCGCCCAACGTACCGGGAAACATTTCTGGAAAAATGGTCAGTATATTAAAGTGCATATTAACGAATCCGATTTTTGCATTTTTGGCATAAATATTCAGACAAATTTATCATGCTTTTTGTTGCGTCTTTTTCTTTTAACGCAGCAACACTGACTGCGCGCAACTTGTTCGCAATATACCGGTATGTTGTATAGTGCGTTTTGCACGCATCCAACAAATTAAATATTGGGCACGATGTATCATCTGCACAAGTGGCGACCAAATCATTATAACCATAATCACCGAACTTGAAAAATACTTGGATACCTGATTTTTTATCTGCCATTTTGATTCCTTTTTGCTAAATCTGCTATAATCATTTGACGTTCTTGTTCTGGGATACCCCTTTGTTTAACGGGATTATATCCATACAAAGCGCACGTGATTTCGCCATCCAAACAAACCCGCTGTCCATCACACTGCACAGGCCGTCCCATTCTCGCAGTGGCATACGGACACATCGTATTTTTTGAAATAATCCGACGACCATATTTATCCACACTGTAATCCATAAATTGGGGACACGCAAAAACGCAAGACGCCATTCGTACGCCAGTCTTGGAAACATACGGCGATTTTGGCACATACGCGTATATGAATCTTTCGGATTCCAATATAAAAGTTCTGGGCAAACCCTGCATTTTATTTTTCATATTCATCCCCGAATGTAAATGGTTTTATTTTCTAAATCCACATCGACGCTGTTAAAAGCAATCAAATCGCCGTTATCCAGTTCCAATATATCCCCACCGCCATAGTTCTGGACATTATCCACCACACCAACTTGCACCCCATCACGCACGACCGACAAACCAATCAAGTCAGCATGATAATATTCACCAGGGGCAGGTTGGGGCAAATCATCGCGATTTATAAACAATTCTGCGCCACGTAATAACTCAGCCGCATTACGGTCATTTACACCATCAACGCGCGCAATAATAACGGTTGATGCCGGCACAGCACGCACAAAATGAAATGCGCCATCGGCAAAGCGCGACGACATAACGCGCAAATCCCGCATATCTGTTGGATTTGCGGTATAAGCATTAACGCGCACTTCGCCGCGGATTCCCTGGGGTGCGACAATTTTACCGACCAAGATTTTTTTATTATCGGCCATTTATCTTTGTTGTTGCTTTTTTAATTTATACAAACGGCTGCAATATTTCGACATAGCAGGACAATCGCCATTTTCATAAATATAGTATTTATAATTATGCGCAGCGGCGAAATCTATTTGACGGCGGCATTCCCACGCACGAAAAGAATAATCGCATTCTACATTTTTATCAACTGGACATTTTGGCATTTTAACACAATCCTTTATTTAATCAGAAATTTATGCCCGGGGCACGCCCGGGCATACGCAAAATTATTCAGCAACCGGTGCAGATTCTTCCGCAACTGGTGCTTCGGCCGGTGCTTCTTCGGCAGCCGGCGCAGATTCTTCGGCCGGGGCTTCGGCTGCGGCCTTGGCTGCGGCTTCTGCTGCTGCTTGTTCTTCGGCTATTTTGGCCAATTTGTCTTGTTTATCTTTGATTTTCTGCAAAGTTTTTTCAGATTGCAGATTCTTTTTCGTCTGGTTCGGCACAACACGCGCAGCAACCAAACCGGCATTTGCCAAGAAACGATAAACACGGTCAGACGGTTTTGCACCTTTGCCCAACCATTCTTTGATTTCGTCAATTTTCAACACAACGCGTTTTTCATTATCGCGCGGCAACATCGGGTCATATTTACCGACGGTCGCCAAAACATTGCCTGAATTACGCGCATTACGTGAATCAGTCACAACCACATGATAATACGGGCGTTTTTTTGCACCGAAACGCGCCAATCTGATAACAGTTGCCATAATTTTGCTCCTTTTAATTTTAACTGTTTAATCCATACAGAAAGCCACACACCAAGGACGAACACTCGTCGGATGATGTACCATACGCATACCGCGTACTGGGGTAATAATGATGGCAATCTTTGGGATTTGCGTTACGGATTATTACCCACAAAAGCAAAAAAGTCAAATATTTTGTAAATTTTTACGTGCAATATGATTTTTTTTGCTATACTTAACGACGTGATAACACACAAAAACCCAAGGAGAAAAACATGAAAAAACTGTCATTATTGGCAATCGCGGCGGTGGCTTTGGCGGCCTGTGGCGATCAAAAACCGACACCTGCGGACTTTGCAACAATCGAAGCAGAAATAAACAACACGACATCATCCGAACAACCAATTTCCATTGTCGCATTGGGCGCAGCGGGCGATTACATCATTTCATTGCCTGCGAATGAAGCCGTTTTGGCCGTCGCAGCCAAAGAAAAATCGGTAACATTTTTGTCCGTTGAAACACCGGAACAATACATTACCGAAGGCACATGTTTGCTGAACATTATCCCAAACAACACAATGGCGGCAATGAACACACCTGAAAACAAGTGCAATTTCCGCCTGTTCTGTGGCACAGCCGAAGACATCACCAACAACGAATTTTATGCGGTTGAATTGTGCTCGGAATAATAAAAAGCACACATATAAAAAATCCCACGATTGTGGGATTTTTTATTTTGCTTGCATATCGGTTTAATACCAACCGCGCAATTTCATTGCGCCCGCCACGCGCTTAATCGAGTGCATATAAGCGGCCTCGCGCATGGAAACATTGTATTCTTCCTTGATTTTATAAATGGCGTCGAACGCATCTTTCATTGCGATTTCTTCTTTTTCTTCGACTTCTTCTTCGCCCCAATAATAACCATAGCGATTTTGCACCCATTCAAAGTAAGAAACCGTCACGCCACCGGCATTCGCCAAAATATCAGGCACCACAGTCACGCCGTTTGCCAACAATATTTCTTCGCCTTCCAGTGTGGTTGGACCGTTTGCACCTTCGACAACCAAATTAGTTTTGATTAACGGCGCAGTATCTTTGTTGATTGTATTTTCCATCGCGCACGGCGACAAAACATCAACATCCAATCCCCAGAATTGTTCGATACTGATTTCGGACGCACCCGGGAAACCTTTGATACTGCCTTTATTATCGGCCTTGAATTTCATCAAAGCATCGATATCGATACCGTCTTCGTTATACAGCGTTGTATTCCATTCGGCAATCGACACGATTTTCGCACCCATGTCATGGCTGCATTTTGCGGTAAAACTGCCCACGTTGCCAAATCCCTGGATGGCGATACGCGCGCCGCGCATTTCTTTGCCTTGTTTTTCCAATGCCTTGGCAATGATGATGGAAATCCCCAACCCGGTCGCGGCATTACGTCCCTTGGAACCCGCCAACTCAACCGGTTTGCCTGTGAAAGTACCAAACGAAGATTCACCCGACAATTTGATATATTCGTCAATCATCCAAGCCATAATTTGCCCATTGGTATTAACATCGGGCGCAGGCACATCGCGCTTTTCACCCAAAATCGGATAAATTGCATCAACATATCCGCGGCACAGACGTTCCAATTCGCCGGCTGACAATTCTTTTGGATCAACGATAATTCCGCCTTTGCCGCCACCGTATGGAATCCCGGTCACAGAGCATTTGAACGTCATCCAAATGGACAGGGCGGCAACCTCGTCACGTGTTACATTTGGATGGAAACGCACGCCACCCTTGGACGGACCAATGGCCGTATTATGTTGGGCACGAAAACCTGTAAAAGTACGAATTGAACCATCGTCCATTTTAACCGGAATCGAAACCTCTATGATACGTTGCGGATATTTCAGAATTTCATAAACATCCGCCGGCATCCCCAGTTTTTCACATGCAACTTTAACACGTTGCTGGGCGCCGATTAACGGATTCATATTTTCATTTGCCATAATTATTCCCCCTTTATTGGTTTATATACAGCAATAAGAAAGCATAGGCCTATCAGACAAAAAAATCAACAACAAATAAAAACTGGACATTTTTTCGCGTGTGTTATAGAATCACACAACACGCGGGCGTGGTATAATGGCAGCACGTCAGCTTCCCAAGCTGAAGACGAGGGTTCGATTCCCTTCGCCCGCACCAAGATAAAATTATATAAATCCGGCACTTTAACCGGATTTTTTGTTTGATATGCAAAATATATCAGTGCAAATAACGTCTTGGTTTTTCAATTTTTTTTGCTTTGGCATACTTGAAAAATAAAAGGAAATAACTATGTTCAAGAAGTGTAAAGCAAATTGTCAAGCAAATGATAATCTTTATTTGCGCAACAATGTATTTTATTACATGAAGGAATTAATTCTATTAGCAACCTGAATACGTCATTGGATACAGCCAATACAAATATAACAACATTGAATAATTTTCGTGACGGTGTCCATGATTATGTTGTTGAAATACAAAACCCAACCGCTGATAACAACTATACCTGGTACCGGAAATATCGATCTGGTTGGATTGAACAGGGTGGGTATGTTGCCGATGGCGGTTCTGGTGTCTTGGTTTCTTTAATAAAAAGAATGGCAAACACAAACTATCAAATAAATCTTACTGGATTTTTACATTCTGGTACTGCCGGAAATACAGCGAGCGTTTCAACAGATTATGGAGCTATCACAACAACACAATTTTATGTGAATAATTATGTTGAAAATGGTTCCAACAAGGGGACAGGTGTTGGTTTTTGGTGGACCGTACTAGGGATTGCAGAATAATCTTACTTTAATACACCAATTTTTATTATATTAAACAAGTAAAAACCATTATTGCTGCGAATTCTGATAAATGGTGCGCCACACATACAAATAATCGTTTTGTTAGGTTTCTTGGTTGTTCGGATTATTGGTAACATACCAAACAACCAAAATCTAACATTCTTTTTTTCGCTTAACAAATCAGACTTTTTGTTCGGATCAATTTGTAATGCATGTTTCAAGAAATCCATACCATGTTGTTTCGCATTAGTTATTCCATGCTCTGCTTTTTTGTAATCAATTGTTTTTTCGAATAAATTTGATTCTGTTAAATTATCATGTTCTGTAATCAACCTGTTTTCACCCAGTATTTTCATCAAGGATTCCAAACGTTCATTACCACGTGTTTTTGTGGTTAATGTGACAAATTGTTTCCGGTAAATTATTGAAAACACACTGCCATGGAAAGAATCAGTAACAACATATTTTGCATTTTTTATAATGCTTAACCATTGACCAAAAGTACGATAAATTCCCTGATCATCCTTATGTGCATTTATCAATGGGTATTTTTTAGCAAGTTCCGCTAATACATTTGGATTTTCGTCTAACAAATAATACGCAACATATTCTTGATTTGGAATACTAGTGCTTTCTGCATCAATAATTGGTTGATAATCTTCTGCATCTAATAGTATTGTTGGATCGCAAACAACAGGCGTATCTGATATATTAAAGTTGTTTTTCATAATATCGGCACCACTGTGTTCGCGCACAGAAAATGCATCAAAACGGTCAAGGCATTTTTTTGCATAAAGTTTTTCATCATCATTCATACCAAGTTCAGAGATACCAAAGCTTGCGGCGTATGCCAACAAAGTCTTTTTCCCATAAACCCAGTCTAGATAATATATAAAATTATAGTGCCATGGATGTCTAACCACCTGATCACTGCCGATTACAAACTTATCAAATTCTTGATTTATAAAATCCCGTAATTCTGATTTATTTCTGCATATTCCCGTTAAATGCAGAAATTTATTTTGGAAATGTGAAAAATTATCTTGTTGTGTATATTTATAAAGTTCGTCTTCGGAAATAAAATTGATTGTATGCGGAATATAACCTAATTTTTCGACTGCCCGTTCCATTGCATATCCAACCAATCCTGCTCCAAAATTTGGTTTAGAAAAAGATGAAAAATTCAAGATTGCCACATCGCGTTTAATCAGGTGTTTCTGTATCAGCGGTATGATTTTCCCTTGTTTTTTACAATCCGCAAAAAAAGCATCACGATTTTGATGTTCGTGGCCAGATTGAAATAAAACATCATTGTAGCGAGAAATATCAGATAAACTTACCGATTTAACATACGAGAAATTTGATCTTATCTGATTGAATATTTTAGTGGCTTTTTCTGTGTTTAGCAGAACAGCGGACGTGCCATTATTCGTATCTATCGTTTTATCAATCGTTTCATATCCCCAAAAATCACCCAGCGAAAAATCACTTGTTCGCGGCGTTTTTGCAAATGGACAATGATGACAAGACTTTCTTAAATACAAATTACGTAAAAAACCGAGCATATATATATTGTCCCGATGCAATGTTGAATATGTTTCTTTTTCTGTTTCTAATTTAAAGTTATAGTTATAGTTGCCAAAATTATCTTTTGGTTTGTCGCGAAAATTTATGTCGGTAATTTTGTCAGCGGCTACTTCTTTCAGATAACGTTCCCAAACCATTGGTGATGGTGCACCATGACAAAATACATCAACTGTAATCAATTTATCATAATCATGCCCCAAGAATGAATATAGCCCTGCAACCTGACATGGCGTACCTGAAAACAAGACCATTTTATCATCGTTTAATAATTCTTTTATTTTCGTATATACTTTTTTTGTGTCCGATTGAACATATTTACTGGTTTGTAATTCATATAGATTAGTCTTATCGGATATAATTTTATGTTCCACCAACCATTTTTTATCAAAAGCCGCCCCACAAACATAACCACCATTATCAAAGACATAGTTTGCCAGTACAGAAAAAACACCACCACTGGAACTATGTTTCATAATATCGCCTGTTGATTGTACGGCATAACATTTTGGCAAATTTGTATCTGGTTTGAACGCTGTATTTGAAAGTGGACACGACCGAACACACAGACCGCAATTTATACATTTGTCTTTATCTATAATTGGGTACAGGAAACCTTCTGCATTTCTTTGCATTGTGATTGCCCCCTTGGGACAAATATTCATACAAGCCCCACAACCACAACAACGATTCCCAACACTTTCTATATTTGCCATATTTTGTAATCCTGTGATTAAAATTTAAGATGTTTTAAGTGCCACCAAAATGAATGGTGATGTTTGTGTTTGGTTGTGCTACCACGATTTATGATGCCAGAATATGTATATTGTAAAATACCATTATAACGCTTTTTATAATCCAGCCATCCACCAGACAAATAAAACTTTTTACGTCCCAGCTTTATCAAATCGCATATAATTCCATAATACAAGACCATGCCTAGTGAGTATTTTGCATATTTCTTGTCTTGGGAATATGAAAATTGTTCAAAGAAAACATTGTCACCAGTTGTACATGTAAAACCAACTGCCAAGATATTGCCGCTTATTTCCAGCGTATATATTTCCGTAACACCATATGTATCCATGTATTTTTCCGGGGTCATTTTATAGTCAAAATTATGGCTTTGCTTTTTCCACTCAAAGAACAGGTTTATGACATCTGACGACACATCTTTGCGTGTATATTTATTGATTGTAAAATCACCGATATCCTCACGAATTTTCTTTGGATACCATTTGGTATTATATTTTACGCGATGTGCCAATGTTGAATCAAATTCTTCTACTGTATTTGGTAAATCTATATGCCAATATGGATAATGATAAAACATATTGTTGCGTTCACTAATTCCACCAGGTACCAGACTGTGCTTTATTTCGATTTGTGTCAATGATATGTGTTTCGCAAACAACAGTTCATACAATTTATTTAACTGTTTTTGCGTATAAGCCGATAAAGACAATCCCAGTTTCGCAGTGTTCCCATCAATATGCACCGGAACCACACCAGTCCCTAGGTCATATAATTCATAATCTTTGCCATATAACAAATCAAACCGATTGCTTATGAAATTGACCTGTATGCGATTTTCTAAAACTTCGTCTTTGTTTTCTGTTATTTCTGTAATTGGATGTGATTGGTTTAAATATTCATCAACTGATAGAATAAAAAATGCCTCAGCACAATCAATGAAACCGCAATCAACGCCACGATAGTAATTCAATCCGATAATCTTTTTTGGTAAATTACAAACAGACCACTGGGTCTTGTAAAGCGATAACAGTTGTTGTTTCTTGTCAGGATCAATTTCAACAAAATCATTTGGTGCGGGTAATGGCTTCCAGACCTCGTAAAAGCATACTGTTGCATTCTTTTTATACCCGTTTTGGATGATAATATTACGCATCAATTCATTTGAAACATATTGATGTTCCGGATGGTTGTCATCAAAATGAGGCATAAAAATATAATCATATTTTGAAGTATCCAGTGTTTTTAAGTAATAATCCATGTTGTCTTTGATTCTTGGCAACAAAGGTTTGTCACCATACAATTCACAAATTCCAAGATTGTTGCAACCAATAAATTCTTGTGCAGCATTCCATTCAGATATACGCGTATCAGATTTGCTTTTTGCATCTGGGGAAATCCCGCTGGACAAGAAACAAAAGGAATCAACCTGTTTTGCATATTTCATCATAAAACCGCCACACCCCAATGATTCATCGTCTGGGTGTGGTGCAATGACCAATATTTTATCTGATTTTTGTATATTCATTGTTATATCCTGTGGCGAATTATGTTCATAAAGTATTCAAATTTTGTGGTCTTTGGATGACTTTTATATAATCTACGTTTTAGATTCTTTATATCTGAACAAGCATATCTGCAATTATAATTTTGCAACATGTTTTCAGATAATATTTCACAACCTTTTATAATGTCAGATTTTGCAAGCTTATTAAATCCGTAAAAATATAATCCATGTATGCGTTCAAGGTATAATTCGCGTACATCGTCCGAATAATTATGTGAATTTATCCAATCATACATAAAATTCGCATGCCCCAGATTTAATCTGACCCATTTTTCAATTGTAAAAGTTTCGCTGTCACAACTGTTTGGATGTCGGACATAATTATAAAATGCGGTATTATCACATACTATCTTGTTTGCGAAATAAACTGCCTGAATCTGAAAACAAAAGAAATCTATATGAAATCTTATGTTATTTTTTAGTAATAATTTCTTGCGATTGTACAAACCTGTAAGTAAATGCCCCATAAATGCATATTTGCCATCACTGATTATTTTCTTATTATCATCCGCAACAGTAACTGTACCTTCTGTATTAAATGTTTTTGTGACACCTTTTGCAATGTCTGCTTTTTCAGAAATGGCTAATTTGTATAATTTTTCACAAAAGTCGTCATCCAGATAATCGTCACCGTCCAGGAAACAAACATATTCGCCAGTTGCTGCATCTAATCCGTCATTTCTGCATCCGGCTGTTTTCGTATTCTTTTTGTGGTTTATAATCTTTATTCTGGAATCATGTTTTGCAAACTTTTTTAATATCGCCAAAGAATTATCTGTCGATGCATCATTGACAGCGATTATCTCAATATCGTGCAGTGTCTGACCAGATACAGATTCCATACATTTTGTTAAATATGGCGCAACATTATAAACCGGGATAACGACGCTTACCTTTACAGACATATTTTCCCTTTAATTTTATATGGAAATGCTTTCAGCAATTCTGTTTTCTTTCGTCTAACTAAGTCTGGCTTTATTTGATATTTACCAGGTAGTTCAGATAAATCCTTTTCAGTAAATGACTCTTTGCGCAAATCAAAACGATTGTGATTTTTTATACCAAATGCAGAATAATAATCATTATATTTGTAATCCCCTCCTGTTATTTTATCAGACAGAATCATTCGAACATTTGGAATACCAAGAGAATCGGCGGCAATCAAACCATGCATAGCTGAACTTATAATACATTTACACTGGGCCATCTGTGATAACAAAATATATGGAGGTTGTTTAATATCTAATACGATTGAATTCTTCACCTTTATTTTCTTTAATAGTGGATTTTCTGCATCAACATAGTGCGGTATTATCCCCAAGTCATACTTTTTTTCTATTTTTGAAGAGTCTATCAATAAAGACGCCAATAACCCAGGATCGCCTATTACAACATTTTTTGATATTTTTACATGTTTTAGCTCACATAGTTTTGCTAATGAAGCCTTTCCCCTTACTGCTCTTATATCCAATTTTCTTACCACGTTCTTATCTGGTGTATCCTCTATAAATCCTGTTCCATAAACAATCAGTGGTTTTCGTAATAATAGCGATAATTTTTTCTTAAGAGTCATCTTTGGTATAACCAGCATTTGCAACAAGCTACCAATTGCGACAACTTCTGCCTTTCCAACCCATTTTTGCTTTATTTTTTGTCCAGATAAGCCTTCTATAAGATCTATATTCAATAGATCACCAAAATTGCTTACACTATCAAAATAAAAAACATTTATATATTTTTTTATTCTGAAACGGATTGTTTTAAATATTTTTATATTACCGTCCTCTATTCTAAAGAAAAATCTTACAATTTTTCTAATTGGTTTTAATAATTTTTCTATTAAGAAACAACGCTTAATGACAGGATATTTTTTTTCTAGCTTTTTTTGTAATAATGCATGTTCCGAGCGGTGCTGGAAATTTCTGGCTTCTTTTTTATCTTTTAACCTATAATAAAACAGAATTTCTGGAACACGATATATTTTTTTCTTATGATTTATAACCATATTTAACCAAAAATCATAATCTTCTAGGGCAATATTAAATTCTGTATCATATCCACCGGATTTTTCAAAATCAGATTTTCTAAACAAAGCGGCATTGACTAAGCAATTTTCATGAAGCATATTGTATTTTGTGGCTTTTTTAAATTCCATTTCATGAGTTTCGCGTCCAAAATACATCACTCTGCAGGTGATTATATCGCCTTTACCATCCAGCATTGCCCTATATAGTTTTTCAAGACAATCGGACGTAATTATATCATCTGCATCAAGTGGAAATACATATTCAGACTTGGCTTGTTTGATGGCGACGTTTCTTGCTGTAACAACCCCTAAGTTTTTTTGGGTTATAATTTTAATTCTATTATCTTTGTCTGCATATTTCTCTAGAATTTTTAATGAATTGTCATTACTGCCATCGTCAATACATATCGCCTCCCAGTCAATAAAAGACTGGTGTATGATGCTATCTAAGGTCTCTGCGATATATTGTTCGCAATTATATACCGGAATAATCACTGAAATTTTTGGCATCAGTTCCACTTTATTTTTAAGATTGGTATAAACTCAAACAAATAAACTTTGTTATTTTTGATTTTTAATAAAGGAATACGTCCCATTCTAAGTCTACTTCTTTTTCCAAACGTTTTGGTAAAGAAATATCGTCATGATCAAATATTGCCAGGTATTCACCATTCGCCATTTCTAATAACTTATTTCTAGATGGCGTAATTCCCATATTATAATCATTTTTTGAATATTTGATGCGTTTGTCTTTTTTTGCACATTCCAAGACTATTTTTTCGATTTCATTATTGTCAGGAGAGTCGTTGAGAATTAAAAATTCAAAATCAGAAAAGGTCTGATTCAATATAGACTCAATCCTTTCTCGAAGATATTCTGGATCTGTATTGTATATAGGGGTTAATACTGAGACTTTAGGATTGTTAATCAACATTTGGATTCCTTTGTATATTTTTCCTATTTCAGACTTATCACAATCCAACGATTAAATCAACCGCTTTTTTCCTGTTAAAACTTTGTAATTTCAATTGTCAAATTGTAATTTTTTGTTGAAAAACAAGCATTTTTTGATTCTTGAGTCAATACATCATTCCGTCGGTCTGTATCCAGACACAATCGTTCTATAAAAATGACCAGGTATTAACAAAAAATAAAGGAAAATATTATGTCTGTAATCGGGTATATTCGCGTCAGCTCCAATAAACAAACGCACGAACATCAGTACTTTGAAATAGAACAGTTTGCAACAAACACTGGGATTTCAATCGATATATTTATACGGTCCCTGAACAATAAGTTTTTTTGTACGTTCCCCCAATGCGATATTAAAACCGTCTGTTGGACATCCGCGTCCAATTTTTACCATATCTATATTTGACCAAACCATAAATACCGCACCAATTAAAACAAAAATCGCCCCCACAGTACTGGCGATTAACGAATCCACAGGTACAACAAAATTAACCGCAACGGCATACATCAACGCCGGAAAGAACACCAAAAACAGTAAAACACCAACGAAGTATCCAAATATATTTTTCATAATGCGCTTACCTGACTTTCTGATTTAATTCGCGTTGCAGTTTTTCCATTTTTGTAACCGCGGCGCGCATTATTTTTTTATTTGCACGTGATGATAACAAATTTTTACGCAACTGTTCCAATTGCCGCATAATGGCATACGCACCCGCCGCATCGGCACGCCGTATTAACGATTCCGCCATTGCCACAATTTCCGCAGACTCAACCTGTTGCATATCAACAGTCGGCTTAAAAAATTGTTGCTTTTCTTGGCGTTTTTCGTTCATTTAGTTATCCACGGTTGCATTTGTTGGAATTTGTAAATTTTGATCTGGGAAAATCAGGTTTGGATTTTCGATATTATTGCGATCTGCGATAATGCTGAACAACACACCACGACGCAGGAAATTACGCGCGATAATCCACAAACAATCCCCGCGACGCACTGTATAGAATGTGTCATCATCGCCGGTCATATTTGGCATTTCGAATTTATGTGTAACTTCGGCAATAGTACGCCCATCGCCATCGTGCAAACGCACAGTCAATTTATATTCTGCGCCCGGCGTTAATTTATTATCAACATCTGCGCCCAATCCAAAATGCTTATGGTCAGACACACGTGTCCATCCCAAATATTCGTCATTCAAAGACAACGACACACGCAATCGCGGCAACGCATCGCCAGTCACAACCAAACGTCCAGTATCCAAATAATCGATTTTTGTAACGGCCAAATCGCCATCAACCAACATGGTCGGCGCCTGGAATAAAGTACTGCCATCTTCGGTCATCAACAAAGACACAGAATTTTTATACCCACGTGGCGAAATATACACAAACACATTATCCATGGATTTAACATTTCCGCGCACACCGATTAAACTGATATTATAATTACCTGCATCAAACGCACGGGCAGGGGAATAAACAAATTCGCCGCGTTCATTTGTGCGTTCAGTCGCAACAATTTCGCCATTTACAACGATTGAAACACTGTCATTTGCAATCCATCGGCCGGCTATTACAACATTGCCCGATGGTTCGATACGCACAATATCAAACGTTGGTTCAGACACCTGGACAACGGGTTCCGCCACGATGCGTGTTGTTGGTTCTGCAACCGGTGGCACAATCACAACAGTCTGACTGGGACGATGAAAAAACGCGACCCAAACCGCAATCAACACAACCACCACCGCGCACAGAATTGGAAACCAATACGCACGCACCCCATTGCTGCGACGATTGTCGCGCTTTACATCGCCCGCATTTGCATCTGCGTTTTTATCAGGATTCGGCCGCGCAAAAATATTCAGCGTTTTCAAAAAACGACGTGCAAACGTACGCCGATTTTCCATCCAATCGTTTTGTTGGGCAATTGCGCTGTTAATCAAATCATCTGTGGAACGTTTAATTTTACCAATATTGTTATTGTTCGCCATACTGAAATCTCCTGTGCGGGATAAAGTTAAAATCTTTGGACAAATTATTGCAAATATAATTTCTTTGTCAATTTATTTATGATATAATTACACGGAAATAAACGGGGGAATTTAATGAAAAGATTGGGTGTATTAACCACAGGCGGCGATTGTTCGGGATTAAACACGGTAATCCAACGCCTGTACCGTGGCGCAACTTTGCGCGGATGGGAACTGGTCGGCATATTGGACGGCACAGATGGCCTGTGCGCCACACCACCGCGTGCGATAACTTTTGATAACACGACATTACCGATCGAGGCCGCACGCCTTGCGGGCAGTTTTTTGCACAACGGTCGCACAGGCGCACTGAATTTTGAAACTGCGGCAAAAACTGGCGATTTGGCACGTTTCAACAGAAAATTGCGCAAATCATTATTGGAATTAAAACTGGACGCAGTTATTTTAATCGGTGGCAACGGCAGTTTATCTTTGGCATGGTGCAACCGCGAAATTTACTCGGGTCTGCAATTGGTGTGCATCCCAAAAACGATCGATATGGACATTCCATTAACGGACAAAACCATTGGATTCGACACCGCGGTTCAACAATTAACATCATTCTGTGACCAGTTAATGCTTACCGCACGCAGCCATCACCGTTGGTTTGTGACACAAACAATGGGGCGTGATTGCGGTCAATTGGCACTGAACGCGGGTATAGCCATCGGGGCAACCGCGATTTTAATACCCGAAATAAAATTTGATGTAAATTCGTTAATCAAGCACATAAAAAAATCACCGCGCGATTACGGGATTATCTTGGTATCCGAAGGCATATCCCTGCGCGGGCATTCAGGCCGTCCTGCGGATATGATTTCACGAAAATTGACTGCGGCCGGATTGGAAAATCGCACCGCTTACCCCGAGCATACTCAACGCGTGGGCGACACAACTGCATCAGACAGAATTTTGGCCGCACGTATGGCCGATTGCGCATTACGTGCGATTGAAAATAATGAAACGTATGTTATGACGGCAATAAATAATTGCAAATGCGAAACGGTCAGTTTGGCGGACTTTTTCGCATCTGGTGATGTAACAACCGATCCCAACATCCCAGATTTGAAGACATCGGACGCATACGTATCACCCGACGATCCATTATTGGAAATTGCAACAAATATGGGCATATACCTGGGCGAAACAAAATAACCCACCATTGCCATCCTTCTCGACTTAACCTATACCGTCGCGGAATAAAGTTCCCCTCTGCGGAGGGGTGGCGGCTTGCCGCCGGGGTGGTCTAATGCCACCGCCCCACACCGGGCCCCGCGCAAACAAAGTTTGCGTGGGTGGATTCTGGGGCGGGGGGGGTGGGGTTAATACGAGCCCCCTTGTCATTGCGAAGGAGTACGAACAACGTTGAAAACGTTGGCGTACGACTGCGGCAATCCAGTTATAATATGTCTGCGGGCATTCGCCCGCAGTGCTTTTTTATTTACTGGATCGCCACGGTCGTTTCACTCCCTCGCGATGACAAAGGGGACTAAGTGCTCAAGCCCGCACCACTCTTGTCATTCCCGCGCAGGCGGGAATAGGGTCTATTAAATTCATATCGCGGATTGCGGGTGAATAAAAAATATAACGCTGAATTATTCCCAAAATTAAATAATTATTAACAACCCAAGCCCTATTCCCGCCTTAACCACCCCACAAATACATTCGTATTTGCGGGGACCCTGGGCGCGGGAATGACAAGTTAAGTGACTAAGTGGATAATCCCGCACTCTCTTACCACCCCGGCACTTCGTGCCACCCCTCCAATGGAGGGGAACTCAGCCCGCAACGGGAACGTAACAAGTTCCTCATCTAGCGGAGGGGTGCCCCACACCGGGCCCCGCGCAAACAAAGTTTGCGTGGGTGGATTCTGGGGCGGGGTGGTCTGTTTCCAGAAAATTCGGCAAAGGATGATTTATCACCCGAAGCCCTGGCGAAGGGTGAAACTCAAATCGCGAGTAAATAAAACGGGGCATTCGCCCCGTTTTCTACTTCAACTTTCCACAACAATGTTTGTATTTTAATCCAGACCCACACGGACACGGCGCATTTCTGCGCGCTTCACCGGCCTGATTCAATTCAGCATCATGCTGGGCGCGTTCGCGTTCAGTCTTTGCGACGTCTTCGTGCGTTAATTCCATACGGCAAATATACGACACAGACATAATTTTGAAATTATTTATCGTATTACGGAACAACGCCAACGCTTCGCGCTTGTATTCATACAGCGGGTTTTTCTGGGCATATCCACGCAATCCGATACCAGTTTGCAAATAATCCATCTGTTGCAGGTGCCGTTTCCACACAGAATCCAACGCCCCCAACATCATTTGCCGTGTGGCCATTTGCATCAACTGGGGGCCATACTTTTCGGCTTGCTGCTGATACCGACGCATTGCCAAGTTATACAGAACCTCGTACGCGCGCCGTTCAGATATTGTTTCATCGGTTTTCCATTTTTCAATATCTGTAATATCCAACGCGAACACGCGCACCATACTGTCGTGAATTCCGCCCAGATTCCAATCCGGCGGGGTTGCTTTTTCTGGGATATTATTTTCGCAAATCATTTCGATAACATCGCCAATCATTTCGCGCGCCAAAGGTGCCAAATCTTCGGTCACCATTAAATCATCGCGCTGCTTATACACAACACCACGTTGTTCATTCATAACGTCATCGTATTTTAACAACTCTTTACGAGCCTCGAAATACCGGGCTTCGACACGCTTTTGTGCTTTTTCCAAAGCCTTGGTAATCCAGGGATGAGTAATGGCTTCGCCCGGCTTTAACCCCAACGTGGTCAGCATTCCTTGCAAACGCGCGGCGCCAAATATACGCATTAAATCATCATCCAACGCCAAAAAGAATTTAGAATCCCCAGGGTCACCCTGACGACCGGAACGCCCACGCAATTGGTTATCTATACGACGCGATTCATGACGTTCAGTCCCAATTACATACAACCCACCAGCGTCCAGGACTTGTTTTTTATTTGCCTCGATACGGTCGTATATTTCTTTCTTTTTCGCGTCGAATTCAGGATCTTCTGGCGACAATTCTGCAATCAACTCTTCGGCATTACCGCCCAATTTAATATCCGTACCGCGCCCAGCCATATTGGTTGCGATTGTAACCGCCCCTGGTGCACCGGCCTGGGCAACGATTTTTGCCTCGGACTCGTGGTGTTTCGCGTTCAGCACGGCTGGGTTGATTCCCAACCGCTTGCGCACGATTGCGGCCAATTCTTCGGATTTTTCGATTGAAACAGTCCCCACCAAAACGGGCTGATTTCGCGCCATACAATCTTCGATTTGCTTGATGATGGCATCGTATTTTTCATCTTTGTTGCGATAAATTTCGTCATGATGATCGATACGCGCAACCGGCCGATTTGTCGGGATAGACACCACACGCAATTTATAAATTTCTTCGAACTCGGCCGCTTCGGTCATGGCGGTCCCAGTCATACCTGCCAACGTCGGATACAAACGGAACAAATTCTGATACGAAATACTGGACACAGTTTGATTTTCTGGCTGGACCCGCACATGTTCTTTGGCCTCGATTGCCTGATGCAGACCTTTGCCAAAACGACGCCCAGTCATCACGCGTCCGGTAAATTCATCGACGATTAAAACCTCGCCATCACGAACGACATAATTCACATTTTTCTGATACAGATGATGCGCCAACAAAGACTGCTGGATATGCATAACCAACGCGGCATTTTCGGACGCATACAGATTATCCCCAACCAACAAACCCGCTTCCTGCAACAGACGCGTCGCGGTATCAACACCGCCCTCGGTCAATGTCACGTGGCGATCTTTTTCATCTTTCTTGTAATCATCCGGCCCCAACTTTGCGACAACCGCATCGACCTTTTCATACAATTCACTGGTATCTTCGGCCGGCCCAGAAATAATCAGCGGTGTGCGCGCTTCGTCAATTAAAATACTGTCCACTTCATCGACGATACCGAAAAAGAACGGGCGCAAGACCTGTTGCGCCTTGGAAAACTTCATATTATCGCGCAAATAATCAAATCCCAATTCAGAATTGGTCACATACGTAATATCGCACGCATACGCATTACGGCGTTCATCGTCGGTCATATCATGTTGGATAATACCGACCGTCATGCCCAAGAACCGATAAACTTGCCCCATCCATTGCGCATCACGCGACGCCAAATAATCATTCACTGTAATCAGATGCGCGCCACGACCATGCAAAGCCTTCAAATACAAAGCCAAAGTTGCAACCAACGTTTTACCTTCGCCGGTTTTCATTTCAGCGATTTGCCCGTTGTTCAACACCATACCGCCGATTAACTGGACATTAAAATGCCGCAGTCCGATTGAACGTTTACCGGCCTCGCGCACGACAGCGAACGCATCTGGCAAAATGTCCTTTTCTTTTTCGCCATTTTCCAACCGCTTGCGCAAAATATCGGTCTGGGCGCGCAATTCTTCATCAGACATCGCGACGTATTTAGGTTCCAAATCGTTGATTAAAGAAACAATCTTGTCATAAGATTTAACAATTCTGTCATTGGCCGAGCCAAGAATTTTCCCAATTAAATTTTGTAACATACCAAATTCCCCTGTACTTGTCCCAAAAGGTATAGCAATTTTGCGCCTTGCGGTCAAGGCACTTTATGATATAATGCAAAAGATGAAACAAACAAGTATAAAACGATAAAATTATTTGACAAACGGGGGGATATTATGCGCGAACCAACGGCACGCCGACTGAATCCGGCGAACATAACCAGTGAAGTATATATTGTTGCACCGACACAGATTGAATACATATCGCAAATTTTTGCCGACAGTGTTGCAGACACACTGAATTTACGGACATTTGCGCAAAAAATTCGACAGATTGCGGAACAGTCCCTGCGCACAGCATTATCCGCCGCCCGCCACCAGGGTGAATAATTCCACCACGACCTAATTTCCCATCTGGGTCAGGATATGTCTGCTGCTGCCCCCGTACCGTCGCGGAACAAAGTTCCTCATCTAGCGGAGGGGTGCCCGATACCGGGCCCCGCGAAAATGCAATTTTCGTGGGTGGTTGGGGCGGGGTGGTTCATCATCCGAAGCCTCGGCGAAGGGTGGTTTAATACCTACCGCCAAAGAATGGAAACAATCACAGTAATTCGTCGCATCGGTCGTATGAATGCCCACCGCCCCCGGCCCCCGCGCAAACAAAATTTGCGTGGGTGGAATCCGGGCGGGAGGGCACACGAGTAGCAAGTCACGAATAACAAAACCGGGGCTTTCGCCCCGTTTTTTATTGCATACTGTCGTCATATACGGAATAGGTCGTCCCATTGGATTTCAGTTTCAACGCACCTATACCACTGGCCCCCATATTCCCATAGAAAGTTGTTCCATTGATACTTACGTTCAGGGACGGGGTAGTTTTCCGTTCACTGCGCAGATAAATCTTTTTACCGTTGACGTTCAACACACGTCCACAGTCACCGACTTCATCAGCGCCGGCACCGGAACCTATCGTGGTCAACCCGTCATCACACGCATTGCGAACACCTGCGCTGCCCTGGGATACGGTGGATGCTGCCGCCCAATATCCGGCACCAACATCAGAACACGTTGTGTTGTTTGCCGTTGCGATATATGAACCACCACCACAGGAAATCTTACAATCACTTGCCGTATCGTGGTTTGCGGCCGCGGTGCCACTGATTGTATAGTTGGTCAAACAGTTGCTGTACGGACTGATACTGCCCTGGGCGACACTGTGTGCACCGACGTACCAGTTACCAGCTGGTGTAGTACAACTTGTTGCGTTTTTCGTGGTAATTCTGGTGCCTGCCGCACAACTGATTTTACAATCCGTTGATGCATCGTGGTCCGTACGCGTTGTTGTATTTGGCGTTGAATAATTCGTCAGGCACGCTTTAACCGTCGCTGCCGGTGTTGTTGAGCCCGCCGTCACACTGTGTGACGCAGTGTACCAGCTGCCCGTTGGCGTTGTACACGCAGCATCTGCTGTTACCACACGGGTACCCGCCGCACAAGTAATACTGCAATCAGATTTTGCATCGTGATTGGACGCCGCCGTGCCACTGATAGTGTACCCAGATGGACAAGCACTGCATGACGACATACCCGTTGACGCCGCATATGTATTACCGGAACACACACTGCACGATGTCGCGGTACTGTCATTTGAACCTTGGAAAGTACCAACCGCACACGCCGGACAGGTTATGCCGCTGACATACCGTCCTGCTTTTGCAGTAACAGATTTCACGGTTTGCTGACAATCTTTATTATTTGTTGCACATCCCGATTTAATTGCACCGTCTGCACTGCCGGTACTGTTGGAATATGCCACGTATGAACACGCCGGCAAAGTACAGATATTACACGTACTGTCCGAACAGCCAGTTGGTGTTGCACAAGATATTTGTCCACCGCCCCACGGCCGTGATTTTGTATTACTGTAACATTTTGTTATACCACCTTCGTTATCGTCATCAGAATTAGGATATCCCGACGGACACGCGCTGCACGTTGTGCCCGCATCATAATATCCAGATTTCGCAGCAACTGCCACCACAGGTCTGACGCAATTTTCACTGTTATCTTTGCATCCAGACATTACCGTTCCATCGGCTGTACCAGCACTGTTGGAATATGCAACATATTCACACGCCGACTTTGAACAAGTTCCCCATTCTGTAACCTCACTGCAATTTGTGGGCACATCCCCATTTACCATACCACCAGACCACGGACGTGATTTTGTATTACTGTAACAATCGGTTATCGCATCGGACCCGGCCGCACTGTTCGGATATCCAGACGGACAATCTGTTGGTGCAGCCGTGCCACCAGTACAGTAATTATCCGCCGTACATTGTGAACAGGTCTGACCATTTACATACGCACCGGCCTTGGCCTGGAACGCGGTCGATATGGTGGATGCGCCCCACGCGGTTGCACTGGTTGCCGTTTGCTTTAACGTACCGGCACTGCAATACGAACTGACCGCTGTTGCCGCACGTGTTTGATTGCACTGAGTATACGTTGTCCACCCGGTACCGCCATTACGTGTCCATCCGGACGTCTGCGCCGGGCAACTGTTCTGAACACCACCGGTGCAATATGTTGCACCCGTGCATTGTGCCTGTTTAGTATCATCCACCTTGTACCACCCACTGGAAACTGTCTTGCACGATGATTGTCTCACCGCATCCTGATATTGCGTCTGGCCATCGCACGCATCAGGCGCCGCCGTTCCACCGGTACAGGCATATCCGGCCTGGCACCCGACGCACGTTGCACTGGCGGTGCCGCTGCCACTGATATAATATCCAGAACTTGCCGACACAGTATACGTCGTCGCCGGCCATGCCGAACCACTGTACGCCACAGTCGCTGTTGTCACCGCGGCGCACCCTGTAATAGTCTTGTCTGGCGCCTTGTACCGACATGTCGTTGACGCGTTATACGGCGACACAGATGAATAAGTTCCACCCGATACAGACACCCCCGTCAGAGAACTGCACGCGCTGCGTGTTGTATTGGTTGCATTTTGTGCAACGGTCATTGTACCAGTTTTATAATACCCACTGCCTACGGCGACGCACCCGCCACCGGCTGTCGGCACATATTCACCCGCATCGCACGTCACTTTACAAGACGCAACCCCATCGTGACTGGCCGCAGTTGTACCAGAATTACCATATCCGGCCGAAGTCTTACAAGCCGTACAACTGGCCGCGCCATCATCAGAATATTGGTTTGTTCCGCACACAGCGCAACTGGATGTGCTGCCATAATACACGGTATGCGCGGCTTTATACGTACCACCCACACACTCTGATTGCGTGGCACTGTTCTTTGTACCGATATAATGCCCACCAGACACACTTGCATAACATTTAGATGCGCCACCTTCGTTACCATTCGCGGAATTCGGATACCCATTTGGACACGCACTGCACGTTGTGCCCGCATCATAATATCCAGATTTCGCAGCAACTGCCACCACAGGTCTGACGCAATTTTCTCTGTTATCTTTGCATCCAGACTTTAATGTTCCGTCGGCTGTACCGGCACTGTTGGAATACGCAACATATTCACACGCCGACTTTGAACAAGTTCCCCATTCTGTAACCTCACTGCAATTTGTGGGCACATCCCCATTTACCATACCACCAGACCACGGACGTGATTTTGTATTACTGTAACAATCGGTTATCGCATCGGACCCGGCCGCACTGTTCGGATATCCAGACGGACAATCTGTTGGTGCAGCCGTGCCACCAGTACAGTAATTATCCGCCGTACATTGTGAACAGGTCTGACCATTTACATACGCACCGGCCTTGGCAGATAATGCCGACGATACAGTCGTTGCCCCCCACGCGAGTGCACTGATTGCGTTTTGTTTTAATGTACCGGCACTGCAATACGTACTGGCCGATGTTGCCGCACGTGTTTGATTACACTGGGTATACGATGTCCACCCGGTGCCACCATTACGTGTCCATCCGGACGTCTGCGACGGGCAATTATTCTTCACACCACCACTGCAATATGTTGCACCCGTGCATTGTGATTGACCGGTACGTGTGGTTGACGTGCCACCGGTCGAATAATATCCAGAATCCACACTGTACCGTGTATTATCACCGGGGCAATAATACGCATTGCCGCCACAGGGGCTGCATGTGCCACCGCTGTTCTTGTAATAACCGGCGTCACACGTTACCGTCATTGTACAAGTCGATGATTCAGCACTGCACGAACCACCATAGTACTGGGTACCGCTGGTTGATGAACTGCCATACGAACAAGTTGCATTATCCGGGCATGTCGGCCGTGTACACGCACGCGTACAGGATTTATAGCACGCGTCCGACCCACTGGAATTGCCATCTGCAGACATCGTGTACGAACCATCCCCCAAATCACTGCACGACGCACAACTGTTTCCAGACTTATAATAACGGCTTTTGCAACTGTTTACGGTCAAAGTGCACGTTGACGACGGTGCATCGCACGAATCACCATAGTACTGGATACCGTCGGTTGATGAACTGCCATGCGTGCAACTGTATGCCGAACTAGGGCAAGTTTGTTGCGTACAATCCTTGCTGCAATTTTTATAACATATACTATAACCACCGGTGCCACCACCACTGTACGGATAATTGGTTGAAAAGGATGAACAAGACGGACAACTTGTTCCACTTACATAATGATTAACATCAGCGCGAACCGTCTCTGGTTTTTTTTCACAATTGGCGGGCGTACATGTTTCATCGGTTGCACTGTAATAATTCTTGTACTCGCACGTTCCAGGTTCGCAATCATACCACGAATCGACGCTACTGCATCCATCTGGCACCGGTCCATTTACCTGGCTGCCGGTATTTGTATCTATTCTGTAACAATACGGATACGTAATATCTCCGCCATCGGAATAAGGATACCGACTGCTGAATTCCTCGCAAGATGCTGCATTGCTACCGACCAGATAATAATTCTTTTCCGCCGAAGTACAGGTTTGTCGCCTTGTACAATCGGTCGGCGTACAGTCATTCACAATTGTGCCGCTGTATTTTTTGGTATATTTGCACGTTCCGGGTGAACACGTTCCCAAAGTACGTTCTGCGCACCCCGTCTGCATATCTGGTGTTATTTGTGAACCAGTTTTTTCAAATGTCCCCTGGCAATTTGCCTGTGACGTCGCGGCAATATCCTGGTAATTTTCGGGACACGCGTAACAACTGTTTATCAGTCCGCCTTCACTGTATGTGCCAACACCACATGGTATACACATATTTTCAATAACATCCTCTGCTGGCATTGTCTGTTTCCAAATACCAACATAACTGCCGGGGTTTGCCATCCAAGTATTTCCTATTGCACAATCACCCCATGTTCCATCAGACATGGCCTGACATTGGATATCAAACTGTTCGGTTGCTTCTGATGATGTCGCGCAATATTCATTAACATTTGCGGCTTTTGCAATACCCTGAATGCATGCCGTTAACCTGGTATTGCCTGTTGTCGGCAAGTATACAAACCCCCCTGGGGTTACGTCTGGACATTGCGAACATGCGGCCGCTGCCTGGGTTCCACTGCCGGGCTTGTACTCACCGATGCCACATTCTTCCCATACTGCATATACGGTATCACTGCCGGTAAATGTGTAACTGGTAAAGCCACTGGTTGCGGTACTGGTCAAGGCCCACCCCTTGAACACATATCCCGCACGATAAAACGATGTTGTCTCGCCATTGTTTAATGTACAGGTTTCCTCCTTTGTACATGATTCACTGGCGGGTGGTGTGCCACTGCCGCCGTTCAAATTATATGTAATTGTAGCTGTATTCAATACCGGTCTCGCCGTTCCACCCGCACAGTAATATGAACCCTCGGGCCTATCATAGTAATTATCATAAACCGTACATGGACGACACGCGTTCCCAGCTCGCGGCGTCGAATACCATTTGATATTATTATATGCCGTCCCCGCATAAGAATATGCCAAATAATACCCCTCGTTACAGGTGGTATATTTACGATACGTCGGGCATTCGTAACTCGCTGCGAATACGGCATCACCAATAAAAACAATGCAAAACAGGCACATTAAAAAACGCAGAATTCTTGACATAGAACACTTCCTACTTCTACTTCTTTTTCCCTTTTATACCACATTTTATGAAAAACGGGGTATGCGTTGCAAGCGAAAAAGATAAATAAAATTGCAAAATACAAAAATCATGATACCATACACCCCGCAGATGGTCAGAGCATAGCCGTCACCGCGCCATGCGCGCACCAGGTGGCGGAGGAAAGTCCGGACTGCATGGGACAGCATACCGGCTAATATACCGGGCGGGGCGACCCGACGATCAGAGCAACAGTGACGAATCGATTGAAATACATCGGGTGAAACGGGCAATCTCTATGCGCAGCAACCTCAAATAGGTTCCCAATGGGCGTCCCACCCAGGGAACGGGTAGGGGGCTTGACGTACGTGGCAACACGCAACGCAGATTAATTATGCTCGCCACCCTGGGGTGGTTGGAAACGACTGGCCCAGGGCGGAACAAAATCCGGCTTATCGACCATCTGTAAATCCCGCACCGCGGGATTTTTTTATTACCCCACAGCACCGCGGTCTAAGTTCCCCTCTGCGGAGGGGTGCCCGCAACGGGAACGTAACAAGTTCCCCTCTGCGGAGGGGTGGCACGAAGTGCCGGGGTGGTCTATCACCCGAAGCCTCGGCGAAGGGTGGTTTATCACGAGTTACGAGTAACAAGTAACCACTAACCCCACCCCCCGTCGCGCAGGGCGCGACACCCCCCGCCCCCACAGGGTGCGGTGGGCATTGGCACGTTCCCGTCGCAGAACAAAGTCCCCCTTTACGACGGATATGGCTGCTGACTCTCATACCGTCGCGGAATAAAGTTCCCCTCTGCGGAGGGGTGCCCCGATACCGGGCCCCGCGAAAATGCAATTTTCGTGGGTGGTTGGGGCGGGGTGGTTCATCACCCGAAGCCTCGGCGAAGGGTGGTTTAATCCCCACCGCCCAAGAGTGAAAAGAATCACAATAATTCGTCGCGTCGGTCGTATGAATGCCCACCGCCCCCGGGCCCCACGCGACACATCGCGTGGGTGAAACCCGGGCGGGGGGGGTGTCGCACGTAGTGCGACGGGGGGTGGGGCTAATACGAGCACCCCTTGTCATTGCGAAGGAGTGCGATCAACGTTGAAAACGTTGTCGTACGACTGTGGCAATCCAGTACAATATGTCTGCGGGCAAACGCCCGCAGTGCTTTTTTATTTACTGGATCGCCACGCTTCGCTCGCGATGACAAAGGGGAGTAAGTACCCAAACACACACCACTCTTGTCATTCCCGCGCAGGCGGGAATAGGGCTTGGATTGTTATTAGTTATTTTTAATCGGGGGAATAATTCTGTGTTGTGTTTTTATTTATCTGTAATCCGCGATATGAATTTAATAGACCCTATTCCCGCCTTATCCACCCCACAAATACATTCGTATTTGCGGGGACCCCGGGCGCGGGAATGACAAGAGAGTAAGTACCTAATCCCACACTCTCTAACCACCCCGGCACTTCGTGCCACCCCTCCAATGGAGGGGAACTCAGCCCGCAACGGGAACGTAACAAGTTCCCCTCTGCGGAGGGGTGCCCGCAGGGCGGGGTGGTCTAATCCCCACCGCCCAAGAGTGAAAAAGAATCACAATAATTCGTCGCATCGGTCGTATGAATGCCCACCGCCCCCGGGCCCCGCGTGACACATCGCGTGGGTGGAACCCGGGCGGGGGGTGTCGCACGTAGTGCGACGGGGGGTGGGGTTCATCACCCGAAGCGTTGGCAAAGGGTGACACAAGTAACAAGTCACGGGTAACAAAAACGGGGCGGACGCCCCGTTTTTAATACATGCGAGTATTTGAATTCAGACCGGTTTCCGTCGTGTTTATCACGGCTCCACCCCCGGAACCACCACCAGACGGGCCCGGCACCATAACATCACCAACCACAAGTCCATTCGAGCCACCACCGGTGCCACCACTGTCGTTATCATTATCGCCACCGTTACCACCAGAACCGCCACCATTCCCGCCGTTCGGCAGCGACAACAATCGAATAGAGGTACCCACAGCACGAATCAACTTACCCGTACTTTCGCTGTTCCCCCACACACAATCAGAATAAGAACGTGTATCAGGTTCCGTCCAACATTGTTCGATAATCGCCGTATTTTCATCCTTACCCGGCCCATAATACAACCGGTCATGACTTAAAGCCGTTGCAGTCACACAAGACCCCGTTGTGCTGTCAAATATCTCGCCCACATCGCAACGAACACACTTGCCAAACCAGTTAACCCCATTACGCAGATCACTTACCCCACAATCAACACACGTTGCCCGCGAAACATTCGGATCAAACCCATAACCAGGCGTGGTACACAAAATTCCCCAACAATTATAATGCGCGGTCAGCACATGCTTTCCAGAAGAAGAATACGCAGGTTCAGACCCAAAGAAATGTAACTCCATAGTTTCAGCATTAAAATCATCTAAATCATAAAATTCGCCGTATTTATCGCCACACGCGTTATCACCGTCTGCCGCCACCACCACATCACATATGTCTGGATTAACCGCAACACAATCATCATTCGTAAAATTGGGTTCATAACCAGACTTACACACCAGAGTCTCCATACCATTGGCCGAAATAATTGGCCAACCTGGTCCCTGATACCAACGATCGTACCCTGTACGTACCAAAAACGGTTGCACTATCGCGCCATGACCACTGGGCAACCAATGTGAAACAGCCAAAATAATATCATTTTCATCCGGCGGGCAATTCACCCAATCACAACTTCCATAGGGCTTACATGGATCATCGCCATAAGTGGCAAACATCGGAATATCATTTTCCACGTCCTTTGTAGCTGTCGTAACTGCAAAACTTTCCTTAGCCTTACCATTTTCATCTGTTTTACCATCATAATTAGAGCGTTTCACCGTTGTAGGATCACAACTGGAATAATCTTCAGCTGCGATAGAACAACCATCACCAGCCCAACCAGGCTTGCACAGCCAAAAACAATCGGCCGCGCTTTGTCCCGGCTTTTGATAATACAAAGTATACATCGGATACTTATTTTTTAACACCTTTTGCCATTTTGAACGTGTCGAAAAAACACCTGTCGGACAAAAATACGCACCATTGGCATTGATCTTGCGCGCTACAAGCATCATAACACCCTGAGTCCATCGTCCGTTATTATTAAACCCGCACTTATCATTGTCTTTATCACCGCCATTTCCTGTGCAAGTTGGGGTAAAAACGTTGTTTACATAAGTTCCATTACCAATAATAGAATCCTGTGGATCATGCGATTTGCACGTCCAACCAGAACTAACATCTGCCCCCCATGCGTCTGCAAATTCACTCGCGTCCCAGGCGTATGCCGCGGGGGTGGCAAACAATGCGAATATAAAAAACAGCGCGTTAATCTTTCTCATTTTATACCCATTTAATTTATATTCGGATTCCGTGCATAGCATGTGCCATCTTCATAATACCCACCCAACATAGATTCACATTGTTGGCGATACCATTCATCCGATAAATTACACACGTTATGTTGGGCGTCATACGATGCAACATCGTCACCATACATTTCGTTATACGCCAAACAACGAACCTGGATAGTATTTTCGGCACATTGCCCATACGACATGCCATATCGCGCCGATTGGTTTGCGCCCGACAATGCGGTGTACGAATAAGCACCATCGCCATAATTCGGACTGGTTTGATTATTTCCACGATTTTCCGTTGATGCGGCCTCGGCAAAATTGGTTAAACGCACACCGAACACCTGGGAATAGAAATCTGTGTACGGGGTTGCGTCACTGCCCAATTCGCCGTATGTCAAATCGCCATTATAAATCCAATATCCACCCAACGTTTCACATTGATCGGCCAACATTTCCATCACACCAAATTGAATATTTTCAACATAATCGGTCACCATAGAGACAATATCCGTTGTTAAATCAGCATCCCCCAACCGGCATGAACGCTGCGCAAAGGCAGATACCTGATTAAACACCTCGTCCGCGGACAAACCAATACATCCCCATGGATATCCCATATCGCCACTGGCCGGGGTGCACAATTCAGTCAAATAATTTTCAATCGCGGTTTCACAGCCCTCGTTTATACGTTGGGTATCAACGGTATCCACAAACGCCAACAATGCGGTCAGACCACAACGTTCGCTGGCCATGGCGGACGAGTTAATACCGCCATACGTAGTTGTGTCAGCACCTTCTGCCTGTATATGTCCATTCGCATCAAATGTGCATTTTTCGGTATTTCCATATAACGACGCGCATGCGATAACCTGATCCTGGCACATTTGACGGGCGGCGGCGGCACTGATTGCGCCGGAATATTGCGCCGTTGTCGTATCAAAATCACGTAATGCGCCGGCCTGGGTATCATAGCATTCCGCCATGGTATTAACGCACGACATTTTAACTTCTTCCAATTTTTCATCCTGGGCCTGGGCAATTTCAATCAAAGCCTGACGCTTGAATTCAGTCCATACTGTATCCGCAATATCACGGCAAGAATCCAACGCGGTTTGCGCATAAATACGCTTTTCATCCAAGAAATCATCAAACGACGTATTCGCAGCCAACACATCGGTATCATAAGTGCTATTAGCATTAACGCCCGGCAACACTATTATATCAGTCAACTGGAATAAACGCGGGGAATAAATCAACTCGCCAGAAATGGCGTTAACATACGCACCCGTCGGATCCATGCACTTTTCATAATTCGCGCCGCACGCAACATCCGTCATAATCGCATTACGCACGTTTGTTATACACTCGTTCACGTCCGCAGAATTATGGGACTGGTATTCAGCCAATCGTGCCTCGCGCAGATATTTTTCAGCCGTACGAACCGTTTGTTCCAAACTTTCCTTTTGCGCGTTGATGTTGCGTTCGTAAATGTTGCAATCTTGGGTTATCATGATTCCGTATGCACTGCGCGCCATGTTTAATACAGCCTGATTATCGCACGTTTCGGCAACCAATTCCAAACATTGGCGACTGGCCTGGGAATATAACTCTTGCCCGGTCAGCGTCGACAAATCAACCCCAGAATCATTGTCAAATATCGACGAACCCGAATCGCCCCAAATGTCGCCCAAATCAGACGTAAAATCAACCGATAATATCCCCAACGATGCCGTGGCATTTGCATTTTCAACACCATCGCCACGCGACCGGCCTGATAACAAATCGTCAATCTCGGCCAACATTTGACCCGCGGCACTGGTGTCATTTTTAATCGCATTTTCGCCCTCGGTCGCGCTGTACATGGCGGCAACCTCGGCCGCGGACAGACCAACCGCAGTCAAATTATTATTCTGGAATTGGGCCAATAAATCCAAAGCCTCTTCAATTGCGATTTCAGTGTTACGAAATTCGTTATACCGTTCATTACAAATACAGCGACGATACGTGTCATTCGCATTGGCACAAAACTGATCCATGCACGTCGCATACGCCGTACGACATTCCGCGTATCCGCCACCCAATACAGAAATATCATCAAACACCGCCGTCGCACGCGGTTGGGCACGCGACGCACCAACAACCGTATTCGTCGTTGCCGCACGTGCATTTGACGCCGGATTATGCGTTGCACGAACAACGTTGGACGACGCCGCACGCGATACAGAACCACTGCGCGCCGCCGTCGGTGAACCAGCCGCCACAGTTTGACGCACAGTCCCACTGCGCGCCGTTGTTGTCGTATTTGTACGAACCGGCTGCATGGCCGCGCTGCGCGAAACGGTAACCGATGGCCGCACGGTCGCACTGCGCGAAACAGTACCCGATGTGCGCCCAGACGCCACACCCGTCGTCGCCCCACCGCGCACAACACGATTCGCAACACGCGCCGATGTCGTCGAAGATTCAGACTTGGCCGCCGCAGTCGCAATAATATTCGATGCAGACGTACCCGACGCGCGCGGGTTGGGTGCCTGGGCCGCGAATGCGTCCACGCCCGCGACAACCGCCGCAATCGCGACAAAGCATTTGCAAAAATCAGCAACCAGTTTTTTCAAACTTTACATCTCTCTTTCTGGGCATTATACCATTTTTTCCACATGGCAATCAACACCCAATTTTACTCGATACAACAATTTACTGCATTTTTTACCCAATCGCCCAAACGACGCACGACCGAACGCGATTGCGCAACATCGGCCGTATCCGCCGCCGGCGCAACGGTTTTCGCCGATTGGTGATTGTCAACCACACATTTTTCATATACGTCCGGCGCGATTTTTTTAACCCCACTCAGGTCAATCAAATCCATGTTTATCCCCCAAAACAGCGAATACAATTCATACGATTTATTAAACAAATTGTACGCATCGTCTGTATTCCCCGCGGACAGGGCTTTGGTGCCGACCTCCATCAAACGCATGGACGCAGCCAACAAATGTTTTGATATACACCAAACTTCGCCATTTTCAGCCGACGATTTTTTTACTATGCGCGACATCAGTTCTTTACGCATATCGCGAACGGTGTTAATCAAATCATAAAATCCAGTCTTTTGAGTTTTTGCACCACTGAAAAAGAAATGTTCTTCCAACGAAATCAGGTTCATCAGCGCAATGGACAAATCTTGGTCTGACGACAAATCCAACGGATTGACCTTTTTAGACGCATCAACACGCGCGACCATTTCTTCCAACGTCATTTTTTCAGACTTTTTTGACGTCGATTTTTTTGCGGTTGTTTTAGTATTTTTTGCTTTCATAATCCTTTCCTTTTCTTTACAAAACCATCACATAGTAATAATCCAAAACACCACCGTCGCAATTACCAAAAACGACAACGGCACAACAACTTTCTGGAATGCGAATTGGGCATGACCGCCGTTTTTACGCTTAATCTGCACGTACCAACGCGCCCCACCGTAAAACGCAATCGTGCCGACGATGATACCCAATAAAAACTTGTCCATGCCCCACAGCGTATTTACGCCGAACGTAACACTGGGCAAAGCGTACACAGCCGCCAACAATCCATAATAAACGATGAACGGCAATATAATCTGCAAAAACGCATTCTTAACGCCGCGCTTTTTCAGCCAAGATACAGTCCATAAAAACAGCGACAATGTCAGCGCGCCCGCCCAAATACCGGTTATCACATCATCCACGCCCAACAAGCGCATGCCTTCAAGTCCTGCGCCAACGGCAACGGTACAAACCGGGCACACAGCCATAGCCGCGGGCACCGCCGCAACCAACCCCAAAGCCCCAAAAAATACAGTCGAAAGAATTTTTTTCATCTAATTTTTCCTTTACTTTTTTATCATTTGCCTTAATCGTACAAAAAATATTTATCGCCGGTCAATATGATTTTATCACGCCACGCATGTGCGCGCTGCGCGCACGCGGATTGGCGGCGATTTCATCATCCGTCGGCGTTATTGTCCGCATCGGCGTAAACTGGGCCGTGCCAACCGACGGCATACGCGGATCGCCCAGCACAGTGGTCCATTCACGAAATGTGTTTTTCACCGTTCTGTCTTCTGTTGAATGAAACGTGACACAGATGCACCGCCCGCCAACTTTCAGTCGCCCCGGCACAGCCGCCAACGCCCGCGTCAGTTCGCCCATCTCGTCATTAACCGCAATACGCAACGCCTGGAATACGGGCGCGATGTCATTCGGATTATGTATCAAATTCTTTAATTCAAATGTGGTCTTGGGCAATGCACGCTTCATCGCGTTTGCCAACGCGCCTGGGCGCCGCACATCGCCATAATCCCGCAAAATACGCGCCAGTGTTGCCGCATCAGATTGCTCGATTAACGTGGCTGCACTGACACCATCGGCCGACATGCGCATGTCCAACGGCCCATCCCCACGGAAAGAAAAACCGCGCGACGGCACGTCAATCTGCATGGATGAAATCCCCAAATCAAAAACAATTGCGTCATAAGTATCAGTTAAATCTGCAATGTGCGAAAAAGGGCGGGGCACAAATTCAAACCGGCCATCAAATTCATCCATAATCTTTTGCGCGTCCGCCACAACATTTGGATCGCGATCGAACGCAATAACGCGCGCACCCGCGGTCAAAAAAGCCCGCGAATATCCGCCCGCACCAAATGTGGCATCAACCACCACGCGACCGCGCAAATCGCCCAACGCACGCATAACCGAATCCAACAAAACAGGTATATGTTTCATCATTCTATCTCGACCCGAATCCCAAGATTTACAAAATCATTTGCGGTTGTTGCCCCCAATTCCACCCCCCCAGGCAACGCCATGGTGGCAACTTTATCGGCCGCATGCAGATTTAACACAACGCGCGTTTTCCCGGGACGCAAAGCCAAAATAGCCTTTTTAACATCCGGCAATACATTCCCGTTGTATATATCCAACGTGATTTTCTTGGCAATTTTCGCCACCCATTTGGTCAGCGGCATAATTGAATCCACAAAAATCGAAATATTATCATCCCGCACAGACGTTTTTCCTGATATTAACACCAACGTTTCCCCAGATAAAATTTGTGCAAAATCAGCCGCAGATTGACCAAACGCCACAGCATCTATATTTCCAAAACTGTCCGACGCATTTATCGTAATCATATCTTTACCAGTTTTGGTTCTGCGCCGCGGAAAAGAACTTACCGTCGCGGCAATTTGTACCGGTTTTCTGTCACCCATGGATGCCAAAGTCGCACTGGTTGCCAACTTGGCCCGTTCGATTAAATGCCTGTACTGATCCAACGGATGCGCAGAAATATAAAATCCCAACGCAGACAACTCGTTTTCCAAACGCTGGGCAAAATTCCACGCCGGCGTACGCGGCAGATTTTTTGTTAATCTGTCTTCGGCGACATCATCTTCGACCGTATTCGCAAACAGAGATAAAGAATTCGCCCCCTCACGCGATTTTGACGCATACGATAAAATCGCATCCGCATTCATATAAATCGAGGCACGATTGGGCTCCAAAGAATCCAAAACGCCAACCTTGGCAAACGCCTCTAAAATGCGTTTATTCATAATCGGCGCGCACCGCTTGGCAAAATCAGTCAGATTTTTGAATTTCCCATTTGCATTACGTTCGGCCACAATCGCGTCGGTCGCAACCGTACCAACGCCCTTAATCGCCGCCAACGCATATATAATTTTTCCATCACGCACAGTAAATAAAGATTCACTTTGGTTAATATCCGGCGCGACAATTTGAATTCCAAAATTGGATTTGGCATCATCCACGAACAACGCCAATTGATCCGTATCATTCAAATTACTGGACATCGACGCGGCCAAAAATTCAGGCGTATAATTTGCTTTCAGATAAGCACACTGATTTGCAACGATGGAATACGCCACCGCGTGTGATTTATTAAACGCATACTTGGCGAATTCTTTGAATTGTTCCCACAAAGCCTTGGCCTGGTCACGGTTTAATGTTTGTTCTTTTTCACAACCATCGTAAAATTTGCCTTCCAATTCATCCAACATTTTGGCGATTTTTTTACCCATGGCTTTACGCACGTTGTCCGATTGTCCACGTGTAAATCCCGCCAACACGCGTGTTAATTGCATAACCTGTTCTTGATAAACGATAATACCGTATGTTTCCTTTAATATCGGTTCAGCCCGCGGATGAACATATTCGATTTTTTCTTCGCCATGCATACGCGCGATAAATTGCGGAATGAACGCAATTGGCCCCGGTCGGTTCAGCGCATTCAAAGCCGATATTTCCAAGAAACTGGTCGGGTGCATTTTCCGCAAAGTTTGCTGGACGAACGGGGCATCGAATTGGAATATGCCTTCGGTTTTACCCGATTGCCATAAATTCATAGTTTTTTCATCATCTGTGGGGATTTTATCCAATTCGATGTTGATTCCGCGCGTTTGTTGGATTAACTTGGTGGCATATTTCAAAATCGCCAACGTTTCCAATCCCAAAAAGTCGAACTTAATTAACCCAGACGATTCCAAATAATGCCCATCAAACTGACACGATGGCAACGGGTTCGCCGGATCGCGATACACAGGCGCGATTTTCGTCGTCGGCCGGTCGCCAATAACAACGCCACACGCATGTTGCCCCAAATTGCGCAGCGAACCTTCCAATTCTTCGGCGATTGTAACAACTTTGTTCAAATCTTCATCGCCCTGCAAAACAGATTGAATTTCGGGCGACGCATCAACTGCATCCTTTAACGTTTTTGCATCCGACGGAATCAGTTTGGACAACCGATCGGATTTAGAATACGGAATCCCATACACGCGCCCGATATCACGGATTGCGCCACGCGCCTGTAAACTGCCGAACGTGATAATGCGGCACACAGAATCATGCCCATATTTATCGCAAATATACGCCAACACGCGTTCAATACCAGTCGGCTCGAAATCCACGTCAAAATCAGGCATAGAAATACGATCAGGATTCAAAAATCGTTCAAACAGCAACCCATACTGTAACGGATTAACATGCGTAATACCCAACGCCCACGCAACGATTGACCCCGCGCCAGACCCACGCCCCGGCCCCGTCATAATATCATTTCGCCGACACCAATCGATATAGTCCGCAACAATCAAAAAATATCCTGGGAATCCCATATTTATAATAACGCCCAGTTCAAATTCAGCCTGTTCATAATATGGTTTTGTATCAGTGATTCCATGTTGCGCCAAATTGCGTGCCAACCCCGACATAGTATTATCGCGCAACATTTGACATTCTTGTTCAAAATCATCACCAAAGCGCGGCAACAACGGTTTTTCATGAACATTAACCATAAAACCGCAACGATTTGCAATCACGACTGTGTTTTCAATCGCCTCGGGCAGGTCAGAAAACAACTCAGCCATCTCGGCCGATGTTTTGAAATATTGTTCGGATGATTTTCGTGGTCTGTCTGGATCGATAACCTTGGTTTGCCCCAAAACGCAACTTAACGCGTCTTCGGCCTCGTAATCATGTGGCGACGCAAATTCGACATCGTTTGTGGCAACGATTGGAATATTCAAATCCAACGCAATTTTCAAAAATCCGGGCTCAGTCTTGATTTCTTCATCCAACCCGTGCCGCTGAATTTCCATATAAAAACGGTCGCCAAACACAGACAAAAATTGTTCTGCATATTGACGCGCCAAATTATCCTGGGCATTCAAGATAGCCATTCCAATCGGCCCCGTATGCGCCCCAGACAAACAAATCAAACCATCACTGTGCGCGGTTAATTCTTCAAAAGTAATATACGGCCCCAAATGATGATTTTCGCCACGCATATACATGATTCGGCTTAATTCGCACAAATTCAGATAACCATCGTGATTTTGCGCCAACAAAACAATTCGCGACAGCGCATTTTGACGCAAAATTTTCGGATCCACATTATGCTGGTTCAATGTGATTTCAGTCCCAATAATTGGTTGGACTTTATTTTTGGGCATAACGTCGGAAAACTCGGCACACCCCGACATCATATTCGTATCCGTCAGCGCGCACGCCCCCATATTATTTGCGATACACAGTTCGGGGATTTGCTTGATTTTCAGCGTACCCGCGCCGATTGAAATACGTGAATGCGTACGAAGATGAACAAATTGATTTTCCATGCCACGACAATAGCAAAAAATCACCCATCGGGGCAACATTAAAAATAAAAATTTTTATTATGGAAACCAAATAATAATAATCACCCACAATGGAGGGGAACTCAGCCCGCAACGGGAACGTAACAAGTTCCCCTCTGCGGAGGGGTGCCGACGCAGTCGGCGGGGTGGTCTAATGCCACCGCCCCACACCGAGCCCCGCGCAAACAAAGTTGACGTGGGTGGAACCTGGGCGGGGTGGTTTATCACGAGTAACCAGAAACACCGCTGTCATTGCGAAGAAGTGTGAAACGTTGAAAACGTTGTCGTACGACTGCGGCAATCTAAGGTTATAATATGTCTGCGGGCATTCGCCCGCAGTGCTTTTTTATTTACTGGATCGCCACGCTCCGCTCGCGATGACAAAGGGGACTAAGTACCCAAGCCCGCAGTCTCTAACCACCCCGGCACTTCGTGCCACCCCTCCAATGGAGGGGAACTCAGCCCGCAACGGGAACGTAACAAGTTCCCCTCTGCGGAGGGGTGGTCTAATGCCCACCGCCCAAGAGCGGAAAGAATTATAATAATTCGTCGCGCCAGTCGTATGAATGCCCACCGCCCCGGGGGCGGGGGGGGTGTCGCACGTAGTGCGACGGGGGGTGGGGCTAATACGAGCCCCCTTGTCATTGCGAAGAAGTGTGAAACGTTGAAAACGTTGTCGTACGACTGCGGCAATCCAGTGCAATATGTCTGCGGGCGAATGCCCGCAGTACTTTTTTATTTACTGGATCGCCACGCTCCGCTCGCGATGACAAAGGGGAGTAAATACCCAATCCCGCAGTCTCTAACCACCCCGGCGGCAAGCCGCCACCCCTCCAATGGAGGGGAACTTAGTACGTTCCCATCGCAGTCCAAGTTCCCCTTTACAACGGATATGGCTGCTGACTCTCGTCCCATCGCGGAACAAAGTTCCTCATCTAGCGGCAGAATATGGCTGCTATCTCTCGTCTTGTTGCGGTCTAAGTTCCCCTCTGCGGAGGGGTGGCACGATACCGGGCCCCGCGAAAATGCAATTTTCGTGGGTGGTTGTGGCGGGGTGGTCTATCACCCGAAGCCCCGGCGAAGGGTGACACAAGTCACGAATAATCAACCGGGGCATCCACCCCGGTTTTACATAACCTTGCCCTGATTGGGATAAAACGTCAGTTGGATTTTCTGCCACTTGTCAAATTCATTTGCGGGTAACATTTTGAAGGGCTGACACGTGTTAATCGCGCTGCGTATTGTTTCCAAAACGTACGCAAATCCGGGGTCAGTTTCCGCACGCGCGGCCGATTCAAACCAAACATCGCGCACAGTTCCATTACGCCGCATAGTCAAATGTGCAACCGCACGAATGTCGCCAATATCATCGCGCGACGTATCGATTGCCCAACAACGCGTCATCGCGACACGCAACGCATCAACAACCGACACAGTCATTGTTCTGTCCAACGACATCACTTCACGATTAACGCGAATGACGCGCTTTTTCTTTTTTGGTGTATCAGACGATTCCGTTTCATCCGAACTTTCAATATTCTGGACGGTCGGTTCTGGAATTTCGGGCGCAGTCGGCTTTTGCTCGACCAAACTGGGAACCACAATTGGTTCAGGTTCTGGCTCGGGCTCGGGTTCAGACGATGGCTGCGCCGCCGGCTGCTGCTTGGGTTCAGGCTCGGGCTCTGCCACGTCTGCATCAGCATTTTCATTCCGCAGTATTGTTTCGTCACCACTTACCGTGACAGAATTCAAATCTATTTCCAAAATTTCGATGCGATCGGGCGCGACCAATGTCGCACGATGCACCACCACCGCAAACGAAGTCACCATCAGTGCCGCCAACACCAAATGCCCCAACACTGACAACAACATATTTTCCGACGAAAATCTGGTACCCAAATTCATATTTCTCCGATTTTATTCATCGCCCAGACGCGTCCGCAATCCAACGCGTTGAAAACCTGCATCTTTTAATTTGCCCATAATTGACATCACCGCGCCGTAATCAGCGGTCTCGTCCCCATTTATCATAATGGTTAAATCTGGATTTTCGCCACGCATGGCGGCCACACGCCGCACAGCATCATCGCGCGACAATTCAGTTTTTCCAACATAATAACGTCCCGCGGCATCAACACTGATTTGTATTGCGTGGTCATTACCCGTCAGTGCTGAATTTCCCGCACGCGGCAAATTCAAATCTATCCCCGTCGTCAGCATAGGCGTCGTCACCATAAACACCGCCAACAACACAGTCATAATATCTATCATCGGGGTCAGCGATATATTGACGTCTGCATTTCTGTATCTTCTGCGTGTCATGATACAATTCCTGTTTAATTATTTTTTTTGGAATGTTTATCAGTTTTCAATTCTTTAACCCGTTCGGTCAAATCATCGTACAATTCATCTGATTTTTTGCTGAAATACTGATATGCAATCGCCGCAGGCACCGCCGCAATCAAACCCAACGCAGTTGTCCCCAGCGCAGTTGCCAATCCAGGTGCAATAACCCCAATCGACACAGACTGATTCACACCGATTGACGAAAACGCATCCATAACACCCCAGATTGTACCAAACAACCCGATAAACGGCGCAACATACGACACCATGGACAAAAACCACAGGTTTTTATCAAACGGACGAATTAACTTATCTGCAATCACGGCAAAATTATCGCCATTTTTAACATGGACAGGATTTTTCTTTTGATAATGCCACAGGCGAATTTTTTCAATAATCACCGCCCAGGACACAACGCTGCCCAACACAAGCACAATGGATATAAATAACGTCATCCAATCGCCTGTGAATAAAGTAGTTAAAGAAAACGTATTTGTCATTTTATTCTTTCCTTTGGCTTTTTATTTAATACTTATTCCCGAAATGGTGCGGCCACAGAATCAGGAATACGCTTTGGCATCATATTCGCACCAATATACGCAGCCGTTCCGACCAGTATAGCACAAATTTCACCATCTTTCACGAATTTTTGTTCAACCGACATTGACGCCGCACCGAATTTAGTCACCGTTGTTTCAACAACAAACTCGTCCCCCAAGAACAGCGGCCGCACATAACGAATACTTAAATCGCGAATAACAAATCCCACATCACCGTCTGGGAACTTTATCCCACGCAAAATATTCATACGTGCGCGTTCTGCGATTTCAATATATCGCCCATGATACGCAATACCGCCCGCATCAGTATCCGCATACGCAATCGCAAATGGAAAAGTATAAGTTTTCATTTTTTTCATTTCCCCACAAACACACTTGAATCGATACCCAGTTCATTTAACAAGCGCTTGGATACCCGTCGCCGAACTTCGTCAAAAACATCCCGCAATATTGGTTCAAAATCAAATCCAGATGCCAATTTATCTGAAAAAAATAATTTCCAATAAAAATTATCATCATATTCACCGACGTATTTCAAATCTGCGGCACATAAATGTTGCAATGCCACATCAAAAACATCTATTGCCTTGACCAATCGGGCTTCGTACGATTTACGTTCTTCATATTCATCCAAAACATTACGAATTTTGTCATTCCCCAACAAATCAGTAATTTGCGAAACAGCCCCAGATTCCTGGGCATGTTTTTTTGCACGCACGTCCGGCGTTTGCTTATGCAACGGAACATCATGAACAATCGCTTCTGGTAAATCGTGCAGGGCGCACATTTCCATCACGCGTTCCATATTTACAGGACGTGTCAAATGCGGTTGCAACGCGATTGCAATTATAATCATATTCCACGAATGCGATGCCACAGATTGCTGCGCCCCATCTGACATCCGGGTCGTTCTGTATTCGCATTCCAATTTTTCTGCGATTGCAAAGAAATCTACCAGATTATTCATTTTTGATTATTTCACCAATCCCAAATGGGCATAACCCGCATCAGTCACAATACGACCACGCGGCGTACGTTGAATAAATCCCAACTGCATTAAATACGGTTCTATCACATCTTCTATTGTATCGGCCGGTTCAGACAATGCCGCCGCCAGATTTTCAATCCCAACCGGCCCACCGGCATAGTGCCGCACAATGGCAGTCATATATTCGCGATCCATTTCGTCCAGACCGCTTTCGTCTATGTGTAACTGAACCAAAGTCGTTTTAATTGTATCGGCCGAAATCGCATCGCGCCCCAGGGCGGTCGCAAAATCACGTGCACGCTTTAATAACCGGTTTGCAATACGCGGTGTACCACGCGCGCTGCGTGCCAATGCCTTTGCACCATCGACATCTATTGGCATTCCAAGTATATTGGCACTGCGCATAATAATTTTTGCCAAATCATCTGGCGAATAAAACGACAAACGTAAATCTATACCAAATCGGTCACGCAACGGATTTGATAACAAACCGGTCCGCGTGGTCGCGCCCACCAAAGTAAATGGCGGTAAATCTATCCGTACGCTTTTGGCGGATGGACCTTCGCCCAACATAATATCCAACTTGAAATCTTCCATTGCGGAATATAAAACTTCCTCGATTGCGGTGGGCAAACGATGTATTTCGTCTATGAACAACACATCCATCGGTTCCAACGATGTTAATATAGCGGCCAAATCGCCTTGCTTGGTAAGCATCGGTGCGGCCGTTGCCCTGAAATTGGTCCCCAATTCATTTGCGACAATATGCGCCAATGTTGTTTTACCCAACCCCGGCGGGCCATACAGCAAAACATGATCCATGGCTTCGCCCCGGGATTTTGCACCCGAAATAAATACAGACAAATTTTGCTTTAACGCGTCATGGCCTATAAAATCGGCCAAAGCACGTGGCCGAATGGTCGCCGCCATTTCATCGGGTATATTTGGATCCAAAAAACGTTCTGTATTATTTTGCATATTTATTACAACAATTTATTATCAGCATTTTCACGCCCGACGTATGCCTTCAAATCATTATACATTTGACGCAATTCAATGGGTTGAGAATAATTTTCATCTGCATTTTTTACGCGTATAGTTTCCAAATCTATCTGGGCCTGTTTTTTCAAAACTTGTGTTAAATGTGTTGCAAAGGCTTTGGCCTCGTCAGATTCATTTGCACCCTGTAACAATAATCCGCGATTGGGGCGGGGCGATAAAAACGCAAAATCAGACACCGATGGATCCGGCGACACCAACGCAAACCCAGAAACCTCGGGCCGACGCATCATGGCCTGCAATACATACCAAGCACCCAATTGGTTTCCCGCCAACCATATTCTGTCACTGTCTTCATTTTTATTTTGAATCCAATCGATTACAGTTGCAATATCCAACATATTATCAGCCGTAGTTCCCAATGCGCCTTCGGAATTATTTACACCACGATAATTAAATCGCACCACCGAAAACCCAGCATCCATAAACGCCCGAAACATAGCATACGACACCCGGTCGTTCATGTGATGCTTTTGCCGCGGATTCCCAGACAACACCACCGCCAACGGCGCAGTGGGCACATCTGACTTATTATAAACAGCATGTATTTTGCCGGCTTCGCCCGTAATCATAATATCAACCATGACAATACCTTCCTTGATGTAAAAACTTTTATCACACATACTTATAGAACAAACATATCGCAATTTTCAACATAAATTTTTGTTTTGACAGAACAGGCGCGAATGTTTTAATATCTATCAAAGAGCACAGGGGTCGTTAATTATGTCAAAATTCATTTTAACATCTGCATTGACTGCTATGGTTATGTTTTCTGCGTCTGCGTATGCCGCAACCGAAGAAATTGTTTACGATAATTTTCAAACGATATACACAGAAACGCCGGTTCAATCATATTATGCGTACCCAGACGACCCGAATTTTATCCCTGAAACAGAATTCATGAACCGTGCAGACAGTCTGGATTACGATTTGAACATAGAACAGGCGCGACAAATGGAATCTATGATGCACCCTGGGGTTATGTTTGCAGATCGTCCAATGATTATTTGCCGTAATTTTGGTTGCACCAAATTAAACGACCGCATAACGCGCACATTTTTGTTTAACAGTTTGGCAAACATGTTCATGATGAACACTCATTCCCGCGTATATATATGCGAAGCGGATCCGTTTTCACGTGATTGTCTGCAATCTGGTATTTCATTCCCTGTTCGCAGTGGTATTGCAAATGCTTTGGTAAAAATTCCCAAGGCCACAATTTCCCAGGTTAATGTTTCGACTGGTTTATCACGCGCAACTGTAAACATGACATACGAATTTCTGGTAAATGGCATTGCCCGCACGTGCGAGCCCACAATCATGGACATTGTCATTCCCGTTAATTCCCAAGCAACATTATCAAATCGTGAATTTGCATGCAACATGACCAGTGACGGTTTAAGCAACGTATCATTGTTGGTAAATTTGGATTATATCGACCTGGATTATGGAATTTTGGGCGGATACTATTCTTTGGGTATGCAGGGTCCCACCACTGGTGGCGGCACTGGTTATGCACTGTTCAAAACGGAATTCACAACTGGTGGAATGCAATTCAGGGCGGCAATTACCGGCGAAGATGATTTGAACGGCATAAATTCGACACTGACAATCCAACCGGGCGAATATGCGGTTGAACCATTACAAAAATAAAATCGCCATCTTTTGATTTTTGATGAACAAAGTTATTTTAATTATTGACGATGATGATATTTTACGTAAAACGTTGGCGCACGGATTGCGCGACAGCGGTTTTAATGTATTGACCGCCGCCAATGCGGAATCTGGGAGTGATATAATATCACGCATAAACGTGGATGCGATAATCTTAGACCGCATGATGACCGGCACAGATGGATTAACTTTTTTGAAGCAACTGCGCACAAATGGCAATTCAACACCGATTATAATGTTGACCGCAATGGGCGGTGCCGAAAATATCATCGATGGATTATCTGGGGGTGCAAATGATTATCTGGCCAAACCATTTCAATTGCGTGAATTGGTATTGCGATTAAATAACATTATCAAAAAAGACAGGGACGAAACGGGAAAAATGCCAAATGGCCTGGTATTCACAGACGGCGAATTTTTTATAACATCACGCGACAAAAATTTACGCATATTGCCTTTATCCGGTGAAGAAAAAAAATTATTACGTAATTTAATAACCCCGATTGGCAATATTGTACCGGCGGCGCCAATGGTTGCAAAACGCTTGCGAAACAAATTAAATGGTGTATTATCAGACACAGATATCATTACCATTCGTGGCCGCGGGTACAAATTGGTACATGTCGGCGCAAATGATACAGACAACGGTGAATAAATATGAGATTGATTCCACGCAGTTTTTTATGGCGCACCATTTTGATGATTTTAATTCCGCTGATAATCGCCCAGGTTATTATCGCCAATGTATTTTTTGGTAATCATTGGGCGCGCGTACATGCGACATTGGCACGCAGTTTGGCCGTGGAAATATCAACAATGATGAATTTCATTGACACTGGTAACACGGATGCGGCGCGCACGATGGCACGCGACATGGGCATAAACGTATCTGTAAATACGAAACTGAACCGCCCCAACAAAAATGATAATAATTCACGCGAAGCGGGATTGTTGGCAAACGAATTGTCATCGCGTATAAAACGGCCTGCACAAATCTATATCGACAAAGGCAAACGTCTGGTCTTTATAGACATTCCCGCAAACAGCGGACAAATTGTGACATTTGGCACGTCTTTGTATCGGATTTATTCCACCAGTACCGAAGTATTTATAATATGGTTAATCGGTTCGATTTTGATTGTATCTATATTGGTGACACCGTTTATCATTATGCACACACGCAGTATTCGTCGTATTGCCCGTGCTGCATCGCGCTTTGGCCGCGGATTGGACGCACCTGGGTTTGTTCCAACCGGATCACGCGAAATACGCGAAGCCGCCGCAGCAATGATTACGATGAAAGAACGCCTGAACCGATACAATCGCACCCGCAGCGACATGTTAAACGCGGTAAGCCATGATTTGAAAGCCCCATTGACGCGCATGCGTTTGGCGGTCGAGACTGATTCTGCATCGAAAAAGGATTTATTACAGGACATCGATCGCATGACCGAAATGGTAAACGGTTATTTGTCGTTTGCACGGGGCGAATTACCTGAAATCGAACAAACGACAGAATTACCGCCCATGTTAATCCGTATTGCACGCGATGCAGCGCCCGACAAAGATATCCAAACCGATTTCCCGGACGAACCGGCGCAATTTTACGCACGACCGATGGCGTTGGCACGCGCATTCGCAAACATCATTGAAAACGCGGCACGATATGCGCAAAAAACTATCCGTATATCCGAACGCGACACAGACGACCAAATTGAAATCATAATCGAAGACGACGGTCCCGGCATCCCAGACAACAAAAAACGCGATGCTATGCGCCCGTTTGTGCGTCTGGATGAATCGCGCAGCGATAAAACAGGCGGTACCGGATTGGGATTATCAATTGCTCAAACCGCCATTGAAAACCATGGTGGCCAGATATTCTTGGAAAACAGCAATTTGGGCGGCCTGCGCGTACGCGTTGTATTACCAATATAATAATGTAACGGTGCAAAAAAATGAATTTGTATAAATATGTATCAGAATCTATAAATAATAAATTGGGATTTACCGCGAATTTGGAAACGCCGCGTAATCGCGCTTTTGGCGATTTTTCAACAAATGCCGCAATGGTTATGGCAAAATCTGCGGGCAAAAATCCGCGCGAATTGGCCGGTGAAATTTTACCAAAATTAAAAGAGCTTGATTTTATAGCGGACGCATCTGTTGCCGGTCCAGGTTTTATAAACATAAAATTAAAAGATGATTTTATATGGAAAGCCGCTGGGAAACCACACGACTGCAAAACCGATGCACCTTTGGTAATTGATATGGATTATGGTTCTTATAATGTGGCCAAATCTTTACACATCGGTCACCTTAGAACATCCATAGTTGGCGATACATTAAACAGAATTGCAAAATATTTAGGTCATAAAACAATATCATACAATCACATGGGTGATTGGGGACGTTCTATGGGTCTGGTTATTGCGTGGATAAAGCGCAACCATCCAGATTGGCCCTTCTTTCAATCTAACTTTGATAAAAACGCAGATTACAGTAAATATGCTATGCCCGTTGAAGAATTAGACACATATTACCCATCTGCGGCGGCATTGGCAAAAACGGACGAAGCATTCATGGAAGAGGCCCGTATCATCACAGCCGAATTACAGCGTGGGCACCCAGGTTACAATGCTTTGTATAACGTTTTTTTACCAATATCATTAAAATCTATGATGGAAACCGTAAAACGTTTAAACATCATGCCATTTGATAGAAATCTTGGTGAAAAGAACGCTGCACAGTATATCGAACCTGTTGAAAAAATGCTGCGTCAGAAAAATCTATTGGTAAAAAGTGACGGGGCCGAGGTTATAATTGTAAAAAAAGATACCGATACTGCACCTATGCCACCAGTTATGTTTTATAATTCTCGTGGTGCGGTACCATACGATGCTACGGATATAATGGCGTTGTATTACAGGAAAATTACAGATAACCCAGATAAAATCATCTACCTAACGGACATCCGTCAGAAATTGCATTTTGAACAACTTTTTCGTGTTGCAGAAATCACTGGTTTATTTCCACCAGAAAATCTTGAACACATAGGGTATGGCACTATAAATGGTGCAGATGGTAAACCATTTAAAACCCGTGACGGAAACGCGGCTGGTTTAAACGATATTATTGAAATGATAAATACCGCTGTGCAAAAGCGTGTATCAGAAAGCGGTAAAGACCTACCACAAGAAACAGTAGATTCTATTGCGCTTGCGGCATTAAAATTTAATGACCTGATGCATGATTTACGTTCAGATTACATATTTGACCCTGATTCTGTAACAAGTTTTGAAGGCAGAACAGGACCATATATTCTGTACACAGCGGTACGCTTAAACAGCGTATTAAAGCGGGCAGGGGATATCGCCGACGTAAGTACTGTCAATCTGTCTTCCGACGAACGCAACCTGTTGATAGAGGTACTGGACTTTGAACGTACCGTTCAGACGGCTTTTGACAATCGTGCAACAGATATGATTGCAAACTATGCGTACGATTTGTGCCAGTTGGCAAATACATTTTATCATAATTGTCCGATTTTACGCGACGATGTGGATGATGCCACACGCGCACAACGCGTTCAAATCACACGCATCGCACGCGACACATTGGCAACCGCAATCGATTTAATGGGATTAAAAATCCCGGACGAAATGTAGGGTACAATAATACCACATACATTTTTCTTGACTTTTTCAACGGGGCGGGGCATAATAGCCCCGCTAAAATTTAATAAAAAGGTAAAAAACTATGGCAGCGACAAAATCGTTAAAAAAATGCGAATTGGATGCAAAATGGTATCTGATTGACGCGACCGATTGCACGCTGGGACGTTTGGCGGCATATACCGCAAACATTCTGCGTGGTAAAAACAAGCCGACATGGACACCGAATATGGATTGCGGCGACCATGTTATCATCATCAACGCGGACAAAGTTGCTTTGTCTGGGAAAAAGGCCGATAAAACCAAATTCTTTTGGCATTCTTTATGGACCGGCAGTATTAAGGAACGTACCCTGGGACAGATGCGTAATGAAAAACCTGAAAAATTGGTTTTCAACGCGGTAAAGCGCATGATGGGGCGTCGCACTGCGGTTGCATTGGCGAACAAACGTTTGACCAAACTGCACGTGTATGCGGGCCCAGAACATAAACATGCGGCACAAAACCCAATTGTTATAAATTTTGCCGAACTGAATCGTAAAAATAAAAGGGGCGAATAATGACAGAAGCAAAGAAAACCGTTAAAAAAACAACGGCAACAAAAACAACTAAAAAGGCCGCCCCTGCAAAAACAGCCGCAAAAAAAGCTGTTGTGGCGGACGTTAAATTAACAAACGCAACGTATGCAACCGGCAAACGTAAAGATTCCGTTGCACGCGTTTATATGATTCCGGGTCGGGGTCAAATTATCGTTAACGGCAAACCGATGGTGGAATATTTCCGTCGTCCTGTGTTGCAGATGATTATTGCCCAACCATTCGGCATCACAAAACGTGAAACCGCGTACGACGTTCACGCCATTGTTGTTGGCGGCGGTCTGTCGGGCCAAGCGGGCGCCGTAAAACACGGCATTTCCAAGGCATTGGAACGCGCCGAACCAGATTTGCGCAAAACATTAAAGGCGGCCGGGTTCTTGACCCGCGACAGCCGTGTTGTTGAACGTAAACACTTTGGTCGTCACAAAGCGCGTCGTTCAACCCAGTTCAGCAAACGTTAATTCGTTTGTACGAATACAAAAATCCGCCATCGGCGGATTTTTTAATTATATTAAAAAAAGCCTGTTGCGTTTATAAAAAAACTGTGTATAATCATTCGGCAATTCATTATTCAATGGGGAAAACAATGTTTAAGAAAGAAAAAATCAAAGATTTACACTATTCAGTAAATGGCACCATTTCTGCGGCGGAATTACAAACTGCGGCGGATGAAATACTGACAGAATATGGTAAAAAGGCGAAAATGCCTGGGTTCCGTCCGGGACATATTCCGTTATCTATTTTGCGCCAAAAATATAACACATCTGCCACTGCCGATGCGATTGACAAACTGATGAACCGCGATTTGAACGCATATCTGGCGGAAAAAAAGTTACGTTTGGCGGGTTCGCCACGTGCTGATTTATCTAAATGGGAAATGGGTAACGATGCAGAATACACATTGGAATTCGATATTTTGCCAACATTACCAACGGTCGATTTAGAAAAATATACAGTAACCAAAAAAACGGCCAACTTGGACGAGTCCGAAGTTGAAAAAGCATTGGAAAACATTCGTAAATCTCGCAGCGTTGCCGAAAAACAAGACGATAAATACGTTGCACAAAATGGCGATACTGCGGTCATAGATTTTCGTGGCTTTATTGGCGACGAGGCATTCGAAGGCGGCGCAGCCGAAAAACATCATCTGGTATTGGGTTCTGGTGCATTTATCCCAGGATTCGAAGACCAGGTTATTGGCCACAAATCTGGCGATGAATTTGATGTAAATGTCAAATTCCCATCTGATTATCACGCTGAAAATTTGGCGGGTAAAGACGCGCATTTTGCTGTAAAGGTACACGAAGTGCGCAAGCATAAATTACCTGAATTAAATGACGAATTGGCAAAATCCGTGGGGCAAGAATCAGTTGAAAAACTGCGCGAACATATCCGCGGTATTTTAACTGAACAATATGAAGAAGCATCAAAACGCGAAATGCGTAATGAACTGTTAGACATTTTGGCCGATAAAATCAAACTGGATTTGCCACAAACGTTGGTTGAACAAGAATACAACATGGCAAAACAAGAACACGATCGCACAAACAAGACATCCAAATGGGATGAAAAGCAAGAACATCGTGATGCTGAACGCCGTGTTAAACTGGGCTTGATTTTAGCAGAATGGGGAACCCAAAACAAAGTCGAGGTTACCCGTGACGATTTGCAGCATGCCATCTGGGCAGAAGCCGCACAATACCCGGACCCAAAACAGGTATTTGATTTTTACAACAAAAATCAAAATGCTTTGACCATGTTGCGCGGCATGATTTTTGAACGCAAGGCATTGGACGCAATGCTGACACACGTCAAAACAAAAGAAAAAAATGTAAAACCAGAAGAACTGTTCCAACAGGCGTCTGTTAAATAAAATAAGATACGCGCATGTTTTGCGCGTATTTTTATATCAACAAGGAATTTAACAATGAAAGCATACCTGGATATTTTGGATAACATCATGACCAACGGTCACGATTTACGCATGAACAGAACTGGCATACCAGACATTGGTTTGTCTGCCGGTGCGGTGTTTGAACATGATATGTCCAATGGATTCCCATTGGTTACAACGAAAAAAATGGGATTGAAAAACATCGCAACGGAACTGGAATTTTTCTTGCGCGGGATAACAGATAAAAAATGGCTGCAAGACAGAAATTGCCACATCTGGGACGAATGGGCAAATCCGGTAAAGGTTGAACAAAAATACAATATTGCCGCCGCGCAATTGCCGCCCATGACCGAACCAGAACAAACCGTCACGCGCAATGCAATCATGGACGCAGAACGCGATCTGGGGCCGATTTACGGTTTTCAATGGCGTCATTTTGGCGGCGAATATCAGTGGGATCAAAAACGCATTGACGCAAATCCGACAGATAATTTTAACCCGCAAAACCCAGGACTGGATCAAGTGCAATCCGCAATCAACAAATTAAAAAACAATCCAAACGACCGCCGCATATTGGTCAGCGCATGGAACCCGATTGCCATTCCTCAAATGGCATTACCGCCATGTCACGTTATGCACCAATTGGTTGTACGCGATGGGAAATTGTCACTGATATGGACACAACGTTCATGCGATATGTTCTTGGGCGTGCCATACAACATCGCCAGTTATGCGTTGTTATTGTTACTGTACGCCAAAGAAGCAGGATTAAAGCCTGGTACATTAAAGGGCGAATTGCATGATGCGCATATTTATCAAAACCATATCCCCCAGGTTCGCGAGCAATTAAAACGCAAACCGTACCCATTGCCGACTGTGGAAATTCCGAACGAAAATTGGCGTGGAATGTTGAATTGGTCTGCATCAAACGGGTTCAAATTGAAAAATTATCTGTGTCACGAAAAATTACGTGGCGCAGTTGCGCGATAAACAAAGAACGTCCCACACGGGGCGTTTTTTCTTGCCAATGCAGGATTTATACCCCATAATGAACACACACCTTACGAAAGGAGAACACTTATGAAAAAAATATTATTAACATCTTTGTTGGCTGTTTTCGCGGTATCCAGCGCAAACGCAGCATTTGAATTTAACCCATACGTCGGCGTACGTGGCGGATATGATTTTGAAACAAAAACATCATCTGATTCTTCAAACACCCCCACCGATTCAACCAACGGATGGATGGTTGGTGGCGTGGTTGGCGCAACATTCTTTGACAGCGAAGATTTCGCCGCCCGTATCGAGGCTGAATATATTTACACAGATTTAAGCGATGATTCTGTGGATGTCTCGAATCACACGGCATTGTTAAACTTGGTCGGCGATATTAAAACAGGTCTTGCCGTCACACCGTATATTACCGCAGGTATCGGTTATGGTTGGACAACAATATCACTTGACAATGAATACGTGCACGGCGATATTGACGGCGATGATTTGGCATGGCAATTGGGCGTTGGATTGACATACGCGGCGACAGACGCATTTGATATCGATTTGGGTTACAGATATATCAACAGCGGCGAAATGTTATCCATGGATATCGAATCGCACCAGGTATATTTGGGGCTGCGTTACGCATTTTAATCGCGCGCCAAACTTGTTAAACAAACGTCCCCATTTTGTGGGGCGTTTTATATTGACATATTTGCAAACGATGCTATATATTTACGTGGCAATCCAAAAGGGGATAAGCATGAAACAAAAACTGTTACCGATTTATGAATTACGCATACAATTACTGCGTGCAATGAACCCTGAATTTTACACCGCAAACGCAGACATGATTCGCCGTTCTTCTTTGGCGGCCCAGGATTATGTTTTATCCGGCACATACCAAGAATATGACACTCGTATGGGTACATTATTCAAAACGCTGCCGGGATATATAAATATCCATAAAAAATACCATTTACCATACAACCCTGAATCGACTGCGCCGATAAATCCAGGCTTGGTTATGGATTTGGCATGGTCTTTGCGCGCCGACATGATAAACGGTGTTGTTGATAAAACGGGCAAACTTAAAAATATATCATTATTGCCAGAATCCCGCGTATTGCGCGTATATCATAACAGCAAATTTAACGGGACGCCATCTGTCGCACTAAGTATATTGCCGCGCCACAGAATCGAAGACATGTTACTTGCAACACACCAATATACGCGATAATATATACCCCAAAGGGGTAAAGACATGAAAAAAACATTTGCTTTATTTTTTGCGTTGGTTTTGGCGGCATGTGGTGCGAATTTGAATATCGACAGATACGAAACATCTGGCGCAGGTCACGTTAACACAGTATCCGAAGGCGTAATAATAAACGTCCGCCCGGTCACCATCGCCACCGAAGACGGCGAAGTCGGTCAATTGGCGGGCGGCATTGTCGGTGGCGTCGCCGGCAGTATGGTCAGTGACAACGCATTGGCACAAACAATCGGAACGGTTGGCGGTGCCGTTTTGGGCGGATATTTGGGTGGCAAAGCACAAGAAGGTCTGTCCATGCAGCGTGGCATGGAATACATAGTCAAACTGGATTCAGGTAAATCCGTCACATTAACCCAGGGCGATGACGTGGTATTTTCTGTTGGCCAACGCGTATACGTTTTGGACGCAGACTATGACGAACGCGCCCGCATAATTGCACAATAAAAAAATGGTGCCACATGGCACCGTTTTTTAATATTGTCTTTGTTTTCTGCGATATAAAACCGCGCCTGCGACGCCTGCGCCGGCTATTAAACTGTATGTTGCCCACGGGGATGCTGCATAGTATTCTTTTTGTCTGCAACCATTTAACGCATCGCCAAAAATTATCGGCGTTGAATAATAATATTTGTTTGATTCAGGCACATTAAAGCAATACGCGCATTCAAAACGATTTTTAACAGAATAATTTTCAACCCGAACCGTCCCCAGTTTATTAAGACCGTGCACCGCCAATCCCAACACAGGTATAACTGCAGCGGTTAAAATCGCAGATTTCGCACCTGCCAAAAACATATTTTTTCGATTTTGTCTTTTTTCCCAATTTCTGTTCATGACTTAATTCCTGTTACAACGGCATAATTATATCACTAAATAACATTTTGTCAAAAATTATGATAATCTCTTGCTTTTGCTAAAAATTTCATTTATAATTGCCGCAGTTCTGCGGGTGGGCGTGGAACGAATCCGATTAACCCCACAAGTCCTCGCATTATTTTTTACATTTGCGACGGCCAACTTTGTATGAATTTCTGTATGAAAGATTTATCCAAAGATTTGTATAATCCAATATCTGGCGAAGATTTTGTCCAGATGTTTAACAACAACTATGGCACACAAGAAACTTTACAGGGATACGCCACCAAGGGCACAGTCAAAGACATTCGCGGCGATTTCGCGATGGTTGATGTTGGTCTGAAATCCGAAGGTCGCATCCCGTTAAAGGAATTTGGTGCATCTGTTCCATCTGTCGGCGATATTATCGACGTTTTTGTAGAACGCTATGAATCGCGTGAAGGCACGGCCGTTCTGTCTTATACCAAGGCACGTGCAGAAAAAGCATGGAAAGAATTGGAAAAGACTGTCGCCGAAGGCACAGACCCCGAAGGCACAATTATCGACGTTGTTCGTGGTGGTTACACTGTGGATATCAACGGCGTATTTGCGTTTATGCCGTCGTCCCAGGTCGATCACAAACCTGTTCGCGATCCGAAATCTTTGATTGGATTGCGCGACAAATTCCGTGTTCTGAAAATGGACGCGCTGCGCACGAACGCGATTGTTTCCCGCCGTGCTATCCAGGCCGACGCCATTGCCGCCGCCCAGAAAGAGGCTATGAAAAACATATCCTTGGGTGCGGTTATCGAAGGTACGGTTAAAAACATCACTGATTACGGTGTGTTTGTTGATTTGGGCGGAATCGATGGTTTGCTGCACGTGACAGATTTGTCATGGAAACGCGTTAATCATCCGCGCGAATTGGTGCATGTTGGCGAAAAAATCAAAGTCAAAGTTATCCAATTCGATCCTGAATCCCATCGTATTTCATTGGGTGCAAAACAATTGGAAGAAGACCCATGGGAAAACGCATCCCGTGCATTCAATGTTGGCGACACAGTATCGGGCAAAGTTTCATCTTTGACTGACTACGGCGCATTCATTGACTTGGGCAATAATATCGAGGGTCTGGTTCACATGTCTGAATTGTCATGGACAAACAAAAACATCCACCCCAGCAAAGTTTTGCAGGTTGGCCAAGATGTAAATGTTGTCGTATTGGGCATTGACCAAGACAAACGTCGTATTTCATTGGGATATAAACAACTGCAACCAAATCCTTGGAAAGAATTTGCAGAAACCCACAATGTTGGCGATGTTGTGACCGGTCCGATAAAGAACACAACTGAATTTGGTTTGTTCGTTGCGCTGACACCGGAATTGGACGGTATGGTTCATATCTCTGATTTGTCTTGGAACAAATTGGACGAAGAAGAATTGAAAAAATTCGTCCGTGGCCAAGAAGTCACCGCAAAGATTCTGGACATCAACCCAGAAAAAGAACGTATCACTTTGGGTATCAAACAATTGACGGAAAGTGCAGAAAACAACAGCGCATCATTAAAAAAAGGCGCGGTTGTTTCAGGAACTGTATCCGAAATTACACCGGACGAATTGATTTTGGCTTTGCCGAACGACATCCGCGGTGTGATTCGCCGTACAGACCTGTCGCGCGAAAAATCCGAACAGGATACCAGCAAATTCAACGTTGGTGATACAGTCGAAGCATCCGTTGTATCCGTTGATAACAACGTGGTAAAACTGTCTATCCGTGCGTTACAAGTAACGTTGGAAAAACAGGCGGTCAAAGAATACGCGAACCAGGCCGACAGTGGATCTGTTTTGGGCGATATTCTGGGTGCTGCGATTGAAAACAGCAAAAAATAATCTGGGATTATACATTCCAGATAAAAAAACAAAATCCGGCACTTGCCGGATTTTGTTTTTTATGCTATAATGCCTGGCATGAAAAAGATGATTGTTTTAATGGGCGGTCAGGGCGTAGGCAAGGGCACATTTGCCCGTATGCTGCGTGAACGTCATGAATATAAATATATTGAAACCGGCAAAATGTTGCGCGATGCGGCCGAAACAAATCCCACGGTTGGCGATATTATGGCGCGCGGTGAATTGTTGCCATTTGAAATGCTGACAAAAATTGTGTCTGATGCTTTGGATTGTGATTCGGATGTATTATTGGATGGATTTCCGCGCACTATGGATCAGGCAACTTGGTTGGTTGATAATTACTCAGACAAATTTAATATTCACGTTTTATACCTGGACGTGCCCGAAGAAATTATGATTGCGCGCATTCAAAAACGCATCCGCGAGGGTGGCGGTCGTGCCGATGATGCAGACGCAACGGCCATACGTAAACGTTTGGATATATTTTGGAAAACGACACTGCCGGCAATTGAATGGATGAAAACTGTGCCAAACATCAAATTTTCAGACGTTGATGTAACGGACGTGTTGGACGATAATTTCAGAAACATTCTGGCCGCATTGGGCGAAAAATAAACAAACGAAAATTCATAAACATTATCAGCCAATCTTGCCGCGGCGTAAGCGAAAGCGGATGGTCGGGGCGACAGGAATCCCTCGCACGACATTTTCAATGTCGGCTGCGGGGCATTCGTAACGATTTGACTGCGCCAGTGCTTGTCAAATCTACTCATTGTCGAACCGGGGCATACTGCGTATGCGATGTCGATTTCCGTAATACCCATACAAAAATAAATAAACGCCACTGCGGGCGTTTCTTTATTTTTGGTCGGGGCGACAGGAATC
>CALXMC010000004.1 GCA_944389385.1 uncultured Alphaproteobacteria bacterium | reverse complement strand
CGAGCCCCTTTGCACCGAATACCGCAACAAAAAATCCGCCATTCGGCGGATTTTATAAAACTTTGGTGCGAGCAAAGGGGCTCGAACCCTCGACCTCAACCTTGGCAAGGTTGCGCTCTAGCCAACTGAGCTACGCTCGCACTGTGTGGGACATTCTGACATATCTTTTTTATCTTTGCAAGCAATTTTTTATCTGATTTTTTGATTACCGAAATATTTCAGTGAATCCAATGTATATTGGCGTTTGGCCACATCCAATCTTTGACGCAGAATATCCAATTCAGCGCGTTTTAATTCATTTGCGTCATTTAATGCACCCACCACACCGTATGCCGCAAACATTACCATCATTGTCCCCAGCGCAATAAAAAACCATCGCCCCCCAGTCAATTTTACTTTGACTGGGCTGCCGAAATCATTACCAAAAATCTCGCGCTTTTCCACCATATTTACAGCCATTTCCACGGTTGCAGGATTTGCAAAAATCCGTATGCTGTACGTTTGTCCGCAAATGTGTGGCCACAACGTGGGCATACCACAAATGGCGCAATGACGGCTTTGGTTTTCTTGAACATGGCATGCCATATCCACAGACCCAATACCCAGACCGCAATTACCAATCCCCATGCAACATAGTTGAAATATTTATCAACCGTGTTGGTTATAGTCGTCACAATTTGAACGTCGGATTGAGACAAATCGTTGTAAATCTGGGTTGCAACCGGCCAAGACGATGGACGCCACGGATATACGTGTTCGATACCGTAATCCGTTAACAGCGCAGTCCCCATGCCGCCTGTGCCTTTGTCCAGTTGTGTTTTTACAACTTCGTCAATCATTTCATCAAATTCAACCTGTAACAGACCGGTCAAATCTTTTTCAACTTCATCCAATTTCGAGTTAACCATTTCGGCAACATTATCGACTTTGGCGATTGTTTCGTTTGCTTTGTCGATGCCTGCATTAACTTGGTTTACCCCCTTGTCCACTTCATTCAAAGCCTTGTCAATGCCACTGGTGTTAATGCCAAACATATTTGCCAGACCGGTTATTTTACCAACCTTTTCAGTTGTTTCAGACACTTTGTCTGTGGCGGCACTGGCGTCGGCGGTAACGTCTTTGGCTTTATCGGTTGTATCAGTCACAACATCGACAGCATCGCCAACCATACGAACTTTATCCACCGCGAACGCGACCGGTTTTTCCAAATCTATCGCATCGGCAACGCCGGCCAATAATTGCTGGTACTGGTCAACCAAACCACGTTGCAAGTCATAGAACATAGACACCACAATCGATTTTTTAATCGGTTCACTGTATTTGTTCTTTACAACCAACGGTACGGCAATTACCGCCGCAATCCAGATGACGGACACAACCGCAAAAATAATTTTCACACGCGTGACAAACGATTTTTTCTTTTTAACCGTTTTTGCGCCGTTTTGTTCGATTACTTCGACTTCTTTCTTCTTTCTGGGCATGATAAAACTCCTTTACTGACAAACACAGTTTAATAAACTTTGTCAATTTATTTCAACATTTTTATCGCGTTTGTTGCATGAATACGACTATATCATCTGCCAGCATTTCGCGTATTTTCTGCGGGCCAATGTTTTTTTGTTGATAAGTCATAATTTGATTGACTGTTTTATGATATATTGCCGCGTCATGCGCGTTGTCAAATGTTGCGATTTCTGTTGTTGGGTTTATTTCATACTGTGTGCCACGACGCAGGCATGCCAACGTATAAACAAACGTCAATTTATCAACAGATTTTACAGCGGTCGCCAGATATATTTTATCATTCGCTTTTAACACCAAGCGTGGCGCGCCTGGGGTTGTGGCTGTATTTTTGTTAATTGTAATATCACTCATTTTATTCTTCACCTGTGTATTTTGATATAAAATCTTGCTTGAATTGGGCAAAGTTGCCCTGCTCTATGGCATTGCGAATATCGCGCATTAAATCTTGGTAAAACCATAAATTATGTTGGGTCAGTAATGTCGCCCCCAGAATTTCATTGCACTTTATCAAATGGTGTATATATGCGCGTGATAATTTACATGCCGGGCATCCACACTTATCATCCAATGGCGCGGAATCATCACGAAAACGCGCATTTTTCATATTCATTGTGCCATGTCTGGTAAAAGCCTGAGCCGTGCGGCCGGCACGTGTGGGCATTACACAATCAAACATATCTATGCCACGTTCCACCGCGCCCAATATATCCAATGGCGTACCAACACCCATTAAATAACGCGGCTTGTCCGATGGCAACAACGGCGTTGTTGTTGCAATCATATCAAACATAACATCCTGGGGTTCGCCCACGGCCAGCCCCCCAACCGCATAACCATCAAATCCGATGTCGGTTAATTGTTTTGCGGACTTTTTACGCAAATCCGCAAAATCAGCCCCCTGGACAATGCCAAATATACCGTACCCTGGGCGGTCAATAAAGGCGTCACGACTGCGTCGCGCCCAACGGGCAACCATATCCACATTTTTTTCAACCCGTTCACGTGGGGCGGGCAAATGCAAACATTCATCCAACGCCATTGTTATATTTGAATCCAGTTGATGTTGAATATGAACGGAATCTTCGGGACGCAGAAAATGTTTTATTCCACCGTCTATGTGCGATGTAAATTCAACGCCCTCTTCCCGCATTTTAACCAGGTTAGACAGTGACATAACCTGAAACCCGCCACTGTCGGTTAATATCGGTCCATGCCAACCGCTGAATTTATGCAGTCCGCCCATTTTTTCAACCAAATCACCACCGGGGCGCATCATTAAATGATATGTATTGCCCAAAATAACCTGGGTACCCGTGGCGGCAACCATATCCATAGTTAATGCCTTGACCGTGGCAGCCGTGCCCACCGCCATAAAAGCGGGCGTTTGAAAAGTCCCATGCGCGGTTTCCACCGCGCCACGACGCGCACCACCATCCGTTGCCAATAATGTAAACTTTAACGACATTATGCGTCCCCTTTTTTGAATAATAAACAGCAATCCCCGTACGAGAAGAATCGATATTTTTCCGCCACGGCGTGCGCGTATGCGGTCTTCATTTCGTCCAGACCACTGAACGCCGAAACCAACATAAACAGTGTTGATTTTGGCAAATGAAAATTAGTCAGCAACACATCAACCGCACGAAAATTATAGCCCGGTGTAATAAAAATATCCGTACTGCGACAAATTGGGACTATGCGCTTGCATCGCGCAAATTCCGCTAATTTACAGTTGTCAATTGCCGCACTTTCCAGTGTGCGCATAGACGTTGTTCCAACCGCAATTACGCGTTTTGCGTTGTTTATTATGTCGGCCTGAGCCGGGGTGATACAGCACCATTCGCTGTGCATTTTATGTTCGTTCAGATTTTCGGTTTTTACCGGCATCCAAGTACCCGCACCAACATGCAGGGTTATTTTTACCGTTTTCGCACCACGGCGTTCGATTTCATTCATCAGTTCTGGCGTAAAATGCAAACCGGCCGTGGGCGCAGCCATTGAACCAATGGGGTCCGCATATACCGTTTGATAACGTTCGCGGTCAGATGTTTCCGCATCGCGCTTCATATATGGCGGCAATGGCATTTTACCCACTGCGTCCAACACAGCAAAAACATTATCGCAATTAAATTCAATTTTTAATCCGCTGTCGTCGTTTTTGTCCAATACATGCGCGGTTGTGCCATCATCCATTGTCAGAATTTCGCCCAACGGGATTTTATTAAACTTTTTGCACAGCCCCCACCAAACTTTATCATTTACCGCCGTGTGCAATGTGATTTCGTGCGACGCACCGTGTGAATCAGTCGCATTAAAACGCGCTGGAATTACACGTGAATTATTGAACACCACAACGTCGCCTGGTTGCAGATAATCCACAAAATCCCGAATATGTTTATCGGACAACGTGACGTAATCGCCCATGACCACCCCGCCGCTTCGCGGCACCCCTCCGCAGAGGGGAACTTGGTGCGTTTCCGTCGCGGGATAAGTTCCCCTCCGTTGGAGGGGTGGGCGACACCGGGCCCCGCGCGATGTGTCGCGTGGGTGGTCAAGCCCGGGGTGGTTAGAGAGCCCGATAAAGACGTCGTGTGGATTTTTCAATACATCCGATGCAGGAATATGAATTACCGTTAATCCCAAATCATGTAAATATTTATCACGCTTTATATCATATTTAACTTTGTTATCGTGTGTCGATTTGTCGTCAATCTCTATTACCACAAATTGCGACGCGCAAAAAAAATCCACTATATAATTTCCAATTATTTTTTGACGGTCAAAATCCAATCCATTTAATTTTTTTCCACTGATTTCACGCCACAACAAGGCTTCTGGCAAACTGCTTGATTTACGTAACTCACGTGCGCGTTCCAACAATTTTGGATTAAATGGCAATGTTTTATAATTTGCGGTATCTCTGACCACATTGTCCCCTGTGCCAGAATGCGACGGCATTACCACCAGCATACGTGACGCATCGCGCGCGGCCAACGGGTGCGACGCGATCAATTCAGGCGGCAATTCAAAATCAAAATCTGATGTGTGCAACATTATTTCTTAAATTCCAATCCTTGGTCTTCGTAATTTTCAGATACATCTTCCCAATTTGGTTCAACGCGCACAAATAAATGCAGGCGCGCATTCACGCCCCATTGGTCTTGAATATCATGACGGGCGGCAGTTCCAATTTTCTTTAATTGCGCACCCGCGCGTCCAATTACAATTTTTTTATGCGCGTCGCTGCGCACAGCGATTTTTTGATATATATCCAACACGCCATCATCAGCAACATCAACGCGTTCAGTCACCACGTTTATGTGATATGGTAATTCCTGATGAATATATTTATAAATCTTTTCCCGCGTTAATTCCGCCAAATACAAATTATCCGGCACGTCCGTTGCATCGTGCGCTTCAAACAAATAAGGCCCGGCCGGCATAACGGCCGCCAACGCGCGTAACATTTCATCCACACCGTCGTTTTTCAGCGCGGAAATCATAAATATTTCACGCGGGTGCGCCAATTCATTTATTTCTGCCGTTATTGGCAATAATTCGGTTTTGGGTACGGCATCAACCTTGTTCAATGCGACAAACAGATTTTTATGATCGCGGATTTTTTCAACCAATCCGCGCACTGTATCGGTTATGCCCTTTTGTGCGTCAATCACCAACAATATGGCATCTGCATCAGATGTCGCATCCATGGCGGCACCCACCATAGCCCGATCCAATCGGCGCGACGGGCGAAAAATTCCAGGCGTATCGACAAAAATCAACTGCCGATTATCCACCATTTTTACCGCACGCAAATTAGTCCGCGTCGTTTGCACTTTATGCGAAACGATGGATACTTTGCGCCCCATAATTTGGTTAATCAGGGTACTTTTACCCGCATTAGTCGGGCCAACAATGGCCACAAATCCAGAGTATGTGTTTTCCATATCCCGTACAATAGCACACCAAAAACAAAAGTGAATAAAAATCTTGCAAATGAATGGATGTATTGTAGAATCCACGTCGGAGAGGAATCAGTCATATAAAAGGATTTATAACTATGCAACTGACCGGCCCCGAAATTTTGCGACGCATGCAATTACAAAATCCACATAATCCCGATGGAAAGCCCGATATAACAATTACGCCATTTGATGAAAAATGTTTGGGCAGCAACAGTTACGACCTGCATCTGGGCAAACAATTAAAGATTTATAAAAATACTTTGCCGTATGGCATGTATCCCGCACTGGAATATCACAAGGGACGCGTGTATTCTATGCGCGATTGGTTCTGGGATTACAGTGCTTATTTGGAATATCGCAAATATCCTGAAAAATACGATCCACGTAATCCACGATTTTTACTGGATCCGTGCGATGCAGAATCACACAAAACGACTGAACTGGAAATCCCAAATCATGGGGTGATTTTGTCACCTGCGATTGGATATTTGGGACATACGGTGGAATATACTGAAACGTACAATCTGTTCCCGTATATTGACGGAAAATCTTCGGTCGGACGCAATTTTATATTAAATCATCATACGGCGGGTCGTGGCGATGATGGTTTTTGTGGGCAATGGACTTTGGAAATAAAAACACTGTATCCAACCGTGGTGTATCCAGATATGCGCATCGGACAAATTTATTACGAAGAATTTACAGGCGCGCGCAAACCGTATAATCAAAATACGACCAGTCATTATAATGGGCAAATGGGTCCGACGCCCGCCGCAATAATTCCAATTGAAAACATCTGTGACAGACAACGCTAGGTCGGTTATTCGTGATAGACCACCCTTCGCCGAGGCTTCGTATAACAAACCACCCCGCCACAACCACCCACGAAAATTGCATTTTCGCGGGGCCCGGTATCGTGCCATCCCTCCGCTAGATGAGGAACTTGTTATGTTGCCGTTACGGACTAAGTTCCCCTCCGTTGGAGGGGTGGCGGCTTGCCGCCGGGGTGGTTAGAGAGTGCAGGATTAGGTACTTAATCCCTTGTCATTCCCGCGAAGGCGGGAATAGGGCTTGGGTTGTTAATAATTATTTAATTTTGGGAATAATTCAGCGTTATATTTTTTATTCACCCGCAATCCGCGATATGAATTTAATAGACCTTATTCCCGCCTGCGCGGGAATGACAAAGGAAGTGTGGGATTGGGCACTTAGTCCCCTTTGTCATCGGGAGCGGAGCGTGGCGATCCAGTAAATAAAAAAAGTACTGCGGGCATTCGCCCGCAGACATATTATAACTGGATTGCCACAGTCGTACGACAACGTTTTCAACGTTTCGCGATCCTTCGCAATGACAAGGGAGTTACGAGTAACAAAAAAAACGGGGCGTTGCCCCGTTTCTTTAATTCAACGCATCTTTCAATGCTTTACCTGGCTTAAATTTAGGCTGGGTAGAAGATGGAATCTTAATCGCAGCGCCAGTCTGAGGATTGCGGCCAGTTGTAGCTTTGCGTTTAGCAGTTGTGAATGTGCCAAAGCCAACCAAGCGAACTTCGCCTTTCTTTTTCAAAACTTTTGTAACTGTGTTGATGAATGCGTCCAAGCATGCCGCCGCTGTTGCTTTGGTAACTTCGACTTCGTTTGCGATTGCTTCGATCAATTGCTGTTTGTTCATTGTGTTTCTCCTTTCATATAAATTTATATAAGGTGTCCGGCAGTCCCAAGGCAATGTCTGTGAAATCAAAGACCGCAGATATACGCCGTTTTTGGTTACACGATTTTCGCAATCCTTTGTATTCCACGGACATTGCCTGTACTGCTTATCCGAATCGTAGAGAATTCGGGCATTTAAGTCAAGAGTATATTTATTTTTGCTGAAATTTTATAAATTTGACAAAAAATAAACTTGCGCCGTTAATTATGAACAGATTCCGCGGGAACAGCCCTGACATTTGGGCTGTTATATTCACATAAAACATATTCGCCGTTCAAACCGTCAACCTGTACACTGCGAAAATAATTTGGCGTCATAACGAACAGTAACGCAATAACCGCACACCAAAATGTCCATTTCGTTAACCGCCACGGTTTTTTGAATGTGTCACGTTTGAATGAATCGTTTAACAAATTTTGATACAGTGCCCACCCCCAACTGAATGCCAACAACATAATGACGGCAAACAACACAATTATTAAAATATGGTGCACAGGTTGCAGGTTATTGGCGAAATTGTCGAAAAATGCACTGGTGCCCGGACAGACATATAATACATTTGCCGCCGCGTCGGATGCAAATTCAATCGGTGCAGACGGTTCCAATTGCAACCCAAACGATACAACAATTACTATCGCCACCAACACCACAATTGCAAACAACATTAACGGTTTCATTTTATTCCCTGCAAAATCTTTGTGTTTATTATATCATATTTAAGTAACTGATTGCAATTTTATAAAGTTTTATTTACAATCTGTCACATGATGCACAAAAAAAGCGATATTGTCATTGGATTAACAACATTTGATAATACAATGTTGCGGATTTCTGTGCCTGCAATCGGGCGAATTCGTCAGAAATTTCATTTGATTATTTTTAACGACAATCCGACAACCACCATCACACGCCGACAAATTCGCAAATTGGGGTACTGTGGGGATTTACAGGTAATAAATTCAGATGAAAATATTGGCGAATTTCGCGCACGTATGGAAATCGTTAATGCGGCCCGCAATTTGCAACCTAATTGGTTTATATTTTGTGATGATGACGATATTTTAATTGACGCAGACATACCAAATGTGTCCGACGATAATTTTGCGGTAATCCAAAACGCAATCGTGTTGCGTCACAGGGTGTCTGATTTGCTGCGCGCGATGGAAAACCCGACTGACGTGTGTCCAGATGACGAAAATGTTATTTTGTTGCGACCGCATCTGGGGTTGGCGGGGACGCCCGTACGGGCAAGCATTTTGTTTGAATTACTGAAAATTCAGGAACCTGCAACAAATGCGGTATCACGCATCGTTTCGGGGCTGAATTTTGTGCCGCCAATTGACGCAATAATGTGGAATATGGTTAATATGTTGGCGCGTGAAAAAAATCCAAACGCTGTACCGATTTACATGAATAAAGTAAACTATATCAAATGCGATTTGGATACCCCGCATATAAAATATAACCGTATTCGCAAGCCCGCGCGGAATCAGGATAAATATATGCGTGACATAATCGATAAGTGTAATCAGGCTTTTCATGAGATTTTGGCGGCGGCCCCGTCGGGGCAAGATGATTAAATTTATACTTTTATAAACAAACATTTTTAACATTTTATGCAAAGGGATATTACAATGAAATACAATGATATACGCAAAGTGTTTTTGGATTATTTTGAATCACACGGACATAAAATAGTACCGTCTGCATCGCTGATACCAAATGACCCGACATTGTTGTTTACAGTCGCCGGCATGGTTCCGTGGAAGGGTATTTTACAGGGAACTGAACCTGCGTTCGCACCGCGTGTTGCCGATGTGCAAAAATGTATCCGCGCAGGTGGCAAACACAACGATTTGGACGAAGTTGGATTTGATGGACGTCATCATACTTTCTTTGAAATGTTGGGCAATTGGTCTTTTGGCGATTATTTCAAATCTGGCGCAATCGAGATGTCGTGGGATTTATTAACCAATGTACTGAAATTAGATCCCGCCCGCATGCGCGTAACCACACACGAAAGCGACGAAGAATCCACTGAAATATGGCGTCGCGTTGCAGGTAAAGAAGCCATTCGTATGGGCGACAAAGACAACTGGTGGTCGGCGGGCGATACAGGTCCATGCGGCCCATGCACAGAAATATTCTATGATTTTGGGGACGATATTGAAAACGAAGACGATCGTTGGGTGGAAATCTGGAACGATGTATTCATGCAATACGATCGTGATGCAAACGGTAATTTAACACCTTTGCCAAAGCAAAATGTTGATACAGGCGCAGGATTAGAACGCTGGGCCGCAATATTACAGGGCAAAGTTGATAATTATGACACTGATTTGTTTACAAATTTAATGAACGCAACCCAGGATATTGTCGGTGTAAAACGTACAGATGAAAACACACCGTCATTCAAAGTTATCGCCGACCACCTGCGTGCGGTTGGTTTCGCAATTGCAGATGGCGTTATTCCCAGCAACACAGACCGCGGGTATGTTATCCGTCGCATACTGCGGCGCGCGATGCGTCACGGGCAAATACTGGGGCATCGTGGGGCGTTGCTGTCAAAGTTGTACCCTGCACTGGTGACTGAAATGGGCGACGCATATCCAGAACTTGCGCGCGAGCAAGCACACGTTGTCGAAATTATTCAAAATGAAGAAAATGCCTTTGCGGATTTGTTGCAAAACGGAATGAAGTTATTGGATGTCGAAATTCCACGTGTGCAAAATGGGGTTTTACCCGGTGAAATCGCGTTCAAATTATTTGACACATACGGTTTCCCATTGGATTTAACCCAGATGATTTTGCGCGATAAAAATATGGACGTTGATGTCGCAGGTTTCGAACGCGCCATGGCCGAGCAAAAAGAACGTAGTCGCGCCAACACCAAAGGTACACGGACACTGTGGGAATCGCAAACCGATTTGCCGGCGACCGATGATTCATATAAATACGCGCCAGATGAAAATTTACAATCGAATGTATTGGCGATTTTACATAATGGCGAATTTGTGCAATCTGCAAAATCTGGTGATGAAGTCGAGGTTGCGTTGGACAAAACAAACTTTTACGGCACCCAGGGTGGCCAGGTTGGTGATGCCGGTGAAATCGTGCGTAATGGCGAAACAGTTATGACCGTGACCGAGGCCGCACGTGTCGATAACGTCGTTATTCACAAAGGCGTATTGACAAACGGTTTGTCCGTTGGCGATACAGTAACAACAAAAATCAACACGAACACACGTATGCAAACTGCACGTGCACACACCGCCACGCATTTATTACAGGCCGCACTGCGTCAAGTATTGAATACCGATGTTGAACAACGCGGTTCCAAAGTGTCGCCAGATTCTGTGCGGTTTGACTTTTCGTTTGGTCGCGCGATGACCGCCGAAGAAAAACAAGCCGTCGAAGATTTGGTTAATAAATGGATTGCAGACGATATGCCTGTCGCACACGAAGAAATGTCCATCGACGACGCAAAAAAGCGCGGTGCAATGGCATTATTCGGCGAAAAATATGGCGATGTAGTCAAAGTTATTACCGCCGGCGACATATCTTGTGAATTATGTGGCGGAACACATGTATATCACACAGGTGAAATACTGCATGCACGTGTTAACAAAGAAAAATCCATCAGCAGCGGTATTCGCAGAATAACTATGTCTGTCGGTACTTTGGCAGAATAAAAAAACGGGGCATTTGCCCCGTTTTTATTTTTGAACAAAATGCACACTGTATTGCGGTTTTTTGTCCGCCCCCAGTGACGCGCGAACAACCTTGTTCGATGCGATTTGAACCGCACGAATCAAGTTTTGTTTGTCTTTGCGTTCGGTTTTGGTCAAATCGTCAATCGCACGCGTGATTTCGATTTGGATTTGACGTTTCATAAATCCAGTATCGTCGGTTTCAAAAATACCAACACTGGAAACTTCGGGCGTACCCTTCAAGAAACCACGTTTATCCACCGGCAAAGTCACAAATATCGCGCCGTTGGATGCGATTTTTTTACGCGTTTTATATACAGGGTCATCCGTACTGCGTTCGGTTTCGCCCTCCATCACGACAAAACCAGTTTCAATTGTTTCTGCGATATATGGTGCCTGGCCATCGGACAGCGCAATCATTTCGCCGTTATGCACGACCATCATATATTTCGCGCCACCGCGTTCCATCGCCATTTTACCGTTCAGCATTTCGTTGATGTAATCGCCGTGCATCGGAACAGAAACCTGGGGATGAACCATGTCGTAAAAGCGTTCATACTCAGGACGGCCCGCGTGGCCACTGGCGTGCAGATGGTCTGTATCATAAATGGTGTGCGTTTTAATTCCCATGCGCGCCAATTTGTTATACAGATATGAAACGTCTTGTTCGCGCCCCGGGATAATAATTGAACTGAATAATACAGTATCGGTTGGCTGTAATTTCATTTCTTTTACATGCCCGCGACACAAACGCGTCAGCATAGCAAACTGTTCACCCTGGGACCCGGTCAGGAATATAGCCTGCTTTTCGGCGGGCAAATCTTTGATTTCGCTGTGCAGATACACTTCGTCTTTGTCCAAATATCCGAATTCAACCCCCATTTCACGGAATTCAGGCAATCCAACAAACGGCACCGGATTCGGATTACTGCGTTCCTTTATCGCGGCAACACGACCCGCGGCACGCGCGGCGGCGGCAAACATCTTCATACGCGCGATTGAACGCGAATATCCCGTCACCAAAACACGCCCAGGTGCATTTTTCATCAGTTCTGTGAATGTATCACGAACCTGGATTTCGGTTGTTTGGGACTCTTGTCTGGATGCGGATGTTGAATCACACATACATGCCAACAATTTCGGGTCAGATCCAATTTCACGCAAACGCGCATAATCGGTTGGATCTTCGATTGGATTATCGTCATTAAACGTCCAGTCGCCCGTGTGCAACACTTTACCCGCAGGCGTTTTGATGATTAACATCTGGGCTTCGGGAACCGAGTGCGACACGTGGAAAGTTTCAACTTGGAACGGATCCAGATTCAATGTGGCGCCATGGTGGTCGAATTCGATAATATCCTGTTCTGGGTTAAAATCGATTTCAACACCGCGGAAAGTCTGACGCAGAATCTCTGCTGGGAATCGGGTACAATAAATAGGCTTTTTGAATTTCGGCCATATAAATTTTAACGCGCCGATGTGATCTTCGTGACCGTGGGTTAAAACAAAGCCGACAACATCTTTCTTGCGCTTTTCCAACCAAGTTGTGTCACAGTACTGAACGTCGCCTGCGCCGATTTCTTCTTCCAGAAATCCCATGCCGCAATCGACAACCAGATATTTGCCTTTGTATTTATAAACGTACATATTTTGGCCGACATGTTCCAGCCCACCCAACGCCATAAAATACAAATTTTCGTCATTTTTGTCGTTTTCATGCTTGTTCATGCCACGAATTTTTTCGGGCAGATTCGGTGCGTCGCCGACAATTGTGTCCGGCACAGTTTGTTTTTCACGTACTTTTACCATAATAAATCCTTTTGTTAAAATTATACTTTTGCGCCGCCACACAATTCATTGCCAATAAAGAATATTCTTTATTTGTAGTGAATCTGTGGCGACGCGGCTTGCTTTCCCCGTGATATAATCAAAAACAAATTAAAACAACAGGGAATTTTTTCTGGGGCATAACCCCAACTCTCTCTTTACCCCGTGCATGATACTATGTTTTTTCAATAAAATCAAGAAATTGTTCAACGCGATAAAAAACGGCCGCATGGTTTGGCGGCCGTTGTCGTTTTCAAAAATTATTTTTTCCAAAAAGCAAATCCGCTGCGACGTTCTGATTTTTCTTCACGTTGTTTGCGGTCTTCGATTGCGCGACGACGTTCTGCGCGACGTTCCTGGAAACGACGGGCGGATTCTTCATCGCGATGAATCAATTTCAATGTGGTCACGGATAATTTATCGTTGCGAACCTCTTCTTCAAATTCGACTATATCATTTTCATTCAAGAATCGTATCCCTGCGGCCTTTAATGCACTGGAATGAACGAACACATCGTCCGTATTACCATTTTCGTTCGGTGTATCCGGCGTAATAAAGCCAAAGCACTTCTTACCATTGTACCATTTTACTTTACCTTGACGCATAATGTACCTTCCTTTCTTATGCTTGTTATGGTTCCCAAAGTACTGCGAACCTGTGATAATTGTTGCCAATAAAAACACATAAAGCAAGAAAAAACGCCCCGAAATATCTGGTTTGATTTCCTGGGCGATTAAGATATTTTATTTACTGGATTTTTTGTAATACCGTTGGACTTCGGTCATAACAAAATTAAATAATTTGCCCGCCATTGTATCCGGTGATACAGTCCAATCCTGGCCAAAATACGGCATGGCCGCGACCAGAATAAACCGCGCCATGAAATGGAAAATTTCACTTTCTTGGGCCTGGGTTAATTTAGCAGGCGCATTTTTAACACGAAAAACCTCGTTTTCAATTGCGCCGTCCAGTTTATCCACGATTATATCCAGTATTTTCGGCGGATAATACAATTTGCATGGCTTTGGGAATCCGTCAAACATAGATACATTTGTGCCCTGGCTGTATAAAATATTCCAACCAACGCGATCAAATAAATCTTCCAAACACTGGCAAATCATCAGATTATATTCACGCACGCCCTTTTCCATAAAATCAGCCAATTTGCGTTCAATTGTATTACTGGTTTTTATAACCGACGCAGTTTTTTTGGTCTCGTTATGTCGTGCGATTTCATAATGCCCATGCGTTTTGCGTTCAAATTCAAAGAATGTACGAACCTGGCATATAATTTCCATTGGCACAATATGGCCGTCTGTACCAATATCGATTATCAGTTTGGCATCGCGATAATTACGCGGATTTTTCATATCGTAAAAGTTATCGCGCACAGACAAAATTCGGTCAGGCATCATCGCGCAAACGCGTTCAATAAATGTTCGTGCCTGAGGAATTAAATCAAACAAGCATTTGGCGCGCCACACATCTTGCAAACGCATACGTGGCCGACGCACTTTGTCCAACGCACGCACCAATTCAACGGCAATATCTTCATGCCCCCCACCAATAATGGACAAAACCGTTTCAGCCGGTGTGGATATATATTTTTCAGTTAATTTTTCACGAACTTTATCAGAAACAGCGCGTGCAGACGCGTCGTTTTTACGGTTTGAAATAACACGATACACTGCATCGCAAACGTCATCAACATACGCTGCATAATATTTACCGGTTACTTTGTCCAACGCACGATTAACATTTTTCTGGGCGCCAACGATAACCGTCACTATGGATGACACAGCCAAATCGATTTTGTGCCCTGCACCACTGGTAAAAAACTGGTTACGCATGGGATCGGCGTCCAAACGATGATGTACGATGTATGGCGACAATGGATTTATATCAGAAACTTTAATAGGTTCGTCAATTGCACTGTCGGTGGCATAATCATACCGCATCACGGGTGCCTTGGGCGCACCAAAGCATTTGCCCAAGAAATAAAACACTTCGCGAAACCATTTTATACTGTCCGAATATAATTCAGACAAATACGCGGCGGCTTCGTCATTTATTCGCCCCTGAGCACGCGCTTGTTCTATGACGGCCTGATTTTTCCGGTCGTTATCGGCGGTTAAATCTTCGGCATAAAACGAATCAGAATAACCATTTGGTGACATAACTGCATTCACCCCCCATTTATTTCATTATCGGGAATAACACAACATCGCGTAACGTTGGTTGATCGAATATGATACTGGCCAATCTGTCTACACCCATACCGACGCCTGAAATTGGCGGAAAACCGTGTTCCATCGCGCGGACAAAATCATTGTCGGGGTTAAATGCTTCTTCATCACCATCGGCGATGTTTTTGGCCTGCTCTTCAAACGCAGCCAATTGTTGAATTGGATTAACCAATTCGGAATATCCCTTGCACAATTCAGCCCCGCACACCAACAACTGATACATATCTATGCGGCGTTCATCTTCGTCGTTACGACGCGCCAACGGCACCATGTATGCAGGATAGTTATACAAGAACGTCGGATTAACGATACTGTCACGAATCTTGCGCTTGTAAACATAATCAACCAAAGCAGGCAAAGATTTCAAATCTTCCAATTCGTCCGCAGGGAACATGCCCGCCGACACCAATTTATCGCGCAATTCATCCACATTTTCAAAATCCAAAATGTTGCATCCGAAAAATTCATTCATCTTGGCGGTATAGTCAATCATTTCGTACTTTGAAAAGTCCAGTTTCGTGCCCTGATATTCAATCTGTAACGTACCGCGGCATTTTTTCAGCAGGTACTGGATCAAATCCCACGTAAACTGAATGTTTTTCTTGAAATCCCAGTACGCAGCATACCATTCAACCATGGTAAATTCTTGCAGATGCATGGCATCCATACCTTCGTTGCGGAAATCTTTGGCAACCTCGTAAACACGGTCGAAACCTGCGCCGATGGCCTCCTTCAAAAACAACTCGGGCGATATACGCAATTGGAAATCAGCATTTAACGCATTATGATGCGTTGTAAATGGGCGGGCCGCCGCGCCACTTGCGATATTCTGCATGATTGGTGTTTCGATTTCCAAAAATCCATTTTCGTTCATAAAATCACGCCAATATTGAGTCATCTTGAACCGCCCCAACAACGCATTACGCGTGTCTGGATTGGAAATAATATCCAAATAACGTTGGCGATACCGCGTTTCCATATCAGTCAGTCCATGGAACTTTTCCGGCAACGGACGCAGTGCTTTGGCCAAAATATCATATTTTGCCACACGCACAGTCAATTCGCCTGCGGTGGTGTGATACAATTCGCCGTCAATCCCGATAAAATCGCCCAAATCGACATTGGCCTTCATGAATTTATATTGTTCTTCACCCAATTCTTCACGCGACATAGAAAACTGGATTTCGCCGTTAATATCATAAATGCGGCCGAACATCAATTTGCCCAACCAGCGCAACGCAGTCACACGCCCCGCCAAACGGACATGTGTTCCATCCGCCAATTCACGCGCATCGGCGATGGTATGTGTGCGTTCATATTTGTCTTTCCAAACAACACCGTCACGTGCGCGAATGTTTTCAGCCTTTTGCAGGCGCGCCTGTAATTCATTGGTTGATATTTTCGTGTTGTTTGTATTTTCCGACATCGTTTTTCCTTTTGTGGTTTTTGGTTAAAAAAACGGACGCATGAAAAGTGCGTCCGTCAATCTTTGATGGTCGCACCGCGTCAATTAAAAGTTTTTTTCATATTAAACATAATACTGTTTCCCGTCTGTTGTGACCAGTTGGCATATATTATTACCAACAAAAATCAAAAAGTAAAGCAATAAGTTATCTTTTGTATATTGCCTGGATTATCTTTTTAAGCCAAAAGCGATAACAGGTAACCATATATTCGCCAGATTCCCGTTCCATACCCTTTATCGCACAATCCGATACAGAACAAACACCGTTGGGGGTTATTCTTTTGTCAAATCTTCAAATGCTTTGGCAACTGTTGGGCTGTTTTTTGTCAGACGCTTGATAGATAAATATTGGGCTTTATCATTCGCCAAACGTAAATTATTTTCCGACCCCAGTAATGCTTCTTTTATCTTGTTCAAGTGAGATATCGTCTTGTCTATTTCTTCAACCGCTTCTTTGAATTTCTTGCTGGCGATCATGTAATTTTTGCCAAACTTTTCTTTGAAATCGTTCATTTCCGCTTCAAAGTTTGATACGTCTATATTCGTCTGTTTGTATTCCGCAATTTGTTGCTTGTATTTTACAGAATTTAATGCGGCATTACGCAACAGGGTTATTATAGGGATAAAGAACTGGGGACGAACCACATACATTTTTGGGTATCTGTGCGACACATCCACGATGCCGGAATTGTAAAGTTCGCTGTCTGATTCCAGTAAAGAAACCAATACCGCATATTCACAATTCTTTTCATTACGGTCTTTGTCCAACTCTTTGAAAAAGTCTTCGTTTTTATGTTTGGTTGCCGTTGTATCCATTTCGTTTTTCATTTCAAACATGATGGATATAAATTCAGTTCCGTCTTCGGCAAAATCACGGAATATAAAATCACCTTTGCTGCCGGTTTTGATGTCATTATCTTTTTCAAAGTATGCCCCCGGGAATGCAGCGGAACGCATTCTGTTGAATTCTGTATCGCAGTGTTGTTCCAATGTTTCGCCGACCATTTTGGTTGACTGTCTGGCCTTCAAATCTTTATACAGGGCTATTTCTGCATCTTTGGTTTTTAACTGTGCGTCATAGTCGCTTTTTAATTTTTGTTGCGCCAATTCGTTATCTTTTTCTTTATCTTTTACATCGTTTTGCAACTGGGCGATAATTTTTTCTTTTTCGAACAATTCTTCCTTGGACTTATTAAGCGCATCTTTAACCGCAATTTCTTTGTCTTTTTCGTTCGCCTCGACACGAGCCTTGAATGCTTCTATTTGCTTTGTCAGTTCGGCAATTTCTTTGTCTTTGTTGTTTTGAACCGTTGCGACCTGTAACTGTATTTCTGTATCCTTGCTTTTATTTGCAGCATCTATTTTTGACTTTAATTCGGCAATTTCCTGATTTAACTGCGCGACAGTTTTTTCTTTTTCTTGTTCGACTTTTGATTCTGCAAGTTTTATTTCTGCCTGCTTTTCTTTTTCGAATTGCGCCAAACGTTCATGCAAATCTTTGTGAAACTGTTCATCACGAACCTGGGCGACAATCGCAGAATATCCCGATTCATCAACTGTAAAAACAGTACCACATTTTGGACACTTTATTTCTTGCATGAATACCCCCTTGCTTTATTAAAAAGAATCATAACAGCAAAAACAACAAAGGCAACCGCTTTTTGTTATATTTATATTGACAAAATGTTATAAAGTACTATAATACACTCCAAAAAGAGGTAAAAAATATGCGACCAAATAATAAACCCATAACGGTTTCTTTCCAAGACGTTGTTGTTAATGATGCTTTGCTGAAATTTTACGAAGGCGATATGTCAAAATTGTGTGCCGGATCGTTTGATTTGGTTGGCAATAATGTCGTTATTTATCGCTATTTGATATCGGGAAATGTCAACAAGAACAATAAAGCCGCCAAAGTAATCGATTATTATAACGCACATCGCAACCAATATGTCGCTTATTATAAAAGTTTGTGCAAAAATTATGGCAAGTTGCCTGTTAAGTTGTGCAATATAAATTCTTATTCGAACATCTTGTTAAAGTACATTGCCGAAGTTGCTGCAATGGCAGAAGGATTTTTGATAGACAAAAATCCCCCAACCCAGGCCGATGTTTTGGACGCAGTTTTCAAATCTGTCAAGGTTCTGGAAAAAAACAAAGATTATTATGCGAAACAGCATATTGCTTTGGATTTGGCCGGGGTGCAACTTGGAATCCAGTCAGGCGACGGCAAACCGGTGTATGACGATAACTTTAAAATTTTGTGCAGACAGTTTTTGACATTTGGCAACGTTTGCCTGTTGGATATGGATAAAAACACCGAACAAGCCAAACAGATACGAAAACTGTTTTACGATGCGCAAAAGTATTATGAAAATTTGTTTTCTGCGCAGTCAAAGGCGGCTCCAAAGTTTCACAACAAACAAGTCAAAGTGCCGAACATAACGGCGCGCGCTGATATGAAGTTTGTAAAAGTTGCACAAAACATCAACAAAACATCCCAATATTAAAAATTGGGATGTTTGTAATTCTTGCAAATGCCGTTGATTATCGTAACAAAACCACGCAAATAAAATCTGTTTTATGATATAATTATCCATGATATATAATCCAAATAAAGTGGATAAAATGCAAATAATACTGAAACATTTGAATGCAGAAGAAGCATGGCAATACATTTTGCGACAGTACAATATGTACCAATCAAGATTGAAAAAGTTTAATTACAGTCCAAACGGTTTTATGCCGATGCACCCAAAAATGTGTGAAATGTTTCAGCAACCAAAACTGTCTGACGCACAAATTCAAGATTATCATGAGATTTTTGTTAATGAAATACATAACCCAAAATACTTAACAAAACAGGATGAGAACATCCAGAAAGCAATTCCGATATTTGAACAAACAATTGAAACGTGTATAAAACCATTGTTGGGTGCGTGGAATGCGACAATGCCCGAAACGCTGACCATACTATGCACGTATGGTTTTGGTGCCAGCTATGGTACGGGCAAAAACGCCAAAATATTCCTGCGAATAAGCAATGCCAGGCGAGGAATCGATATTGGCATACTATCATGTATGCTGCATGAATTTGTTCATATTTTAATTGAAGAACCAATAATCGCAAAATACAATGTCCCCCAAGATTTAAAGGAACGCATTGTGGATATTATCGGGTTGGATTTGTTCAATAAACCTGTTCAACGTATGTTTGAAAATTCATTTGTAAATGCGTACATAACCCCCGATGTGATAAAAACTGATTTACCCGGTGCCGTTGCCAAAATGATGGCTGACTATGCCACAATACAACAAAAACGAATTCAGGAAAGGTGAAATCATAATGACAAAAACAATCTATGTTTTTCGGCATGGGCAGACTGATTATAATGTGGCACGGCGTATTATGGGCCAAATGGACATTCCATTGAATGATGTGGGGCGCGTCCAAGCCACTGAATTAGCAAATAAATTGGCAACATTCGCAATTGGTGCGATATATTCTTCGCCCTTGGCGCGTGCAATGGAAACTGCGCAGGCTGTGGCCGACAAAATTGGCGCACCAATTATTACTGACAAACGTCTGATGGAACGCCATAACGGGAAATTACAGGGACATATAGTGCACGGCACTAATAATCCGGCCGAATACCAGATGGATTACAACCAAATGGAACTGTTTTGGCCGGCGGCACAATTAAACGACGATAACTGGCAACCCGACGGTGGGGAATCGCGTACCGAATGTTGGGCCCGGGGTCGGGCGGCAATTACAGACATTGCCAAAAACGCACCGTATGACACAATCGCCATTTCCACACACAGCGGCATTATGCGTGGCATTTTGGATTTGGTCGGTATGGGAGATACAAAAATCGGCAATTGTGATTATGTTAAATTGAACTGGGACGGCAAAAAATTTTCGTGCCAATGTTGATATTACAATGCGTTACTGTTCTGTTTTATTGCTTGCGATAAAATTTGCTGATTTGCAATTTCCCGCAGTGCCACGGTCAGGGCATCTGTATTTTCAGGGCATTTTATATTCGGCGTAACGCCATTTAGTTCAAAATTTTCTTGGGACAAAACACGATAATTCATACCGATATTGAATTTGATTTGGCTGCTCGGTAACAGGGCACTGCCGACATTACCAAACACTTCAGTTCCAGACGAATTATCACCAACCACCACCGTACATGGATGATGAAGCATTCGCAACAAAAACATTTCTGCCGATGATGCAGTTTGACGGTCAGTTAAAATATAAATCGGTTTCATGTATGCTTTATTTATATCGGGCGTATAGTTTTTGCCCGTTTTCCACACAACCAATTCTTCGGATTCAGGCAGTTTTGCCCACGGTGCCGTTGGATATACAACCGATAAAAATTCTTTGGCATCACGATTTGTACGGACATAGACTGCCTGCATACTGTCAATCCATGCGCCACACAGATGTTCCGCAAATAAATCTGAATACCAACTGTTACCACCGGTGTTGCCACGTAAATCCATAATCAGCGCGTTTGATTTCGGCAATATATTTTTTGCAAAATCAACAATTGCATTTTTGAACTCGTCTGATTTTATCATTGCCGAAAATCCAATCGCCGCAACAACACCATCGCGCATTTCACCGCGCACAATTTTATTACCCGCGATATTTTTACCTACATTTTTATACGGCTTTTTATATTTCGTTCCAAAACGAATTGTGCCAAACCTGATAGATATATGGTTATCCGGAATGTCGGCCACAACGGGTTTTAATAATTTGAAAAATTCGCCGGCTGATATTTCGTGTGCGTCGTTATAAACGTTAATCAAGTGTTTCAATATTCGCATTTTTGTAATTTCATCATGCACCGGCCAACCAACATACACGCGAATCAGCAATCGTGCAAATATCGCAACATCACGCCGAATATCATCGGCCGATAAAACTCCGTTTGGAACGCCGCGCTTGTTCGCGCTGAAAACAAAATCATCGGTTGATGATTTAGATAATAAAAAATTTTCCATTTCGTAAATGTTTGACGCTTTGAACACCAATGAAGCCTTTGTTAATACGCGGTGTATTATAACATAAAAACACCGTAAATTCCATTGAATTTACATTATAAACACGTTCCTAAACACATCCACCAAATCTGATTTCACTGTCCGTTTTTTGTTAATTTTTCAATACTTTTATGGTTTTATGTGGAAAAATGTGAAAATCTTTATATAATTTGCGTATGACACAAGAAACCCAACTTTTAACAGATAACAATGGAAATGTGGTAACTGCATTCCATGGAACTTATTATGATTTTGATTATTTCTTTCCTCTTACGCACTTTGGAACAGAGTATGCGGCAAAAAGAGTGCTGAATGAAGGTAAATGGAAACGCGACAAGAACATCGATATAAACAACCCAAAGATAATCCCCGTTAATTTCAAACATGGCAACTATGTTGAAATTCCTGATTTGAATAATCACTATACCGACGACTGGCAAGCAATTATATTGGCGCTGCTATTAGACAAATCTATTATTGACGACATAAATTCGTTGATTCCGTGGAAAGATATAGAGCAAAAATGTAAAGTTGCGGCAAAAAAGGAACTGCCATACCAATATGATTTTATACGCGAACAGATCGCGCCAGATTCTATTCAACAAGAATTATCGTTGGAAAGTCTGTACAGCCAACCAACCAATGAAAATTTATTTTATCAACGCATGATTTTGTTTTTAGAGTCAGTTGGTATAAACGGTTTTTCGTACCCAAATTTTACAGAGGGTGGCGGTCGGAATTCTTATATAATACTCAGACAAAATAATGCTGTTCGCTTGGATAAAAACATGTCGCCGTTGCCAGAAAAAAACAATATTTCACAATTACGAAAGATTGAAAAGGCCTTTGCAGCAAGATACAAACCAAGACAATTAAATGCATCAGAAATACAAGTATGGGTAAAAAAACTGCATGATTTTTATGATTTCAAAATATCTGAAATTGCATTACAAAAACATAAAGCAGAAATTATTGCCCAACAAAAATAGTGTTTTCTCAAAAACACTTTCGCATCTTTTCCAAAAAAATAAAATTTTATGAAGAAAATCAGCTTGTGAATTGCACACTATGCGCCGCCACAATAAACAACACCCCAGATGGAGCGGTGTTTGTTATGCTGTCTGTGCTTTGCGCGACTTCTGGTAATTTGTGCATTATCGCAGGCGTGAGGCAAAAGTTCATGACACTGAAAAATCCGCGCTGCAATGCCACCGCAGGCTCGATGCGGGATATATTGCATCGCGAAATCCCGACATCTGTGTTGTGCATATTCATTATACAGGTTTTATATAGGATTTCAGTTTTTCAAACGAATCCGACGGGTTTTCATTGCCGTTGACTTGTTTTACATTCCCGGCAGATACAGACGCGCACTGGGGATTCTTGTTTGTAAACAATCTGCCAGAATATGGGTGCGCCCCACCAGTTTTATATTGATGCAATTCTGGGATAAAATCGACCATTCCGGAACGAGTATAGATAGGTATGCCCCGCCCCATTACATAGCGAATTAAACATCTTGTAAAAAACCAGGAAGATAGCCCCGTGATTAGCGCAATATTATCGTTGTCATTGGGACCGCCAAATATTTCTGAGGCGTATGGGACCAATTCTATATCCGCGACCCAAGTATGCACCGGACCACAAGCCACAGAAACTTGGTTCAAACCATTCTTTACATTTGTTATATTTCTGTTCCACCATATTTGTCCCTTGTCTTGTGGATTACAAACAATCTGTGGGTAATCTGTTCTTAAAAATACAAAGCCATTGTTATAAGTTGTTGGCATCTGTAAATTATCCAAAATTGTTTGTGTCCACGGGTGCTGATTAATACGTTTTGAGTCTTGGGGATAATCCAGACCTGGATTTTTTAATAACATTACGAATCTGGCAGTCTTCAAATTACCAACAAACGGTGTTGGCAGTAAGTTTGTCGTTTTTATTTCCCGTTTTTTGCCACCGTAGTTAATGTTATGTTTGCCAATAATGCCCGCATCATGATTGTTCAATATAAATTGCGGCACTTGGGTATTCGCTTTATAATTTCTGGCATAGACCGTCCACGGATTAAACGTGTTAATATAATGTTCTAATGCCATCTGTTGCAGTCCGTTGGCAATCGTTTTATCGCCCGACGTCGCGGTCAAATCTGCTATGATACCATCAAATTTATTAATGATTTTTTGCATTAAATCTGTGGGCGTTTCCCATTTTTTATATATTTCTTCACATGAATTGACCCAGATCAATTTGATGCCCGTTAATTCATCTGTCAGATTTTTTAGTTCTTTTAATTGGGTTTGCATGATTGGTCCTTTTACATGTGCTATTTTTACAATATAACACAAGAATGCGACAAACCTGGTCATAATGTCAATTTTATTATTCCCAGCGGAGACGAAGGGATTATTTCGCTGTGCTTCATCACCTGGCAAAATTTGCGCACGCGCGCAAACCGGCGTACGCCCGTCCGCCTTTTTGCGGCGGTTCGAACCCTTGTCCCCGGGTTCGAATCCATATTATCAAACACAATAAAAAATCACGCCCGTTGGGCGTGTTTTTTATTGTGGCGGTGCAAGAAACCTTTTACCTTTGGGTTATGAAAGACCTGCGCCCAACACACGAACGAAAGGGTTAAAAACAGGGAAAAACAGGGATTTTTTGCAAAAAATGGCATTTTGGGGCAATTTTTACACAACCTAGATTAGAACACACCCGCAGATTTTCGGTATTTTTACCCTATTCCACAAAAAATTCCCTACAAAAATAACAGGGAATTTTTTGGAACACAACAGGGAATTATCTGCGAATAACAGGGAACTTTATTTCAGCCATCTTAGAGAATCAGTTTGCTATCTATACGCAATCTGTTTACAAATGCCTCATCGTGTGAAACGATTAAAATTGCGCCACGATACTGATTCAAAGCATCTTCTAAAATCAGTGTGCTTTTTATATCCAAGTTATTAGTTGGTTCGTCTAATATCAATAAGTCGGGTTGCTGTTCAGTCCCTATTACTGCAGCCAAAGTTGCTTTTAATAATTCGCCACCTGATAAAACACCAACTTTTTTCTTGGACGTATCGCCACGGAAACCAAAATTTGCCGCAATTGCATGTGCGTTATGTTGCAAAATTCCAGCATACTCTGCGATATTTTCAACAACGCTTTTATCGTGGTTAAGTAATGATAAGTCCTGATTCAGATATGCAACCTTTCCTGATACTTTTATATAACCAGCTGATGGGTACAAAAAACCACTTATCAGTTTCAGCAACGTTGTTTTACCTGCCCCGTTATTACCGACTATTCTAACGCGTTCGCCTGTACGCATTGTAAAATTAAAATCTGACAAAACGCTTTTTTCGCCATAAGAAAAGCAAACTTTTTCAAGTCTAACGATTTCTTTATCATAAACTTTGGCGTTCGGCAGTGGGACTTTTATTGTATCGTTTCGTAATTGTGCGGACAATTCAGCACAACTCTCTAATTGCCTATTTAGTTTTGCTTGTATTAACTTTCTACGTTTTGCCTCGGTTTCTTGACTTTTGCCTTTAAGTGCATTTACTGCAATTTTTGAGCCTGCAGATTTATTATTTTTATCTTTTTGCTGTTTTGCTTCGTGATGTTGGCGGGTGTTTTGAGCCTTCGTAATTGTTGCGTTTAATCGGGCGATTTCTTTCTGGGCATCTGTATATTTTGATTCTATACTTTCTTGCATTTGTCTTTTTTGCGCGACATAAAAATCATAATTTCCTCCAAACACAGATAGTTTACCATTATGCAACTCTAACAGCATATCCATTTGATTCAGCAGTTCCCCGTCATGCGAAACGATAACCACACCACCACGATAAGAAAACAACCTTTTGAAAAAATCTTGGCGGGCAGTTGCGTCCAGGTTATTGGTCGGCTCGTCCAGCAATAAAATATCAGCCATGGAATCAAAGACTCTGCTCAATGCCTGTTGCTGACTTTGACCGCCACTTTTTGTTGCATCAGAATTAATTTGTTTCAATAATTGGCAACTTGCATTACGAATAACTCGCCCAGAATCAGCAACTAAATCGCCAGAAATTATTTTTAACAGTGTTGTTTTCCCTGCCCCATTATCACCGATAATGGCGACTTTTTTATCTGCGCTAAATGAGTACGATAAATCTGTAAATAAATCGTCTGTACCAGAATATGCAAAACTGATATTTAATAAAGAGATAGATTTCATAAGATTGCCTTTTATGTAAACTTTAACTGCCCCGAATATTTCGGGCACTTGATAGAAAAAATAAGTTTACATACGACTCATTGGCAAACCTTTGTTATATACACGCCTTTATTTTATCAAGAAATACCCAAGTGTCAAATTATAAAAATATGCGTCTGGCGTCATATGTAAGTTCCCTATTTTTTCGCCTAATTCCATTTGCAAAACAACAAATTATATCGAAACCAACTGGTCCATATATTAAAAAAGCATATTTCTAACAATCTAAATAGACTTGATTTTTTCAGAACCACACACTACATTACACTTTGTTCAACAACGAAGGACGAACTATGACCTGGGCAACAGAACAGCGCGAACACTGGATAAAAAAATATTTTCCCTACACAGGCGACTCTCGTGATTTATCAGACACTAGAAGCTATATCAATACGCAAGATCAGTTAAAAAAAGAATATGCTGGACGCGTACTACTTGAATTATTGCAAAATGTAGATGACGCAGCTAATAAGGCGGCTCTAAATAAAGTCATACGCACAGAATGGGTTACAGAATTTGTACTAGACAAAGACAGTTTAAAAGTTATGAATCACGGCACAACTTTTACTGGCGATACACTAATGCGTCTATGCAATGGTGCTGATTCAGATAAAGCAGAAGACGAGGAAACTACAGGAGCCAAAGGCATCGGATTTCGAGGCGTACTAAACTGGTCTGACGACATACGTATTTATTCTGGTGACTTCGCCGTTTCTTTCTCTAAATTTGGAGTACATAAGGTCTTAGATACTTTGAACAAGAACAATAATGTTATTTTTAAGACTTTAACGGATACAAACCCGCATATACTGGAATTAATTTCACCTTTGTCTGTACCGTTTGATGTTGACACCGATAAAATTCCACCACAATGGTCAAATAAAAAATACAATAAAACGTATGATACATGTATCGAACTAAGATTGACACCAGACAAAATTCAAAAAGTCAAAAACGCGTTTAAAACCTTCGAGACAGACGAAATTTATTCTATGCTGTTTATGCGCCGCATTAATAAAGTTATTTTGACAGATAATACTGGTGATATGTCACACACAATAGTCATTAGCACGACAGAAAATAACAACATAAAAACTATTACTATTGAAAAAACTAACGGTGACACTACTCACGATAAATTCTACTTTTTTAAGTACAACAAATACAACTCAATTGCCGTCCCTTGCAACTGGGACAAAAACAAAACATATACGCTTTATAATACATTCCCAATAACAGATAAAAAGTTGCCGCTGCCAGTATTAATGAACAGCACCCAATTTCAACTGACACAAAACCGAGATTCTTTTACCGCAGACACAACGACAAATCAAGAACTGTTGGCAGACTTATTAATCCACTTGTTAAACATAGCAGTAACACATTTTACAAATCATGACAACAATAAGAACTGGGGAATAGAATTATTTACTTTCAATTCGGAACTAGCCGAAAACTTGCGCTTTTGGGAAGATGCAGTAGCCCGAGCAAATCTGCAACAAAAATTATCCGAGGCGAAAATTATTCCATCAATGGACGGAAAAAAATTATTTTCATACAAGGATAAGCCAGAATTTTTTACTGACACAGAACCTAACTTGGCGCACTTGAAAGAATTAGTAAAATCCGAATACATAGAAGAACAAACCGCAAACGCACTAAAAGAGTCGATATTAGGCAAAGATTTATCTAAAATATCAGAAAAAGATTTGTGTAATTTTATAAACAGTCATTCGTCCGAATGGGATACACAACAACGTATAGATGTTTTTATTTTTTGGACAAACAATTATCATGGCTTTACTACTATGCCAAAGTTATTAAAAACTCAACAAGGAACTTTTTTTGAGTTATCGAAGGGCAATAGCCTTGTGCTTTATTCCGGCGATACCATAGGAAAGATTCCAGATTGGGCGGAAGCACAAATGGATTTGATAAACTCAAAGGACAGAGATTATCTATTTAAAATTACCCCGGTTCACAACGCGAACGAAAAAAACAAAGAACGCGATGTTGCCGAATATTATAACCATCTCACTGCGACAGAAATTTTTTCACACACAGAGAAAAATAGTCTTGTCACAAAAATTAATAAATTAGTTCGAGGAAATCATAAATACGCAACCGAGTTTTTGATGTATGCGTATAATGAATACAAAGATAAAGGAAACAATGACCTGCGCGCCGACTTTTCTGATTTGTATCTGCCTGGGCTGGACGGACAACTATACAAGGCAAATCAACTATATTTTGGAGACAAGTATTTTCCAGACGACAAATTTGGCGATACTATATGGACAGCAGCAGGATATAAATTATTAGCCACACCAACACAACTTAATTTATCACCTAATCAAATAGAAGACTTCGTGCGTGTCATTCAATCTATTTTTAGAGTGCACGGAAAAGCTATTCCAGAAACCAAACAAGTAACAAATCTTGACGCCGGCTACAAGGATCATCTTATTCAAAAAATAAAAGAATACTATGGATATAATCGTACATGTAACATAGAAAACGTAACTCTACAAACAATAGATAATTTAGACCAAATATTAAAAACAGCACCAAAGGAAACATTGATATCATGGCTAGATTCAATCGCGCCACAAATCATCAAGGCTCCACAAGGAGCAACGATAACATATCTATGGGGTTCCTCAAAACCTGGTCTTGTAACCTTACCTGTAGATAGTTATATAATTTATCAAATTCTAAACACTAAATGGGTATGGTTTGCTGGCACACAAAGAAAAGCAAGCGATTGTATATTAAACAGTCAACGATGGCCTGAGCTCATACCCCAACTGCCCCACATCCCGGCCTTATGGAAAGACGTAGAGACAAAAACCAATCCGGCGGAGTTGCCAATAGATGACTTCTATGGCATTTTGTTAGCTTTGCCTGATTTAAATAATGGCGGCAAAATATCAACTGAAATATATAATTTTATTGCGCAAAAACCAGATAAAATATCACATTTATCAGTCTCAGACTATAATACGAACAAACAAGAATTTTTAACATCTGGAAAACTATGGGCATCTCGAAAAACACCAAACCACGAACAGTTTTTTGATCGCACCCAGGTTTATTTTCATAGCGGAAAGCCAATTAATGTTAACAACCACCCTATTTTAGTTACACCACTAAGACAAGGTCAGCATGAAATCTTCAAAAAAATTTTTGGCATTGAACAATTAAACGAAAAACTGACATATCAAGCAGATGAATTACATTATGATAATGCCGAATTCGAAAAAAATTTTAATATCTTTAAAAAATACTTATTATGTTTTGGGACAAGCAATTTGCATAAGGTGGCAAATAATATTTCCATTCAAATTGCACAGAAAGCACATGAAATACAAACAAATGAACTTTTGTCTGTTAAGAATTATACAGTTGCCGCTTGTAAAGATGCTCATAAATATTTGATTTATTTAAACCGTCAAACAACCCCCGACAAAAAACATATTGCAGAAGCGCTTACTGATATAATTTCACGAGAAGCAGCGTCAAATATCAGCCCTAGTCTGATTTTTAATTTGTGGAGCACAGACGATACGGAACGAGCCAGCTTGTTGCTACGAGAAGGATATAGCATTGAAAAATTGAATGACTTGATTGATAACAGACAGCTGTTTATTAAACGCTTAGGCGAAGTAAATAAGAACGATTTTGATTGTACTGAATTTATCAACCGTATTAATTTTGATACTTTTGACAGCATCGACAATGCCCCACACATTAAAGATGTTTTAATAAAGATTGGGGTAGATATCGATGAATTTAATGACACAAATATACAAGTCAATTTACGTCCATATAATCGACGTTTGTTAACCCAATACGCTAACAGTATTAAAAATCAATTTTCCGCTTTGAAATATAATGAGTATATTACAGCTGATATAAATACTCAATCTGGATTTTATAAAGACGTTATTTCGCCTTTCATAAACATTGAAGATATTGCAGATGATGAAATTGCAAATTCAATTTATTTTGATGTGACAGACTGGATAAAAAAATACTTTAATTTATCAGACGATTTTATGAACGAATTAAATTCAACGATAAAAACTAGCATAAATATTAGCGACTTAACCAATTCTAAGAAAGAAGAGTTTTATCGTATCGCAGACGATTTGGACCGCAGTATTATTGATGAAACATTAACAAACATGAAAAACCAAAGCCTATTGTTGTTTGGACAGTTTGATACACTAAAACAACAGTGCGTCCAAAAAGCTATACATATACAGCAACAACAGCAAAAGAACAACACTGTTCTAACTACTCCGTTGGTCTTGGTTTCTGACACACAAGTAACAGTAGCAAGTCTAAAAAACGGCACTACGCATACACATAGACACACACGAAATAATGGAGGCAGCTATAATCCACGTATCGAAGATATCAAAATAGAAAATGGCGCAAACGCAGAAAAACGCATTTATGAAATATTATGTAAACAATACAGCAAAAACAATGTAGAATGGATTTCATCAAATGCAAAAAAATTTGACGCACAAAGTAATTTAGCTTCCTCTAAAGGCGGTGATGCTGCTGGTTACGACATATTCTATAACGACAACAATATTACTAAATATGTTGAAGTAAAAAGTGTTACAACAACATCTGATGGAGAATGGAACTTTATCATCACTGCAAACGAAGAAGCCAAAGCAAATGACCCTAAATATAAAGATAATTATTTCGTATATCTAGTAGCAGAAACTAGATATATCGTCTTAACTGGCGAAAAGCTGAAAAAATGCCTAGCAAATGGGTATATAAAAGACAAAAAATGTGCGATTAAACTTGATGAAGCAGAAGCTTTGCTAGAAGATTTAATAGTCTGACGTATATTCTATATGAATATGGTTATACTATAATTGTCAAATTATAAAAATATGCGTCTGGCGTCATAGGCAAGCCCCATGCCAACACTGGATAATTTATCACCGGCAGAAACCTCTGCATTTGGAAAGAATTTCGTTACAATCTCAGAAACACGTGGAACTTCCGTTGAACCACCCGTCAAGATTACTAAATCTATATCTTCGTTTTTTACACCCGCTTGCAAAATACATTCTGACAAAAATTTCTCTATCTTTTCTACATCGTTTGAAATTGAATTATTAAACTCTTCCCGTGTTATATAAATAGATGGTTTGTCTGATAGAAAATCTAAAATACTTTCAATACTTAAATCTTTTGATAATGCTATTTTTGCTTTTTCAACATAATTTAAATTTATATGTCCCAGCCTGTTTTGTACCACCTGATATAAGCGCGCAAGTTTTTCTGGCTCTAAAGCCCACGTCTGATAGCCTTTTACTAAATTCAATGTTTTATAATTATAAACATCATTTACCTGATTCCAGGTAGATAAGTTTATATAAATACTGTTTGGTATGCTTAAAACCTTACCGTAAACTTTATAATCTGTTCCCATGCCTAGTACTGGCATAAATGCATTCAAAGATAAATTTTTATCAAAATCATTTCCGCCAATTCTAACGCCTGTATTTGCCAAAACGTCTTTGGTTCTGTCTGCTTTATTTCTGTTTTCTGGTGAAAGACGTATAACTGTAAAGTCCGAAGTACCACCACCAATATCTATAACGCACGCTAATTTTTCAGAGTTAATTTTTTGTTCGTGTGCAAAAGCAGCAGCTATTGGTTCATATTGAAAACAAACATTTTTAAAACCTGCTTTTTTAGTAATACGTTCAAGTTCTTGTTGCGCTTTATCGTCTGCAGTTGGGTCATTATCACGAAAATGTACGGGGCGTCCCATAACAACTGATTCTACATTTTCATTTGCTGATGCATCTATTTTTTGCTTCATATAAGAAACGAAAGCCCCGATTATATCGTCAAATTTAACCATAAGACCGTTTATTTGTGTACTGCTGTCCATCAGAGGTGTTCCTAAAATTCGCTTCATACTGCGCATAAAGCGACCACCTGTTTCAGAATCCACATATTTTTGTTGGGCAGTTCTGCCATAAAAAACTTCGCTTGATTTTTCAGGAAAATATAAAGCGGTTGGAATTGTATTACGACCGTTTTCAACATCAACCAATCGCGGCACCCCCCCATTAGTTATTGCAGTTGAAGAATTACTTGTACCGAAATCAATACCCGCAACATAACTTGCCATAACTACCCCCTTAAAAAATTATATAAAGATTATAATATCTGCTTATAAATGCAAGTTTTTTTATTGTAATTGCTTGCACGGAATAAAAACTCTGATAAACTAATACAAAGGAGTTTTACTATGAAACTTTTATATCCGTCCCCACTCCAATCTGGTGATACCGTAATGGTTATTGCCCCGAGTAGTCCAAGTACTTATATTCATGAAAATGTTATGCAAGTTGCCAAACAACGTTTTGAAGAACTTGGTCTGAAGGTTATTTTTGCACCAAACTTTCATTCTGATTTATTTATCAGTACACCAGAAAGTATTAAACAACGTGTTGACGATATACATACCGCATTTGCCGACAAAAGTATAAATGGTATTTTTACCATACTGGGCGGTCATCACTGTAATCAATTATTGGACTTGCTGGATTTTGATTTAATAAAAAATAACCCAAAGGTATTTTGTGGTTTCAGCGACATAACCGCGTTAAACAATGCAATTTTGGCACAAACGGGATTGATAACATTCTGTGGCCCGCATTATTCCAGTTTTGGTATGTTGCATGGTTTCGATTTTACTATGGACGCTTTCAAAAAGGCAATCATGCGCGAGGACGATTTTGATATCAGCATCAGCCCCGAATGGTCCGATGACCCGTGGTACAGAGACCAAGAAAACAGAACCTTTATTAAAAACGCGGGTGCGGTTGTTATGCACGACGGCACCGCACATGGGCATTTGATTGGTGGTAACTTATCAACATTTGCGCTACTGCAAGGGACAAAATATATGCCGTCCGATTTTGATGATATAGTTTTATTCGTGGAGGATGATTCTGAATCCAGCGAAGACACGTTTATACGTCAATTAAATGGCGTTTTGATGCAAGACTTTGCAAATAAAATTCGTGGCATATTGGTCGGTCGTTTTCAAAAAGAAACGAACCCGAACACATTGACAATATATCAAACGATAAAGAACCGCCTGCCAAATGTACCTGTGATAATGGATTTAGATTTCGGTCATACAACGCCCCTGTTAACAATTCCAACGGGTGCGTATTGCAAAATGAATGCCCGCGGCAACGAATTTGAAATAACAATCAGCCGCAAGGAATAAAAAATGACAGAACGTGCAAAATTCAAAGGTGTGATAAACCTGATTATCAAGGACGGCGACAAGACGTTATTGTTCTTTCGTAACGATGGCTTTTTCAGTTATGGTGGCGGTTGGTGGGTAATGCCTGCCGGTCATATTGAGCAAGGCGAAACAGCCCTGGCCGCTGCAATTCGTGAAGCAAAAGAAGAACTGGATATTGATATATTGCCCGAAGACATCGAGTTTTCACATATCATCAGCAATTTGGCAAGTAAAACTGAAAGCTTTGATTTCTTTTTCACTGTAAAGAAATTCTCTGGCACACTTAGAAACTGCGAAGGTGATAAGTGTGTTGAGATGCGTTATATGACGCTGGATGAAGTAAACAACACAAAAAACGTTGTTTCAACAACCAGACAAGTATTAAACGCAATTGCAAACGGACAAACATATTCGGAGTTAAAAGAATATAGAACCAAAGCATAAAAATGGAAACATGGTCTTTTGACAATGACGAACTGTTTGAACTGGTACGTTGTGGACGTAAAACTGCAACCTGCTCTATATTAGATGCTGAGCCTTTGTCTAAACCTGGCGACATTGAACAGATTGTAAATTCAAAAGGTGAGATAATTAAAATACAAATCACAAAAGTTGAAATTAAACGCTTTTGCGATGTAGACGAAGAATGGGCAAAGAAAGAAGGCGAAGGAGATTTATCGCTTACTTATTGGCAAAAAGAGCACAAAGAGTTCTTTACGAAATATTATGAAAACTTTACCCCAGAAATAAAACTGGTATGCGAGGAGTTTGTATTATGTTAAGTGACCACTATGATGAATTAAAAGACATTATAACCGATACTTTTCACGAATTAAAAATTAATGATTTTTCTCTGCTGGGAAGTGGCAAATATGCTTATACCTGTCTTGTAAACAAAGAAATCGTTTTTAAAGTTCCTAAATCAAACGATAAAAAACACACCAACGACCAAATAAAAGAAGTTAAGGTATTAAATCATCTACAAAATAAAATTAATTTTAAGATACCAAAAATTTTATATCACAAAGTTGCTGAGAATGGTAAATATATTATCGGTGAAACATTTATGTCAGACACCATATACTCTCAAGAACTTCATGATTCTTTTGATGAAAACACTAAATCAAATATATTGCAACAAATTGGCGCAGTAATAAGAGAACTCCATAATTCTGACTCAGACTTTTCTTGGCTGGGGAAAGCACCAGAAACATATATAGACTCTCTTAAAACTTTTGACGGTTTGTTTTGTGAAAGTATTCGTAAGATATTACCTAGTGATTTAATATCACAAATAAACACACTTATTGATACATATAAACAAGTATCTATATCCGCCCCAGTAAAACCAGTTTTGTGTCACTGCGATTTACATTTTGGCAATATGATGTTTGATAAGAAAACTAGAACAATTACAGGACTAATAGATTTTGGTTCTGCACAATATGCCGAACCTGCCCGTGACATGCACTATTATTACGGAACAGGCGCTAAAGACTTGCTGATTGGATACCGCGATAATTCCGACCCACATATTGACATCAGGCAGAAATTTCATTCCACAAAAAATATGTTATGCAATATCAGTGACGATTTAAAATATAATAAATCACCTGAAAAAAATATTGCGAAACTTTATATTTGTTCAAACATAGAAAGTGAAAGGTAAAAAAATGAAGCTGATATTATGTGGTGGTGGTTGGGCAGAAAAAACTGTCGTACCAAACAAAATCTTTGAAAGCCTAATTGAACCTCACAAACCTATTCTGTATATTCCACAGGCGCGCGACCGTGACCCTGCAGGTTATATCACTTGTAAAACTTGGTTGCTTGGCGAATTCAAAGACATAAAGCATGGTGAAATTGATACGCTTGAATCTTTATCTGAAGTTATTCATAAAAACTTATCTGATTATGCGGCTATTTTTATTGGCGGCGGGAATACATTTAAGTTATTAAAAGAACTAAAAGAATCCGGCGCGTTCAACAAAATTCAAGAATACATAAACAATGACGGTTTGGTTTATGGCTGCAGTGCCGGTGCATGTATATTTGGAAAAGATATAGACATCTGTCTATATGCAGACCCAAATTTAGTAGAATTAAAAGATACCAGTGGCTTTAATTCTGCATTTGGCTTTTCTTTGGCGGCACACTATACAAATAAAAATGCCGAACGGACACAGCTGGCAACAGATTTTTTGACTGAATATTCACACAAAGAACCTGTAATTGCCCTGCCCGAAGAAGACAGTTTATATATAAATGGCAACACGGTTGAAGTAATTGGTAGCCGACCATATTATGTATTTAACCAAGGCAATCGCATGCAATTTGAACCAAATGTTAAATACAAAACAGATGAGTTTATCAGAACTGTAATAGCGGTATAATTACACATACCTTGCATGTAATTATTATGACTTTATCTTATCCAGACTGCTTCTTACTTCTGCAATAATTTCATTTGCGTGGCGTTCTGGGATACCGACCTTGGTGGCAAGTGCCAGCATATCATCATCAGTAATATTTTGCCCCTTGCCATTTACAGACGTTGCATGTTCCCACATACCAACCGCTTGTGTTAAATCAAATGCCGGTGTCACATGCCAATCCCCGTCGTATAAAAACGCAAAATTCTTTGCATGGTCATCTGTGTTATTTATAAAGACATTAAATACCATCAGACGAAACATCTTTTCAACCTCGACCATATTTCGTGTCAATTTTGCGGTTAGCGCTAACAAATCTGAATAATCAAGTACAGGTTGATTATAATCCGCGTCCAACAACCCAGATGCAGAAATCATAAACACTTTTTCCCCGTCGCCTTTACGGTCAAACCGTTTAACACCAAAATATTTATCATTAAACAGTTTATGTGCCGGTACGTCCAAGCCCGCGTTTTGCGCCAAGTTCATTATATTAAATTCTTGCCTTCCGATATCATCAGGGTCAAGCTTGGCTTTGAATTTTATAATCCAATCTTCACCGTCAATCTTTTTGAATATCTTTGGTCTTGTTCCACCAGAAGAACCACCCATACGAAACAATTCTTCGGTAATCTTATCGTCAGTATTGCCAGAATTAATAATATTATTTATCTGCCCAGCAATCACATCAAAGTCTATGTCGGCAACTTCTGCACTTATTTCTTCGGCAGGCTCATATTCCAACGCGCCAGGCCCGTTCTTACCAACTATTGCCAATCTGTCTAAAACAGATATGCTGTTTGGTGCGATTCCACGTCTTTGCAATTCACGATTAACCAGTAATTGCCCCCACGCATCAGGCAAGCTGTCATTAAACACGCCAAACACACCGTCAAATGGATTACGCTTTGCAATGAATACTCGCTTTTCCAAAGGCAATTTGAACGGAGATATACTAAAGCCATTTTGCAACCAGTCAGCATCATATTCAAACGCCATAAGATTATCTGGCGTCAAGGCCAAACGACCAACAACCATACCATGATATTTTACAACAAGCATCTTATTCTGCATTTGACTTACCTTCGTTCACAACTTCAAATATAGACTGGTAATTCTTGCGACGGAATAAATCGTTAAAATCTTCTTCATAACCCAACACCATCGCAAGTTTTATCAAGGACGATAATGATATTTCACCTGTCCGCTCAAAACGCTTTATACTGCCCAAAGACACCCCAGAGCGTTCCGCCATTGTCATCTGAGATATTTTAGCCGTACGTCTGGCATTACGGAAGCGCTCTGCAATCCCATCTTTAATAGATAATATATTGTCTATATTTGTCATATTATGCCACTTTTAGATATTATTTTATCTATTTTATTGTAGTATATGCTTATTATAAAGTCAAAGATTATTTACTTATCGCGCCTTGCACTACTTCCAGCAATTTAACCATTGCCAAAGTATCCTGACCGCAATAATCGTGCAAGTTTTGCATCATTGTTGCTGTCTGTTCTGGCGTTTGTTTACCTTGCATAAAGGCCATAAATTGTTCGCTGGCCTCGGTCCCGTTATGTATCCCCATATTTTCGTATGACATTTCTGGAACAAAGGCTGGTAAAGTCTGTTTAATTGACGCACTGCCGTTTTGACATGGACGGTACAGCCCACGATATCGGAAAGGTATCAGCAAATCCAACATACGTTCATTTATCGCATTTAATTGCGCTGCATATTCTGGAAAATCACGCGCCATTTCTGTATTGCGCCCTTGTTCAAAACTCTGGTTATACACAATAACAGAACCCACATCACTTGTGTATTGCTTTATATCTTAGTCCAGCAATCGTTGCTCAGCAACCAGAAAGTAGAATCACTATTTTTTGAAAAAGGCTTCCATTGTAAAATTTTATTTACCAAGAACTTGTTTTTCTAGCATCTCTGAAATTCTTTCCCAATCTGGCATTTTTGATGTTAGCATATTATAAAATGCTTTTGTGTGCTTATCATAATAATGATGACACAATTCATGTAATATCACATAGTTTATAGCACGTTTTGACGCCCTAACCAAACATGGATTTAATATGATTGTATGATTTTTTAGATAACTACCCCATCTTTTATTTAATTTTCTCACCTTTAATTTTGGCATATTCATATCAGGAAATAAATGAACCATTTGTTTTAGCTGTTGTAAAAAAACATATTCTGCCCGCAAACTTAGCCAATTTGTTAAAAATTTCTGTATTTCATCTCTCTTTTGCGGAAAATTTGTATACAAAATAATTTTGTTATGAGATACCTGAATCACATTATTTTTAACAGATTTTTCTATTATGAACTGGTATTGGCGTCCAAGATATAAAATACTTGCCCCTGAAGCGTCACAAATTGTATCACAAACTTTGAATTTATTAAAAAAATCCAACTGCTTTGATACCCACAGTTTCTTCCTTGATATAAAACTGTTTATCTCTTCATCTGTTGCTTCTTTTGGGGCTTTTATAACAATAGCCCCATCAGGATAAACCCTTATAGAAAGCGTTTTTCTGCTTTCTTTTTTAAGTATCGCATTATCAAGATAATTTACAAAATTCATAGAGAGTCTTTATTTTCTACTGCTATTTTCCAAGCATTTAACGCAATTTGTTCTGCTAAACTTGGGGATATATTTAAATCCGTATCATCTAACAAAAAGTCTTCTATTTCTATCAGAACATTCCTTCTGACAACTATGTTATATTCAAAATCTACTATTTTGTTTCCACGTATTATTTTGACAATGCTTTCAACAATAGAAGTTAATGCTTCCATATCTACATCTGGATTATTTAGATCAGATTTTATGCCTCTATAAAAAGGATGCATAACTTTTTGAGTTTTTATATTTTCTGGAATATCTGAATCTTCATAGTTTTCAACCTGTGATTGCACATCTTTGATTTGTGTAAATAAACTTGCAATATCTTCTGCTTTTGCCTTTTTCAGTTCTTCCAACAAGGCGTTTATTCTATCAGAAAACTTTTTATAAAAGACTTCGTCTTGTTTATATCTTTCCTGAATAACCTTGCTGGTTTGTGCAGCAATTGCAGCAGCCTTGGATTTGTCAGACAAACCATTTTTTTCATTATATATATATTCATTAAACTCACGAACATCACTAAGATTTATTTCTTTTGACAAAACCTCTACGTCTTCTGCTGTAACATACTTATCTAAAAGTTTGTGCAATTGGTCTTTATATTTTGAGAAATCCACTTTATCACCGCACACCAGCTGAGTCGTCTTCTTAATTTCTACAAAACGCTTTAAATCTTGCCTATATCTATTTAAGTGCTCTTCATCTATTTTTTCATAAAAGTCATACAACGAATAGCATGTTGAAAGTGTTCTTATAAAACTGTTTACAGTCGAATAAAATTCGTTCCTTAGCAATTCGTCATCTTTTAATTTCTGAACATAAGCGTCTGTATTTTTTGCATCTTTTATGTCAGAGAAAAATGAGTGCAGTTTTTGATACAAAGCATCTAATACAGCAATTTGTTCTTCTGTATTTAACAAAGCCCGCCGCACATCATTCGGATCATAATTAGAAAAAAGCTCCAAAGCATCTTTCAGGTTTTTAGCATTTTTTGAATAATCAACTATCAACCCATTAGTTTTTACTTGCTTGCCTTTATCTCCATCAAAGACACGATTTACTCTGGCAATTGCTTGTAACAAATTATGATCTTTCAATTGCTTGGCTAAGTACAAAACTGTATCCCTAGGCGCATCAAAGCCGGTTAATAATTTATCAACCACTATCAACAGCTCTACACCATCAGGATTCTTTTTAAAGTCATTTATTACGTATTTTTCGTGACTTTCTATGGATCCGTATTGTCTTTTTATTTCCCCCATAAAGCTTTCAACGATTGCTTTGTGTTCTGGTAATTTGTCTTCATTTTCCGTTTCATTTGTTTGTGATATAACAACAGCAGAATTTATGCCCCCTAACATATCCAAAGCTTTTTTAAATAATACTGCAGCATATTTAGAAGGTGCAACTAATTGCCCTTTTAATCCTGTCCCATGAAAATTTGTCATAAAATGATCATGAACATCTACGGCTATCATTTCTATACGTTGCGAAGTCTCTTCTAAAACCTTTGGGGAAACGCATTGTTTTTCAAAATCTTTCTTTTGCTTTTCTGTAAAGGTTGCTGAAACCCTGTCGTAAAACTTATCCAAGACAGGATTTACATTTTGTGACACAAATCTGCCTTGGTAAATCAAAGGCAATATTGCGCCGTCTGCTTCGGCTTCTGAAATTGTATAAGCATCTATTAATCTGCCGAACTTTTCTTCCGTTTCGCGACGTTTTTTTGTCATCAACGGGGTTCCAGTAAACGCAATTTGACATGCATTTGGTAAAATTTTATTCATATTTCCATTATCTTCACCACTTTGCGTTCTGTGTGCTTCATCAATCAATATAAATATATTATTATCTTTGTCTTTGAACGTAGTATTATCAAACTTCTGAACCAAAGTAGTAATAACATCTGTCGTTTTTTTCTTTATTTTTTCTATCAAATCTTTTGAAGAAGTTGCCTGTTGAACACCAGCCTTGATATTACATGCCTTAAAAGTATCACGAATTTGCCGATCTAAATCTATACGGTCTGTAACAACAATTACCCTTGGATTTTGGATTGTTTCAATTAAATTCTTTACCAGCATAACCATTGTCAAAGACTTACCAGAACCCTGGGTATGCCAAACCAAACCACCATTACGCTTTCCTTTTGCGTCTTGGATTTGAATTGTGTTTAATATTTTCTTAATCGCAAAAAATTGTTGATATCTGGGCAATTTTTTTATTCCATTGTCATACAAAGCAAAATTTCTGACCAAATCTAATAAGCGTTCAGGACGCAATAAACTGTAAATACCTTTGTCCTGATTTGTCGCCTGCTCTTTTTCTGGCTGAACATAGTGTGGGCGATTTAAATCAATACCTATTTGTGCCAACTTATCATCTGATATCTTGGTATTAACACTTTCCAATACCGCTTGATCATAATCTTCCCCAGCATCTTTTTCCTTCCATATTGAATAAAACTCAGCCGGTGTTAGCATAGTACCATATTTTAAGTCGTTTACATTTGTTGCAACTAAAATCTGAGGAAACAAAAAGAACTTTGGCGTTTGGTTGCCTTGCTGATTACGTATCATTTGCTTTACAGCTTCTTCCACTGGAACTGATGCCTTTTTATTTTCTATGACAGCAAATGGAATACCATTAACAAACAAAACAATATCAGGACGTCTATTTTGTTCTTCGGATATTTCAAATTCAGGCACAACATGGTACTGATTATTTGATGGGTTTTGCCAATCTATAAAACGAAGTTGTGGGGATTCTTTTTTACCATCTATGAATTCAGAAACCGCAACACCAGATAACAAATTAGAAAACACAGATTGCGAAGCAGCAATAACTCCATCATCCATTTTTATTTTTTCTAAATCTGTAATTGCTTCTTTTATGCTGCCATCTGAAATATCGGCTCCGTTTATGTTACGCAAAGCCTGAAATGCAATATCACGCAAAATATACTGTCCATGCGATTCACGGTGTGTATCAATATCTTTTCGACTGATATAATTATACCCCATATTAATCAATTGCATAATCGCAGGAATTTGCGAACTGGCAACTTCATCAAAATCTGGTAACTGGTATTGATTATCAACAACTTGCGCCATCTTATATCACCTATTGTTTATTTACTAATATTAAAATTTCTGTTATCACATAGAGAACTGAACTTGCTAACCTAACAAAAGAGTTAGCATCTTCTTCTATAAGCACTCGCCAATCGTTCTCTTTGTCCCTCGTATAAGACCATATACATGGTAACCTAGGATGTACATATCTACTGTCTTCTACGTACCTCTTTTCCCACCATCCTATTTTTCTATTTTTCACTGCATCAGGACATTGATTAATGGAATAATTATTATCTATTCTGTCAAAGATTACACACAACTCTGTGTCCGTTATATATCCCTTATTGTTTTCATATATATCTGAAAAATATGATCTTTTTATTTTCTTTTCATCAATTATATCTTTAGCTAAATTCTCTGGATTATCGGCAATTAATAAAGACCTAGCCTTTATATACAAATCCAACAATCCCCGATCAATATTCTTGCAAACATAAAAATTATTGTTCTCAAACAATATCTGATAAGCATCTATATACGCAAGAAAATGTTCAACAAAGCCATCATATAACATTTTTAATGCAGTATTTTTTTTAGTAATGTTTTTGCTATTTTTTTCTAGCACCTGTTTTATGGTTTTAAAAGAGTTAAATATTTCAGACATTGCAATCCTCTTTTACCCTAATTTTTCCAGTTAACAATTGTTGCATTAAGCCTTGTTTTTGTTCGGCAATTGCTTGCAATTGCTGTTGCAACAAATCAATTTCTGCATCCGCCGCCATTAAGACATCTGCAATGGCTTTTTGTTCTGATAGTTCTGGAACATACAAAACAAGCCCTTTTAAATGTTCTGGATATAAATGTACGATTGTTATTCCTTGGGTCAATTTCGCAATATTGAAATTATAAACATTTGTTAACGCATAGGCAAAAAATTCTGAAGACAGTTCATTTTTTTTACGCAATATATTTATATCACCCCCCAACAAAACATTATCTTCCAAAACAACAGAAGCCTTCGCCAAATCTATTCCTTGCGTGGTTGTTGATGCGGGCACTAATATATCACCACTAATAGACGGAACACCAAGATTAGCATCTGTTTTGCTAACCACTTCCCTGATAACTTCTGAATATTTTGTATAAATTTCACCGTACAAAATACATTGATGCTTTCCGCTTATTGAAACAAGATTTTTTGACAAATCTCTACCTTTATAAATTTTGAACAACTCATTAAGCAGCCGTTTTTCCCAAGGTTTGTTAAATCCTGGCAAGCGTTGCTTTCCTGTCAACAATCTTTGCATAAGGGCTTTTTTCTGGTGTTGTTTTTCTGCGATTAAATCTGTCAGTTGTTCTATTGCAGAATCCCAGGTCGCCAAAATCTGTGCTATTTTTTCCTGTTCTTCCAACGGCGGAGTTAAAACTTTATAAGAAGCCACTTGAGGAACTGTTAATTGTGGCACCCCAGTTGTTTCATTAAAAAATCTTATTCTTGAACACGCATAAGACATATACTTTGCTGAAATATTATCCTTTGGAATTCCTACTACCAAACGTACTATTGGTGTATATTTCCCCGTACGATAAAACACTTTGCCTATATCACCGCGTCCTGTGATAGTTATCGATTCTTGCTCTACCTTATAATCAGAACTATAGCCATAAAGTCCTTTATTGGTTAACGCATTTGCAAAAATTGGATACCTATGTATAAGATCTTGACTTTCTGAGAACAAGGATTTATTAACATCTCCACCCGCCGACAATGTAAAAATATCATCAAGTTTTTGTATTTTCCAGCCTTTTGGTGCACTATCTGTTGGCATTTTTAACCTGCTTTTGTTTTTTTGTATTACTTTTTACTTCAAAAATTAGTTTTTTATCACCATCAGCGGTCAGCAACTTTCCCAAAGTCCCCTGATTGGTAATTAATAGGTCCGTTAATTTTCTTTGTTTCTCCGCAACTTCATTAAAGCCTTTTGGCCAGTAAATCTTGTTAGAAATATCCAATTGTTCTATCTTTATATGGATGGATTTTGCCAGTTCTTCTATCAACTTCACAAGAATATTATTAAACTGTTTGTTTCTCGCATCCACCTCTGCTTTTGTTTTTGCGGCCGGTAAATTTACTTGATTTATAAACTCATTATGCCAATAACGAACTTGTGTATTGGAACCATATTCGATTAAAATCATATTAAAAGCGGAAACGAAATCCAATGATACGATATTAAACGAATTTGCTAAAAGTGTCCTAAATATATACAACCTACGTTCATAACGTCTGCGACGCCGTTCTGTCAATGTTTGAAGCCCCCAAACCAGTAAAGCCCCAACTACTCCTGATAATAATAATTCCAGTTTAATTTCCATATTTTATATCCTTTTGTTTATACTACTACTTCTGGTTCTTGGTTTGTTGCTTCATCAGCTTGTTCATAATTATTTATTAAAATCAACTGAACCAAATTTAGCAATTCTATTGCATCTTCTTTTGTTCTTGATTCTATTTTGTGATTTGCGTCATTACCAAGCCGTCGGATCTTTTTCGCTTGTTCACGTTGACGTCTGTGCACAAAACCGTTGTCACATAGGTAGTCGACATAATATGCAAAAGTCTCCCCTTCTTCTGCGCCTTCTTCCACAGATAAATTCATTAAAATTTTACGTAAAATCATTACTGCAGCTGTATATGCGCCTGCTGCGATACAATTCCGTGCTTCTTCATATACCTTTTGCACTTCGTCTGGCAATTTATCTATTGGTCTTCCAGGCAGAGCACATGGATACTTACGTTGTCCTTCGTCTTCAATATACGGAGCATTGCAATGCGGACAAAGATAAATATGACTCATATATGCACTTGTCCTATATCCATGTTGACTTGCAACTAAATTTCCGCAATTCCAACATCTAAATTTTTTAGATCCGATATTTACTGTATTCAACCAGTTACCATTATAAAAATCTGCCATATTATCACCTTTTACTTTAACCCTAATTCTTTTAAGTATTCTTGCATCTGGGCCTGTGTTTTTGCCAGTTCTTGTTCTAGTTCTGATATGCGCTTTTGCGTTGCTGCAATATCTATTTCCGGTTCTTCTTCAAATGTATCTACATAACGCGGAATATTCAGATTAAAATCATTTTCTTTGATTTCATTAAATGTTGCCAGATGCGAATATTTTTCTATTTCTGAACGCTTCTTATACGTTTCCACTATCTTAGATATATGTTCGGACGAAAGTGTGTTTTGGTTCTTACCCGATACAAACTCACGACTGGCATCAATGAATAAAACATCTTTTCTGTTTTCATTGGTGCCACCTGGTTCACGACTGCGGTCAAACACCAATATTGCGACAGGTATTCCTGTTGTTTGGAATAATCCCGCCGGCAATCCAATTACAGCATCCAAAATATTTTCTTTAATAAGTGCTTCACGAATTTTTCCCTCGCTGGAACCACGGAAAAGAACACCATGCGGCACAATTACGACAACCCGACCTTCTTTTGCTTTGGCCGTTTCAATCATGTGCGATATAAAGGCATAATCTCCCTTGCTTGCCGGTGGCATTCCCCGCCAAAAGCGGTTATATTTATCGTTTTCCAATGACTTATCGCCCCATTTATCTAATGAAAACGGAGGATTTGCAACAACAATATCAAAAGTCATTAATCTGTCATCTTCAAGCAATAACGGATTATTTAACGTATCGCCCCATTCTATTCTGGCTGAATCCTTGCCATGCAAAAACATGTTCATACGTGCCAAATTATACGTACTGCCCGTTTTTTCTTGACCATATAAGGCATAGTTCTTAGACCCTTGTTTTTCAATTTCTTCGCCCGCTAGTAACAGCAAGCTCCCAGATCCGCAAGCTGGGTCACAAATTCTGTCACCCACCTTTGGCGATGCGATTTTTGCCACCAACTCACACAAAACGCGCGGTGAAAAAAATTCACCAGCCTTTTTACCCGCCTCACTGCCAAAGCGTTCTATCATAAACATATAAGCGTTTCCCAAGATGTCATCGTCCGCTTCAGCCAAATCTATATCTTTGAAATCATCCAATAAATCACGTATCATTTTATTGCGCTGATCAGTTGCCCCCAATACAGATTGCGAATTGAAATCTATTGTAAAAATACCTTTCAACTTTTCTTCATTCGCATCTTCTATTGAACGCAAGGCTTTGTTCAAAATTTCTCCGATATTATCAGCATTTTTCTGTGCAATTACGTCATAAAAACTGGCACCGTCAGGCATAACAAAGCGGGCATTTTGCAATCGCATTTTTATACGTTCTTCATTTTCGCCATACTTATCCTTCAGCTTTTCACGCTCTGCTTTGTGCATATCACTCATATACTTATAGAAAAGTAACGCTAATACGTAATCTTTAAAAACACCCGCATCAACAACACCTCGTGCAGAATCTGCCGCACCCCATAATTTTTTATTCAATTCTTCTTGTGTAACCTTAGCCATTTAGTGTCCCTTTTATAACTCCGTTCATTAGTTTTTTATTTAATTCAGCCAATTCACTGAAAATCTTTTCTTGCTTCGTTGCCAAACCTGCAAAAAGCACCAATTCTTTTTGCTTTTCTTTTGTAAGCACAGGAATTTCTAACTCGCCCAACGCTTTTATAGACAACGCCGCCATCGTACTATAGTCTTGCAACCTTTTTAGTTTCTTCTGAACCAAATCAGAATTTATCAGCAACGAAACATATTCCGGCAATACAAACTCAGTATTCGGTCGCACTATAAACAACAAATTACTAGCAACCGCCTTGGTGCGTTCATTATAAACAGCCGCCCTTACTTGCCCACGCGACGTCACCAAAACATCACCCTTTGTCAAAATGTTATTTGACTTAAAATCTGTCTTGTCCGTATAAACCAAATCCTTAAAATCATTATTGACAACATTTCGCACTTGAATTACCGCCAAACCCGACAATTCAGGATGTAATTCCACAGAATCACGAAATGTGAAACCTGTTTTTATATCAGCAAAATCTTTCAATTTTTTTATTTTCATGCCAACAATATAATACATCAAGCCACCGTTGTCAAAGGGTATATAGACACAATATTAAAATATTGTAAAAAATTTGGCTTTCAGAGAAAGGTAAGCGTAAATGCGGCAACTGATTAAAAGGATGTCGCATGAAGTATAAATCTTGCGAAGATATCAAACCAAATAACGTTTCCACCTGCAGTATGCTTTATTATTGTTCTTGTCGCATTTTGAACAAAATGGAGCATCGTATTAGGCGCCGTAATGGTGGTTACCTGCCCTGTCGAGACAAAATATTATTAGGCCGTCTGCACCGTAAAATTACTCAACTGGCCGCTATCTATAAAAACAAAAGCAACTAAATATTTAATAAAATATTCTGCAGTTGCGATCTGACTGAGTGATATTTCGTGCGCAATTCTTGTGATTGACCAACCAAATGTTGTCCAGATGCAGAATTATCAGACACCAATAATATTGCAGAAGCCTGTTTTTCTATCATTTTGATTGCTTTGAAAAACGTTGCACATTCCATTTCTATCAACCTAGCGCCCATGCTTCTGAACTCGTCTAAATGTTGATATTCACAAAATATACTGTCTACTGAAATAGGAACGGCCTGTTTTACAGTCAATTCTAAATCATTACATATATTTCTTAGAACCGTATTCAATTCTGGCGAAGAATGTGTTTTTTCAAACAGGTTTTCTTTATCTAATTGTTCGTGTAAATATAGTGTTGCACCAGTACCTGATATTGCTGTTTCTGGAATCACGATATCCCCTATGTTTATTTCTGGGACCAACGAACCAGCTGAACCTATAAAGACGTACTTATCACAATTTAAACGATAACAAGACAAACAGAAGTCGGCTATATTTGGGGCCCCAACTTGTAATTGAATATACAAATATGTTTTTGAACCATTTTTTATTTTAAAAGATTTTGAGAATCTGTCTTGATATAATTCAGAAATATTATCTTGTCCTGTACCGAAAATTTTTGCTATTGGCCATGAAGGTGCAACAAACACACAATCAAAGTGTTCTTTTGAAGAAATTCCGTAAAGTTCTTGCAGAACATCTTCTGAATGAGAGTTATTTATAAATTCCTGAATAATTTTATTCATAATATTTCCCTTTGATTCCGATTATATCACAGATAAATAAACAAATCTATTTAACTTGACTTTCGGGGAAAGGTAAGCAGTAATTGGACAAACTTAAAAACATAGTAAAAACAAAGGAGTCCAATATGCCTAAATATCCTGATATAAAGGTTTATTTAACAAATCGCGACGGTAATGCTTTTGCTATCCTTTCGCGGTGTAAAAACGCTCTGGCCTTGGCTGGTTTAGAAGATAAATGGTCAGAATTCTTGACCGAAGCCACCAGTGCAGATTACCCACACCTGCTTGTCACTGTTATGAAATTGTTTGAGGTTGAATAATGCCATATAAAAATCCGCCAAAAACAACCAGATTCCACATTGGTAAGTCCGGCAATCCGTTCGGGCGTATGCCCGTAATTACCAATAAAGACCTGTATCACAACTTGCGTATTCTACGGGCATTGATTGATATTGCTATGCAACAGCTACGACAAAAAGGAAACAATAATGCAACGGAAAGTTAAAGAGATTTTACCCAAAACATTTGAAGAATTAAAAGCGTTATCACAAGATGAGCGTGCGCGTTTATGGGCACGGTATTCGCCCCACCCTTTTAAGCGACAAATGCGTCCACTGTGGTACTATATTCAATGCGAACGCTTAAACCTGCGTATTGAGCCAAAGTTCATCAAGAAAATCAAAAAATATAAAGACAACCCCACCGAATGCGTAAATCGTGTATTAAAGCACAGGTATAACATTGCACCTGGCACAACTATCATCAGACACTTTCGGAATATAGAACACAAGGTCCTGGTCAATTATGACAATACGTTTTTATATAACGGAAAGCAGTATCGTTCATTATCTGCAATTGCGTCTGATATTTGTGGTGCCAAGACATCAGGACCACACTTTTTTGAACTGGATAAAAAATATAAATAGTTTTTATAAATCTTCAATAAGATCATGCTTTCTCTCAAGTTCAATCATCTCTTCTAAAACTTGCAATAATAAATCATTTCTGTATTTTTTTACTTCATAATCACATCCATAGCCATACCCATACTCGCCTTTCTCAACACTTCTTTTCATTTCTATAAGTGTTTCTAACCTAGATTTTTTTGTTTTTGCCAACTCTTGTTCAACGTCCTTGGCTATTTTTATTTTCCAAGCGGAATCTTTCTTTTCCTGCTTTATTGCATCAAACAAGGCATAAAAAGGGATCCAACCTAGTACCAAATACAATGAAATATATTCGCTAGAAAAACCAGTCGTAATATCACGCACAATACATATAACAACTAGTAAACACAAACACGACCAAGTGATAATATAAATTGTATTTTTTTGTATAAGTTCTGTTTTCATATGCTTCCCCTCTTTGGAAATTATATGAAAACTGCAAACAAAAAACAAGGTTTATATCTTGACTTTCTGTGGTTTGTAAGCAGTAATTGCTACAACAAAAAGGTGCAAAAAATGTCGGTGAATAAATGTGCTGTTTATGTCCGTAAGTCAACAGAACATGGGTTGGAACAAGAGTTTAATTCCCTATTAAATCAGGAAGAATCTTGTAAAGCATACATTGCGTCCCAGGCATTTAATAATTGGGAATATGTTCGCACTTATACTGATGCGGCGATTTCTGGTGGAACCATGGACCGACCCGCATTAAAGCAAATGTTGGAAGATATATCCAAAGGGTTGATAAACACTGTTGTTGTGTACAAGGTTGACCGATTATCCCGTTCTATCTTGGATTTTCACAATATGATGAAGTATTTTGATAAATACGGCTGCAACTTTGTATCCATTACCCAAGCATTTGATACCAGCACTTCTATGGGTAAGCTAACCCTGAATATGTTGCTGTCATTTGCACAGTTTGAGCGGGAAGTTGCCAGTGAACGTGTGCGTGATAAAATACGTGCCAGTAAAGCCAAGGGCTTATGGATGGGTGGTAATCCGCCATTAGGATACGATATAAAAGACAAAAAGTTGGTTATAAACGAAGCAGAAGCCCAGCAAGTAAAACAACTGTTTGAAAAGTATTTGGAGTTGCAGTCATTTGTTGATACGGCGACTTATGCCAGACGAATTGGCATAACAACAAAACACTGGTATACAATAAAAAATAAACCTATGGGCGGGCGACCGTTAAAACCGTATAATTTGCACTTAATTCTAACCAACAAAATCTATATCGGACTAATTACGCATAAGAAACTGGGTACCGCTGTTCGTGGTGAACATAGTCCGATTATATCAGAAGAGTTGTTTAACCAAGTCCAAGAAATCATAAAATCCAGAAAAAACACCCGTGAAAAGACAAGCCCATCACCCAACATATTTTCAAACAAAGTGTTTTCGGCATCTGGCGAAAGATTTTACAACCAAAGAAGCAATCAAAACCTGTTCTATTACGCAATTAAGGGATTCTATTTACCAGCAGTAAAACTGGACAAGATTGGCATTGATACTATATGCAACTTTTTGAACAGCGATATGAAAAATCTGCCGACACAAAATGCCAATGCTTTGAAATCTATAAACTTCTGTGATATGGACTACACGCACAAAAAAGAATTTATCGGCGCATTTGTAACCAGAATCATTTACACTAAAAATCAACTTACGTTTTATTTGAACACTAATCCAGATAACTTGGCTGGTTTTATGTCTGCCGAATATATAAATCAAAACACGACGAATACTGTTGATTACATAGTTTCCGGGAATCAGGTAATTATTACAGTTCCGGTTATATTACGCCCATTTGCAAACACCAGGTTTAACAAAGGTAACGATACGATTTTAACTGTATCAGAAAACAACAACCTTATTGTCAAGGCGTTTGCAACTGCGTGGCGATATCGTGAAATGTACGAAGAATGCGGAGATGTGGATACGGTTGCAAGGAAAGTTGGTTCCACACCACGCACAATTTACAAATACCTTGATATTGCTTATATGAATCCGAAAAGAGTGAATCAAATACTTGACGGCACTATTACTTGCACATACAAAAATCTTTTAAATGACTCTAAACAATATTCCTTATAACAATGTTTTTCTTCTGTTTTTGACCCCCTATTTTTTGGCGAAGTATGTCATAGTGGGTAAAATGGTGGATTTTGGAAAAGTAAAGACATACCAGAGCAATAACGCACTAAAAAAGTCCCAGAAACCGACTGGTTTGTGGGACTTCATATAAATTTTTGGAATTTTTTGTATTCCTGGCGGAGACGAAGGGATTCGAACCCTTGATACCCTTGCGGGTATACTACATTTCCAATGTAGCGCACTAGACCAACTATGCGACGTCTCCTGTAACCGAAAATGTATTATTCGTCAGATTCTGCGGCTGCGTCGTCCGAGTCCGTTTCTGATTCTGTATCAGTAGCGTCTGCGGCCCCAGGCGTTTCGCCCGCCGGTTCGTCCAACAAAGCGTTTTCCAATTCTGCATCGATTTCGCGCAACTGAGGATCTTCGCCGTTGACGATTTCCAATGCCTCTTCATCTTCGGCAATGGTCGGTGTTTCTTTGTATGATTGGATAAATTCGTGACGCAGATTTTCAATATCCAATTTGCCGGTTGCAATTTCACGCAATGCGACAACGGTTGGTTTATCGTCTTCTTTGTCCACAACTGGTTCCGCACCACCGTTCAAATCACGAACACGTTGGGATGCCAACATCCCCAGTTCATAGCGACTTTCCACAAATGGCAAAGTATCTGAATTTGTTATACGGGCCATTATAAAATCCTTTGTTGAAAACTTTTCTAGCCACGATATAATGCCCCAAGAGTGGTAAAAATGCAAGCAGAAAATAAAAAAAATAACATAAAAACATTATCTTTGGGTTGCAGGTTGAACGCATTGGAGTCTGAAAAGATTCAATCCATGTTGGCGCCGATAATGGATGCGGCGATTGTTATAAATACTTGTGCCGTCACAGCCGAGGCCGAACGCCAATCGGGTCAGACCGCCCGTAAATTGGCACGCGAAAACCCAGACGCCCCAATTTTTGTGACTGGGTGTGCGGCAACACGTAATCCGGATTTGTTTTTCCAGATTCCGAACGCGTTGGTTGTGCCCAATCATGATAAAATGAATTTGTCCGCATACACAGACGCACTTGCCACTGCGCCATGTGATTTTCATACGCCCAAAATTACAAAATTTACAAATCATGCGACGCATTTGTCCAAACAATATATCCAGGTTCAAAACGGTTGTAATCACGAATGTACATATTGCGTGACGCGTCTGTTACGCGGACCGGCGGTGTCGTTTGCCTATGACGATATTGTGGCGGATGCCCGCACGGCCGTTGCGAATGGTTTTGCCGAGGTTGTTTTAACTGGTGTTGACACCGCCAGTTATGCCCGCAACGGCATGCTGATATCAGATGTATGTGCGGGGCTGCTGCGTGATGTGCCTGGGATTCAGCGTTTACGCATTTCTTCATTTGATCCTGCGTCACCCCAAGTTTTCAAAATAATCGATTTAATGCACAAAGATTCGCGTATGATGCCGCATATACATTTGTCAATGCAGTCGGGGTCTGATACGATTCTGCGCGCGATGCGGCGGCGGCATACATCGGACTCGGTACGCAAAATTGTGGAATATGCAGGCCCACGTATTACATTCAGTTGGGATATTATTTGCGGATTTCCCGGTGAAACAGATGATTTATTCCGTGAAACGATGGACTTGGTGCGCCACACCCGTCCGATAAAAGTTCATGCGTTTCCATTTTCTGCGCGCCCAGGAACTGTTGCGGCCGACATGCCAAACAATGTTAATCGCACCATTGCACGTGCGCGCGTTCATGAGATTACATCCGTCGCAGATGCAATCAGACGTGAATTTATGGCCTTGCAAGTGGGGCAATGTGTACCTGTATTGGTGGAAGAAAACAACCTTGCACGGACTCCGCATGATATAAGTGTAAAAATATCGGGCGATAAAATTCCGTCGCGCACAATTTGCGATGTAAAAATTGTTGGTATTGCGGACGATATGTATATTGGTGAACGGGTGTAAAAAATCTGTTGGCAATATGATTTATGGATGCTATTATCAGGGGCATGAAAAAGAAAATATTTATTCTGTTATTAACACTGATAACAACATCTGCGCACGCGGATTTTTCTACGCGCGCAAAATCTGCATTTTTAATAGACTATAATTCTGGGGCGGAAATTGTTGCAAAAAATGCCGATACGCTGATGCCGCCGTCGTCTATGATTAAACTGATGACATTGGCGGTATTGTTTGACGAAATTAAGTCTGGGCATTTCACAATGGACGATCGGTTGACTGTATCTGAAAATGCCGATTACGAAAATCCGATGTGGTATCCGGCCAGTAAAATCTGTTTGGTCGCGGGTCAGACGTTATCCGTGCGCGATGCAATTTTGGGACTGATTGTGTTGTCTGGGGGGGACGCATCGGTTGTAGTTGCCGAAAACTTGGCGGGGTCCGAGTCGGCGTTTACTGAAATGATGCAAAACAAAGCGCGTTCAATCGGTATGCCAAAATCAACCTTTGGTAATGCAAGTGGTTTGCCCAACCCAAACAATTTGATGACCAGTCGTGAATTGGCAACGTTGGCAACGCATATTATTTCTGATTACCCTGAATTGTATCCATTGTTTGCAACCAAGCGTTTTCAATTTGAAGAATATCAAAGTGACTGGTGTCGTGAATGGGGGCGGACACATACGGTCAGTTACAATAAATTACTGTTCATTATGCCGGGGGCGGACGGATTAAAAACTGGGCACACAGACGATGGCGGTTATGGCATGGTTGCCAGTGCCAATATCGGTGGGCGTCGCTTGATTGGTGTTATAAATGGATTTAACGGTAAAAATCACGATGCTTTGGCGGCTGAAATGAAAAAATTGTTGGAATACGGGTATGCCAATACCATGAATCATACGTTTTATAACCCAGGCGATAATATCGTAAAAATCCCAGTTTGGTACGGTCGCGAGGCCGAGGTAGTCGCAACTGTTGAAAAACCATTTGTTGTAACAGTTGATAAAACAAGCGGGACAAATGGCGTGCGCGTTGTTGCGCGATATAACGATCCTGCGGCTGCGCCGGTTATGGCGGGTGACAACGTTGGCGAAATCATTGCATACCAAAACGGGCGCGAAATTGCGCGCGCACCATTGGTTGCACAGAATACTGTTAAGAAGTCTGTATTGTTTGGTCGTTTGATTAAAAACATTCGTGTGATATTTGGCTTGGATTAACATGGCACCGCGTAAATCAAATAAATCTTTTTCGTTTCCAAATCCAATCGACAACGATGTTGTCTTGGTTGGGCATGGTGATGTAATGAATGATTTTATTTCTGCGTGGAATGGACGCGATGAGCATCCGATACATCCTGTCTGGATGTTGGCGGGGCCGCGCGGAATTGGTAAAGCCACCATGGCGTACAAGATTGCCAAAATGGTATACGGCAACGTTGGTGATTTTTTTATAGTCGATTTATCCAACAATATCGACAAAGATGGTGCGCCAAAACCGACCGCGAAAAATATATCGGTGTATACAGTGCGCGCAATGATTGAAAAAATGCAGATGTCATCTATGTCGGGCGAGTGGCGCGTTGTGTTAATAGATTCCGTTGATGAATTAACGACGGCGGCTGAAAACGCCATGTTGAAATTATTGGAAGAACCACCCGCCAAGACTTTGTTTTTGTTGGTTGTGCATCAGTTGGCATCCGTTTTACCAACCGTGCGGTCGCGTGCACGTGTTGAAAAAATGCGCCCGTTGTCTGTGCCTGAATTGCGGCGGTTGTGTGATACTTTTATGATGGACGCGGATATAAGTGACGAAACGCTGCGTCTGGCCAACGGCAGTTTTGGCCGTATTGCAAACTTGAAATCGACTGGTGGCGACGCAATATACGAAGATTTAATCGATTGTATAAAAAATCCGCACAGCAACAGTAGTGACGTGATGGCAATCGCAAAAAAAATCGCGTCTGATTCCGCATTGCATGGGATTTTGTTGGATGCGGTCGCATCGTTTGGATTGGCGGATTTGTATCCATCTGTGACACATGCAATTGCAAATATCGCGCGCGTGAATTTGGAACCTGAAATTGCAATATTCAAAATAATTACCCAAATAAAAAAATGTTTATAGATACCCATTGTCATTTAACAGATAACTATGTTTCCGGTGATTTAAGTGATGTTATATCACGCGCCGCGGCGGCCGGTGTCGGCATGATGATTTGTCCCACCGCCGACCCAGATGATATACAGGACGCAATAAATATCGCCCAGACACACGATAATATTTTCGCAACAATTGGCATTCATCCTGAATATGCGGGGGTGGATGCGTCGCAATATTTGACGGATACAGTCTTGGAAAATCCGCGCGTTGTTGGTGTTGGTGAAATTGGATTGGATTATCACGAACGTGACGATAATCGCACGGCGCAAATAAAATTATTCGAACAACAATTGGGGTTGGCAAAAAAACACAATTTGCCTGTGGCAATCCATACCCGTGATGCAGAATCAGATACTGCCGCCATTTTAACCGGCGATGTACGTGGCGTTATGCACTGTTTTACCAGTTCTTGGGATTTGGCGAAAAAAATGTTAGATCGTGGATTTTATTTTTCAGCCAGTGGCATTTTAACATTCAAAAACGCGGCTGAAATTCGCGAAACTTTTTCCAAAATACCAATCGACCGTATCGTAATCGAAACAGACAGTCCATATTGCGCGCCTGTGCCATATCGCGGAAAAACATGCGAACCTGCGTTTGTGATTGAAACTGCGCGCGTGTTGGCGGATATTCACGGCTTGCAATTGGCGGATTTAGAATCTATACTGTACCAAAACACAATGAATTTATATCCAAAATGTCACGTCAAATAATAAAATTTGGTCAGGTTTCTGAAAATCGCAAAGCACGATATAATTACTCGATAGAAGACACTGTCGAGGCGGGCATTTCATTAACCGGCGCAGAAATCAAATCCATTCGATATGGTTTGGTGACCATAGTCGATGGATTCGTGCAACGTCGCGGGCGCGACCTGTATTTGGTGGGAATTGAAATTCAAAAATTGCCCACGGCCGCGCGCATAGTCAATTTTGACGAACGTCGCCCACGCCAATTGTTATTGCATCGCACCCAGATAAATCGACTGATTGGAAAATTACAGGAACGTGGCGCAACCATCGTGCCATTGAAACTGTATTTTAATAATCGCGGTCGATTGAAAGTGTTATTGGGCGTCGGTTATGGCAAAAACAAGGTTGATAAACGCGAAACGATTAAACGTCGTGAATGGGATAAAAACAAAGCACGTATATTAAAAGGGTAAGTAAATATGAATAAAAAAATAGATGTTGATATGCAGCGCCAACTGATTCATAAAATGATTACACAAAATGATTACAATCGCGCAAAATTTGTATTACAAAACGCAAACGACGATATTCGCGTCCGTAAAAATTTATTCCAGTTCTATAAAATTTACGAGATTAAAAATTCAGCGTATCATATCATATTGAATTATGAAAATCCGTTTTTTACATTCGATAAAATGCGTACATACGTGTCTGATGAAGAAACTGTATCTTTGTTAAAATGGGCCGTTCCGCAATGGATACGCGCGGTTAATGCGATGTTTCGTGCACGTAATCGTGTGGCCAATCGCCAGAAATAAAAAATCCGCATTTCGCGGATTTTTTTGTTTATTATGTTTTTTTATCTGTCACCATTGGGTGCACGCATGGCGCGGCGTTCTGCGCGCATTTGACGGTGCATTTCAGATTTAACCGCACGATATTCTTCACGTGTGATACATCCATCTTGGTCTATATCCATCGCCGGCAAAGCCAATTGCAAACGCGGACATTTAACAGATGAAACATCCAAACAACCATTGTCAAAATCAACGCGTGGCCCACGGAATTCGTTGCAGTCCAACAATTTTGCCGCACCAAACCCCAACGCAAACACAATCAAAACAATAATCAGTTTAATCATAAACCGTCCAAAACGTGAACCTTCGCGGGCGCATTTGCAATCTGCGCCACATGTGCAGTTTTCACCACATTTGCAATCCGCACCGCATGCGCATTTTGGCGCAGCAGCGATTTTAATTTCATCTTTTACATCGACAGGTTTTGTCACGCGCTTGGTCGCCGGACGTTTAGCGGCAGATGCCGTTTTTTTAGTCACAGTTTTCTTGGCCGCTGTTGTTTTTGCGGTTGTTTTTTTAACCGTTTTGTTTGGCATTTTTTATCCTTCCTTTGTTTGTTTTACTGCGTAATTGTATTCAAAATCACAAAATATGTAAAGTACATTTTTATCAAATTATTCATCTGTATCCGCCAACGGGTGTGCGTGTTCGTACGCATCCATAATTTCCGCCATATTTACTTTGGTATACAATTGCGTGGTGGATAATGAAGAATGTCCCAATAATTCCTGTAAACTGCGTAAATCAGCCCCACCCGCCAACATTGCCGTTGCAAACGTATGACGCAGCGCGTGCGGCGTTACATAATCAGGCAACTGTAAATAATGACGCAATTTTTCGATAACTTTTTCCGCCATGCGTGATGACATGGGCAATCCGCGCACACTGCGGAATAAATTTTCATTCGGCGACATGCCAAACGGGCGCAATTTTATGTATTTTTCAACGGCATCCCAAACCGCCGGTAACACAGGCACAATACGTTCTTTATCACCCTTGCCCAATATGCGCAGCGCATCGGGACGCCCCGTAACGTCCGCATTGGTTAAACTTAAAGCCTCGGATATACGCAGGCCACAACCAAACATCAACATTACCAGTGCCCAATCACGTGCCGCAATCCATGGTTCTGCATCGTCAATTTCACGAATTGCGTCGTGCATGTGTTCAACATCGGTGACATTTATGGCCTTGGACAGTTTACGTGGCACTTTGGGTGAAGAAATCAGCCCAATCGCGCCATTTTCTATATTATGTTTTTTTGCCAAAAATTTATAAAACCCGCGCAATGACGATAACGCACGCGCAGTCGATTTATGCGACAATTCGCGCCGCCCACGATCCGCCATCCATGCGCGAAAACAAATTGCGTCTGCACGCGCAAAATCCGCAATTGTTGTGGTTGCGCCAATATAGTTATCATAAAATTTGATAAAATCGCGTACGTCCGTTTCATACGCAGTCGCCGTGTTCGCAGAATAATTTTTTGTCTGCGTTAAATACTCTACAAACCCGGCGACATACTCATTCATTTTATTATTTTATTTCAAATGTTGCAGATACAGTGACGGAAACCTCGGTATCTTTGGCAACTATGCTGCCGGCGGCGGAAAAAGCCTCGGCATCGGCGACGGCCATTTTTGCAGACGCAGTCAAGAAATTAGACGCGCGTGGTTGCACCGATGATGAACCGCCCAAACTGTACGATACACTTAACATCTTGCCCGCACTGCGCCCATCGCCCGCCGCCAGTGCATTCGCACGTTCGCGCGCGTTTTCAACCGCCGCCCCCAGACAATCTTCCAATATCGGTTTCATTGTTTCGGCACTGGTGTACATGCGCAGATTTTCTGAATAAACGTCTTCTTGGCCGGCGAATTGAGTCAAGATTTTTTCAATCGTGTCGATATTATCGGCGGAAACTTCGATTGCGATTGTCGTTTCTGTGCCCAACACAACAGATTTTTCCAATTCCCGATTCCATTCAGACCGTTCATACGAATTAAATTCAGTGGTCTGCATTTGGACATCTTGGGTTTTCAGATAATCTGTAATTTCGTTAATCTTGGCCGTTGCCATTTTCATAGATGTCGCCGCCGATTTATCCAACGTCGTCACGCGCAATGTGATTGCAGTTCTGTCCTTTGGCGCAGACGTTAAACATTCGCCATTAACCGATATCACGCGTGGCGTTTCCGGTTTATCCAACCATCCAAACAACAATGCCAACACGGCACCAACGCCAATTACACTGCCCGTCCAAATCAAAGCATTTTTCATTTCTCTTTCTCCTTTCCTTGGCTTTTGTTTTAATCAAAATAGTTCAATTTCATTGCACGCTTTACCCGCGCCAAAGTATCAGCCGCCGCCGCGCGTGCGTCCATTGTGCCACGACGCAATATTTCCATAACCGACGCCGGATCACGCGCCAACGCTTCGCGACGTTCCCGTATCGGACGCAATGTTTCCTGCATCACGGCGTTCAGGAACTTTTTAACCTTTACATCGCCCAAACCGCCGCGTTCATAGTGCGCCGCCAATTCATTATAATCCCGATATTCCGGCAAAAACGCCGCAAAGTGTTCAGGACGTGCAAAAACCGACAAATATATAAACACCGGATTTTCCGTCGTGTTGCCGGGGTCTTCGACACGGATGTGATTTGGGTCGGTGTACATAGATTTTACCTTGGCCGCGATTTCATCGGCGGAATCTTTCAGATAAATGCCGTTGTTTAACGATTTGCCCATTTTCGCATTACCGTCAATACCAGGCAGACGCGCCGCTGATTTTGTTTTCGGCACAACTGCGCGCGGCATAATCAACGTGTCGCCATATATACTGTTAAACTTATGCACAATTTCCGCCGCCTGTTCCAACATAGGCAACTGGTCATCACCAACGGGCACAATATTCGCACCAAACGCGGTTATGTCCGCCGCCTGGGATATCGGATAAGTAAAAAAGCCAACTGGTACACCACCATTAAACTTTTCCTTTTGCGCGATTTCCGTTTTTACCGTCGGGTTACGCTGCAGACGTGCAATAGTCACCAGATTCATATAGTAAAACGTCAATTCGGTCAGTTCTGATATTTCGGATTGAATAAATATCGTTGTTTTTTCCGGATTGTACCCCGTTGCCAGCATATCCAGTGCGACTTCCATAACATTTTCACGCACGCGTTCAGGATTGTCAAAATTGTCGGTCAGCCCCTGGGCGTCCGCAATCATAGCGTACATTTTTTTATATCCGCCCGCATTTTGAATTTCAATATTCGGTATCAGTGCACCGACCATATGCCCGATATGCAACGAGCCCGTCGGGCGTATTCCAGTCAGAATAATATCGTTTGATTGTGCCATTATAAAAATCCTTTGCCTGTATAATAAAACGTTTGCAAAATCTTTGCCAGTAAAAAGAAATCCCACCGGAATCGGTGGGATTGAATTTTTCGCGTTTATTATTAACGAGAATAAAATTCGACGACCAATTCCGGGAACATCTGGACAGGGTACGGGACGTCTGCAAACATCGGAACACGTGTAAATGTCGCGGTAAAGTTTGCACTGTCCACGTTGATATAATCCGGCCATTGACGTTCTGCGGATTCCAAAGCCAACACAACCAGTGGCATTTGTTTTGCTTTTTCACTGACTGTGATAACATCACCTGGTTTTACCTGATAAGATGCGATTTTAACGCGTTTGCCATTGACATAGATGTGACCGTGGCTTATCAACTGGCGTGATGAAAAGACGGTTGGTGCCAATTTAGCGCGATATACAACCGCGTCCAAACGACGTTCCAGCAAACCAATCAAATTATCTGGGGTGTCACCACGCATATTGTTTGCTTCCAAATAATATGAACGGAATTTCTTTTCGCCAATGTTGCCATAGTATCCCTTCAAAGTCTGTTTCGCGCGCATCTGCTTTGCGTAATCAGACGAATTACCACCACGGGATGTTGGACCATGTTGACCGGGTTTATATTTGCGTTTGTTGAATGGGGATTTTGCCTGGCCCCACAAATTCACGCCCAAACTGCGACCGATTTTTAATTTTCTGGTGCTGCGCTTTGCGCCTGCTCTTGCCATAATTTATCCTTTTATTTTTTGGTTTTTCGGTGCCGGACACTTCACAGAATCCTTATCGTCAATATGACCAAAATACATATTGCTTATTCAGTTCTGGTTATCCAGCGGGGGTCATTTTAACGGCTTTTTCGCGGAAAATCAAGTAAATTCTGTAACGTTATAAAATTATTAACGCCACAATCGTGTGCAAATTGACGCGCATCATCAAAATGCCGGCCAATTTGATTTGCCGCATGCGCATCATCCGACAACAATACCGGGATATTTCTTGCCGCCGCGGCATGCAAAATTCGGGCGGATGGATACGGTTCGTATATTTCCGGCCTGTACAATCCGGTGTTTATTTCCATTGCCGTGCCGGAATCTGCGATGGCGTCCAAAGCGCGATTTTCCGCGGCGCACCATTTGTCCGTACGGCCAATGCCGACCTTTTTGGGTAAATCGATATGCGCCATAAAATTAAACAGCCCACTTGTTGCCGCAGCGGCAACATTATCCCAATAAATGCCCAAAATTTCATCACGCACATCTGCGTCAACGTTCGCAATATCATGCACATTGCATAAATTGCCATCGTAATAAACAAAATGCGCAGAACCAATAAGATAATCGGGGCTTAATTCATCCACTGCATGCAAAAATCCATCGCGCCACGCGCGCGTGGGGAAAAAATCAACCTCGGCCCCGCATAAAATACGAATGTTTGATTCGGACTGTAATTGTCGCAATTCTGTATAATGCGCGCGAAATTTATCCATTACTTCGTCAAAAGAATCTGAATAAATCGCGGAATATCCGCCACGTACGGCATACGGATACATGCGGGATTCTTTTATCTTGGGATGAACAATAAAATGATTTGACACCCCCAACGTATCAAAGCCTGCTGCACGCGCAGACGAAACCATTTCCAGGACTGTATTTTTCCCGTCAAATCCAATTGTATGCGTGTGCAGTGTGAATTTTTGCATTAAAATTTCACCCGTGGTGCTTTCTTTTCGGATTCATCCATTTCGAACATCTTTTCAGTGGTTATATTAAACATACGTGCAACGATGTTCGATGGGAATTGCTCGATTTGAGTATTCAGCCCCATAACCACATTATTATAAAATTGACGTGCTGCCTGGATTTTTGTTTCGGTATCAGTCAATTCGCGCTGTAATTCCAAAAAGTTTTCGTTCGCGCGCAAATTCGGATAATTTTCAGAAATCGCAAACAGATTTTTTAACGTTTCAGTCAATTTGTTTTCTGCATCTGCGCGATTTGCACCATTCGCCGCCATGGCCGCATCGCGCGCACGGGTTACAGATTCCAGTGTTTCGCGTTCGTGTTTGGCCGCGCCACGCACCGTTTCAATCAAATTCGGAATTAAATCATAACGACGCTTTAATTGCGTGTCGATTGTGGCCCAGGCCTCGCGTACCTGGTTCTGACGCGCAACCAGTCCGTTATACACCATAACAAAATATAATAAAATAACAGCAACAACAGCAATCGTAACCCACATAGTTTAACTCCTTTTACTGATTGCCATTTTATATCAGGATTTTTTCAAAATCAAATATTACAAATAAAAAAACGGGGCGACGCCCCGTTTTTTTATTAAATACTGTCGGCATTTATCCAACGTCCATTGCGTAACAATCCAGGCGCCATGCCTTCGTTATTGCGCAAAGCGTCGATAACACTGCGTGCCTGGGGTGCGTCCAGATTCACAATGCGTACTTTGTACATATCGCCTTCTTGAACCACAACCGCGTTGCCATATTTCGCCATACGGGCGGCCAATGAATCCGCGCTGTCTTGAGCATAGAATGCGGCAATCTGGACACTGTATTCACCCGTTGTTGCCGGCGCAGTCGTTGTTATAACTGTGCCCGGTGCGGTTGTTGTTGTCACGACAGTTGTTTCAACATTTTGTACAGGCTGCTGAATCGGTGTCAATTGGTTTGAAACACCCAAAGTTGCATTTTTAACCGCAATCGATTCATCGGGCAAAACTTGGACCTGGACCTTGGATTGGCCATTCATGCCAATCTGGGCAGCGGCGGCCGGCGACAAATCCATAATGCGTGTATTTACGAACGGCCCGCGATTATTTACACGAACAACAACGGATTGTCCGTTATCCAAATTCGTCACACGTGCAATCGTTGGTAATGGCAACGTTTTACTGGTGGCGACCATTTGGTTAATATCAAACACTTCGCCATTGCTGGTTTTCGTACCATTTAATTCAGCCGGCACGATGCCCGCAATACCAGTTTGATTATATGTTAAATCTTCGACCGGGATGTATTGAACATCTTCGACTTTATACGCACTGCCGACATAGTATTTTGGTGCCGGTGCCAACAAATATGTATTATTCAGCGATTCGTCATTCATAATTAACGTTTCTTCGCCAAAGCCATCGGCCGCATAGCCGTTCATTGTGCTGGTATCCGTGGTACTTAAATCAGTACAGCCGGCCAACACAGCCGTTAATGCCGCCAAAGAGATTATTTTTTTCATAGTGGGACTCCTTACATTCTTTTATGATTGGATTTTATCATATAAAAATCCCACTTTCAACTTTATTTTGACTATATTTTTTTATCCAACAAATATGCAGTCGGTAAATATACAATCGCAAACCCACCAATTGCGGCAAACAGCACCCATATATTTGTAATCGGCACAAACCACAGCACCACCCCCAATGCCGCCGCCAATGCACCAAACGCAGCAATTGCGCGACGCGTACGGGACTCGGTTCGTATCAAATCACGTTTGCGACACGCACGACGCAGCAAATAATTTTTCAGATAACCACTGGCCACCACGCCAATCGGAATCGCCAAATATCCCACAAAATGGAATGCGCCAACATATATTAAAATCGCAACAATCAACGATATAATACTGGTTGTGACGGGTGTACGGACATCCTGGGACGCGTACAGAGTTTTGCTGTAAATTTGGCTTATCATCATGGCGGGCAAAACCAAAACTTGAATCATCATTGCCATCGCAACTGCATGGGTGGATTCATGCGTCCATGCACCGTATTCAAATAAATACTGAATAATAGGTTCCGCCAAAACAAACAAACCGACAACACATGGCATAATCAACATCATAGATTGCCGCATAGAAATATTTTGTTGGCGATAAACACTGGCCATATTCTTTTGCGCCATGGCATTCGACATGGACGATATTAAAACCGTACCAACCGCCAAAGCAATCAGCGCATTTGGTAACTGAATCATTCGGTCGGAATAATACAGCCACGACACTGCACCACTTTGAAAACTGGCGACCAATGTACCAACAATTGTCGTAATCTGGTAAAACCCATTGCCCACAATACCAATGCCCAACCGTTTGAACATGCTTTTAATTTCAGGCGTCCAACGCGGGCGAATCAACCGCAGGCCAAAATGATGGCGACGTATACGTCCCCATAAAATCGCAAACTGTAAAATTCCCGCCAACACAACGGTGACCGCCATGATGTATAATATCGTCATCGGGGCAAACCACGCCGCCAATAACAATGCACCAATTAACATTACGTTTAACAACACAGGCATAAACGCCACCAGTAAAAACCTTGAAAACGCGTTCAAAATGGCCGACAAAAACGCAGACGCACATATAAACACCACATACCAAAACATTATGCGCGAAATCACAACTGTTAATTGCATTTTGCCGGGATCATCCGCGAACCCAGGCGCCAATATCCACACGACGATTGGCATAAAAATTTCGAACAAAATGGCGATGAATAATAAAATCACCATCAGCCAAGAAAACACATTTTTGGCAAAATATTCGTCTTTGTTCCGATCGGTGTACATCGGGATGAATATGGATGATAATGCGCCCTCGCCCAATAAATCACGGAACAAGTTGGGCAATTTGAACGCCGCCAAAAACACGTCTGACAGACGCCCTGCCCCAAAAACGTGCGCCACCAACAAATCGCGAACAAAGCCAAAAACACGGCTGATGCCGGTCATAACACTTACGCCGAAAATATGTTTGCCTAGACTCATAGTTTGGATTATACTGCCACATGGAATATAAAATCAAGGCAGGAATATGCACACAAAAAAATTTTTTATGTTAATTGGAATGACTGCTGTGTTGGCCGCGTGCGCCGGCACAGATAACGATATTATCGTCGAACGACCATTGTCTGAAATATATGAATCTGCGTACGCAGAATTCAACGACGAAGAATACGAGGCCGCCGCCACAGAGTTTTTACAGGCTGAAAACCAATATCCTGCATCCCAATGGGCTGCGGACGCGTTGGTAATGGCGGCGTATTCACAATATATGGACGATGATTTTGCGGGCGCAATCATGGCAATTGACCGATTTATGCGATTTCATCCCGGACATCGCGATGTTCCGTACATGCTGTATCTGCGCGGAATGTGTTATTATCGCCAGGTCAGCGACGTTCGCCGAGAACCGGGTATGTCTGCATACGCGTTACAACAATTCCAACAATTGGTGGACAGATTCCCAAAATCTGAATACGCCAAAAATGCAGAAAATAAAATTAACATCTTGAAGAACTATATTGCGGGCAAAGCCATGTATTCCGCACGTGGCGACATGGCACGCAAAAATTGGCCCAGCGCAATTTCACGTCTGCAATCGGTTGTGCAAACCGCCCAAGAAACCGTCATGACGCCCGAGGCTTTATACAGATTAACCGAATGTTATACCGCAATTGGGTTGCCTGAACAGGCGTACGGATATGCCGAAATGTTGCGTCTGAATTTTCCAGACAACGAATGGACAAAAAAGTTGGATAAAAAACCGGCGGATTTTGAATCTGGGGCAAAAACGAATTAAGTATGAAAAAATTAACTGATTCAGATATTGCGGCCATGGCGGACGGTGAATTTTCGCCTGATAACGACGCCGCACGTCGCATGGTACGCGCCGAGTTAAAACTGTCGCAACGTGTACCGCCCGCACCCACACCAATTCCAAAGCATACTGTGTTGGATTTGCATCAACATACCGTCCAACAGGCATGGGTTGACATCATGAATTTGGCAACATCTGGCGTGCGACGGGCGACAATCATCACAGGCGCCAGTGGGGTTTTGCACCAATTATTTCCACAATGGGCGTCTGAAAGTATTTTAACACCATTTATCGTTTCCATTTCCCCGATAAATAATGGCAGTTTTAGTGTGACTTTTCGCAAAAATCAGTCTTGATTACGTCCCAGCCAACTGGTTGGGTTGATATAATTTCCATTGAATTTTATGGCATAATGCAGATGCGCCCCCGTACTGCGCCCTGTATTGCCAGATTTTGCAACGCCGCAGCCCGCCTGAACGTTTTCATTTTGTTCAACCAATACGCGGCTTAAATGACAATAAACAGTTTCATAATTGTTGGAATGTTTAATCCTTAGCCCTTTACCGCATGTATCATCTTGCCAAACTGCGGCAACTTTGCCCGATGCAGGCGAAAAAACATCTGTGCCGACCGGTACCGAAAAATCGATTCCATTGTGACCAGACGGCTGTCCAGTAACTGGATGAATACGTCCACCGTACGACGAAGATATTCGCGGTTTGTTCTTTAACGGTTCACCAAATGGTAAATCTTGGCCGATGGGAATTTCTTGACTGTTTGGCCAACATTCGCGCCTTGGCGGTTGGGGATAATTCGCATTCCCGTTTTGCTGTTCCGCCAGATTCGCTGCGTAATCTGATATAATTTCCAGATATTCGTTTGCTGTATTTTGGTTATTATTATTTTGATTTTCTTCGGAAACAATCTGCGGGACATATTGCGCCAACACGTCCGCATATTCGTCCAAAAGCGCCTGATTCCGCAATATGTTAAGTATGTGATTAAACTGGTCCGAATTCAAACGTTCAGGGTAATTTTGCACATACTGTATCAACTGTTGTGCGGCGACAGTGGTATTTTGTTGATTTATCCTTAATTCGTCCGCCAGTGTAATTCCAGGATACAAACACCCGGATATACACCTGCCCGTTTCAGGATCGTATATGGATTCCCACGGTTCGTACCCCGCAGATTGCAAAGCCACATTTTGCGTGAATGTTAAATCGTCGGCCGTTTTCGGGAACAAGGTGGGCTGCAACAACGATGCCGCATACGCGCCAGACATCATAAACAATCCCCAAAAAGCAGATGACGCAAATTTACTCATATCAGTGCATTATAACAAAAATACGTATCTGAATAAAATATAATATTTGTATTTTCGTATTTTTGTTTATAATAATCTGACAAAGGAAATGTTTGATATGAAACCAGTCAAGACCGTATACGATCATATTCGCAGTAATAACATAAAAACTGTATTCTTGGTGATTTGTTTTCCACTGATATTTATTGCGCTGATTTTCCTATTTACTTGGATTGTTGCACCGATTGACACAGCGTTGCAAACGACTGTATCGGTCGCAATTCCGACGTTTATCGCGTGCGCAGTATGGTTGGTTATATCGTGGGCGTTTGGTGATTCTATGATGCTGCATTCCGCCCATGCGCACGAGATTTTTGATGATGACAAGCAAAATCGTGAAATTTTCCGCGCGGTTGAAAACGTCGCAATTGCGGCGGGGTTGCCCCGCCCCCGCGTTTATATTATTGACGACGATTCTATGAACGCTTTTGCCACGGGGCGCAGTCCCCGCGACGCGTCCGTTGCGCTGACCCGCGGGATAATTAAAAAATTGGACAATTTGGAATTACAGGGTGTAATCGCGCACGAAATGGCGCATATTGGTAATCGCGATATTCGGCTGGATATGATGTTAATAACAGGTGTCGGTGTGACAGTATTTGCGGCCGATATGATTTTGCGTTTGGCAATTGTTGGCAATAATGGCGACAACGACAATCGCGGTAATGGCGCGGCGGTGCTGTTAATGGTATGGTTGGCGTTTATGGTATTTAACTGGATTATCACGCCGATTTTACGTATGGCCGTGTCGCGCAATCGCGAATATGCAGCCGACGCAACAGGTGCGCAAATCACGCGTAACCCGATGGCTTTGGCAAACGCGCTGCGCAAAATCACAACCGACGCACGCGTGGAGTGTCTGGATAAAGTCAAATCTATGTCTGCGGTGTGCATCGCGTACCCTGGCGGCCCGCGTGAGTTTGCCAGTTCGCTGATGGCAACGCACCCGCCGGTTGAAAAACGTATAGAACGATTGGAATCTATGGCATCAAACGCAGGGAATTAACGAATGGCAAATTTACATTTTCACTATGGGACTATGGGATGCTCTAAATCAGCATTGCTGGTGATAAACGCGTATAACCAAAATAAAAATGGTAATAAAACCGAAATTATAAAGCCGCTTATCGACAACCGTTTCAGTACCGATCAAGTAAATTCACGCATCGGAATATCCGCAGACGCCACACCAATGCGGTCTTTGGTTGGATGGCGGCCGGACGCGGATACAAAAATGGTACTGATTGACGAAATCCAGTTCTTTACCCCGGCGGATATAGATGCCCTGGTTCGAATTGCCGATTCTGCGCCCGTGATAATTATGTGTTATGGACTGATGATTGACAGTAACGAACACATTTTTCCGGCCGCCCGCAGGTTAATCGAGGTCGGCGCAAAACTGCACCGCATGGAATCGACGTGCCAGATACCGGGCTGTATGCGATTGGCGACACATCACCTGCGATTTGATGCGTCGGGTCGCGTGGTTCATGACGGCGAACAAATCGCGGTTGGCGACAGTAATTATAAATCCGTATGCCGGCAACATTTTAATAAGCTGTATCATGGCCGTGGCGAAAAAACACGATAAGATATAATTTTGCTTGCAATCTGGATAAAATCGTATAGAATATACGAACGTTGCGCCCATGGCTCAATTGGATAGAGCATCTGACTACGGATCAGAAGGTTGAGGGTTCGAATCCTTCTGGGCGCGCCAGAATAAATAACAACGTCACGTTTTCGTGACGTTGTTTTTATTATGTGCAAGCCCCAGGATTTGAACCCGAACAAAAGGGTTCGACAATGAGTAGATTTGGCAAGCCACGCGCAGCCAAATCGTCACGAATGCCCCACAGCCGGCACATATGTGCCGTGCGAGGGAATCCTTCTGGGCGCGCCAGGATTTTAACCGCCGGAAACGGCGGTTTAATTTTTGTACAAGCCCAGGATTTGAACCAGAACCAGGGGGAGTTACTGGTTACTTGTGTCTCACCCTTCGCCAAAGTTTCGGGTGATAGACCACCCCGGCACTTCGTGCCACCCCTCCGCAGAGGGGAACCTAGACCGCGACGGGAACGTACCAAGTTCCCCTCCATTGGAGGGGTGGCGGCTTGCCGCCGGGGTGGTTAGAGACTGCGGAATTAGCCACTTAGTCCCCTTTGTCATCGCGAGCGGAGCGTGGCGATCCAGTAAATAAAAAAGCACTGCGGGCATTCGACCGCAGACATATTATAACCTTGATTGCCACAGTCGTACGACAACGTTTTCAACGTTTCGCCCTCCTTCGCAATGACAGCGGAGGAGTTGCTCGTGACTTATGTTTTCCCCTTCGCCAAGGCTTCGGGTGATGGACCACCCCGGCACTTCGTGCCACCCCTCCGCAGAGGGGAACTTTGTTCTGCGGCAAGGCGAGAGCTAGTAGCCATATTCTGCCGCAGAGGGGAACTTAGACCGCGGCAGGACGGGGGCGGCAACCATATCCGTCGTAAAGGGGGAACTTGGTATGCTATTGGTGCGGGCCGCCCCACGGCGTACTATTCAATCATGGAATCGTCATAGACTGAATATGTTGTGTTGCCCACTTTAATTTTCAAATTGCCGGGGGCGTTTGACGACATATCGCCGTAAAATAATTTATCTGAATATTTAACCACCAATGACGGACTCGTGCGGCGCGCGCTGCGTAAATGCACGGCTTTGTCGCCAATGTGCAAAGTCCGGCCACAATCGGCGGCCTCGTCCGCGCCTGCGCCGTAACCCAATGTAGTCATTCCAACGTCACACGCGTTACGTGTGCCTGTCGCGCCATAGTTTGTATAGTTTTCGCCAATCCAATACCCTGCGCCAACGTTTGCGCATGTATTTGATTCTGGGGTGGCGACATAAGTCCCGCCATCGCACCGTTTTTGACACATATCGATCGATTGCGCACCGTTGGTTTGCGCATCAGTATATCCAGACGGACATGCCAGGCACTGATTTTTATCGGCATACATTCCGATTGGGCAAACTATGCCGCCGCCGGCGCAATTCATCCCGGACGGACAAGTCAAACATTCGTTGCCATCGCGGTAAAATCCATCATTACACACCCACGGGCAATCATTACCTTCGGGCGAACCGGGACCTGTATAATATGAATTTTCCGCCCCGTTGGTACATTCGTTTATTTTTAGGTAATATACCTTACTGCCAACAGAACTCGGTGAAGATAAATAATATCCTGGATTTGCAGAATACCAATATTTTGTGTCTCGTATATTGGTATAAGCATTTGTATTTGAATCCCATCCTGAATACAAATTAAAATATTCGCCTATTGGTGTCGAAATATACATGTATACAATTACACATCCAGATATAGTTGATTGAATTGGTTGCTCCATGGACATCAAGTTAGTAGCCTTTATGACCCTATACCCAGTGGGTAAATATGGATCTACACTGCCTGGGATATATTCAGGGCAATCGTATTTTATATTGTCAATGCAATAAACGGCCGCCATACCACATTGTGAACATTCGTTTCCATCCAGGTAATATCCCGGCAAACAAGATATTTGCATACTGCCTGCGGGACAGTTTGAGTTTTCGGGGCATACTTCGCACGATTGGCCGCTTTTATAAAATCCGGCCATACATGTAAAATCACTTTCATCTGTGCATGTTGAGTGTTCTGCGATACATGGCGTGCATTGACCGCCGTCATTCCAACATCCTGGATTACAGTTTGGTGCCATACCACAATCACCCGGCGCATACGACAGGCATTGCCCGTTATCATGTTTGAATAATCCGTCTGGGCACGTCATTTCATCCATTTTTCCACCAGGGCACACAACGTCATCGGGGCATTTGCTGCAACTGCCGCCTGTGCGATAGTATCCAGATGCGCAATGGTCATACATATTGTCAACCGTAGATTCAGCAAACGGACAAAAATATCCTGTCGGACATATCTGACAGTTTTTATTTCCATCAACGTAATATCCCGCTTGGCAACGTCGTGTCATGTTGGTGGTTCCGGCCGGACAATAATAAGTACCGGGGCACTTCAAACATATTTCGCCTTGTTTGTAATATCCATCGCCACAACTGACCAATGTTTCACCGTCGCAAAAATGTCCCGTACATGATCTACATAATTTATCACTTTTATACCACCCCGGTTTGCAATAAAAATATTCATGTCCGCCGGCACAAGTCGCATTATCAGGACACGCGTTGCATTTACCATCGCTGTCATAAAAACCCGGCAAACAACTGTAATCGTCGGGGCCTGTACAGGACGAATTCGCAACGCTGCATTGCGTACAGATTGCGCCGTCGGAAAACCAACCTGGGTTACATGTGAAATTCGTGCCGTCACATGTTGCATTCGCAGGGCATGTATAACAAAATTCGCCGTCCAGATACTGATCCGGGTCACAGGTTACCGCCTGCGCAGTTACCGGCAAAAACATCAACAAAAACACGCCAAAGCGTCGAAACATGTAAATTTTCCCCCGAAAAAAACCGCTGAAAAAATCAGGCGGTTGGATGTCGAAACTACATCTAACGAAATAGCGGGCTTATTCAATATATTCACCACTCTCCAACCCGGGTTTGGAGTTCTTTGTTCATGATGAACACGTTAGATGGGGTTTCGACTCCCCGGCCCAAGGGACATACCATGGGTTGTGTATATTGTAACATAAATTGCGGACACGATTCCACAGAAAAATAGTTACTGGTTACTCGTGTGCCCCACCCCCGTCGTGCAAAGTACGACACCCCCCGCCTGGATTCCACCCACGCAAACTTTGTTTGCGCGGGGCCCGGTATCGCGGCACCCCTCCGTAGAGGGGAACTTAGACCGCGACGGTATGAAAATCAGCACCCCCATCCGTTGTAAAGGGTAACGTACCCCACGACGGAAACGCACCAAGTTCCCCTCCATTGGAGGGGTGGGCGACACCGGGCCCCGCGCGATGTGTCGCGTGAGTGGTCAAGCCCGGGGTGGTTAGAGAGTACGGAATTATCCACTTAATCCCTTGTCATTCCCGCGCCCAGGGTCCCCGCAAATACGAATGTATTTGTGGGGTGGTTAAGGCGGGAATAGGGCTTGGGTTGTTAATAATTATTTAATTTTGGGAATAATTCAGCGTTATATTTTTTATTCACCCGCAATCCGCGATATGAATTTAATAGACCCTATTCCCGCCTGCGCGGGAATGACAAGAGTGGTGCGGGCTTGAGCACTTAGTCCCCTTTGTCATCGCGAGGGAGTGAAACGACCGTGGCGATCCAGTAAATAAAAAAGCACTGCGGGCATTCGCCCGCAGACATATTATAACCTTGATTGCCGCAGTCGTACGACAACGTTTTCAACGTTGATCGTACTCCTTCGCAATGACAGCGGTGGAGTTGCTAGTTACTGGTTACTTGTGGTAGACCACCCCGGCACGCTGACGCGTGCCACCCCTCCGCAGAGGGGAACCCGGACCGCGACAGTACTGGGGTAGCAGCCCCATCCGTCGTAAAGGGGGAACTTAGACCGCGACGGGGGAAATACGAGTCACGAGTAATTAAAAGCGGGCGGACGCCCGCAGGTATTTTACAGTTGGATAAAGGCGTCGGGGTGTTTGGACAGAAAATCCATACTGGTATCCAATGTTTTACGGTATTCGATAAATTTTTCCTTGTCCGCCGCACTCAAATTACTGATTGCCGGTAATTTCACCGTCATAGGATTTACATGTTTACCATCCTTGATAATTTCATAATGCAAATGCGGACCCGTTGACAGACCCGTCGATCCAACGTATCCGATTGTTTGACCCTGCTTTACAGTTGTACCAACAACCACACCTTTGGCAAAACGAGACATGTGCGCATACAGTGTTTCAAATGACGCGTTGTGACGCAATTTGATGTAATTACCGTGGCCGTTGTTATAACCGCGCGCAACCACGCGACCCGCACCAGCGGCCGGAATTGGGGTGCCGGTTGATGCGCGAAAATCAACGCCTTTGTGTGCGCGTGTATATCCCAAAACAGGATGTTTTCGGCGATTTGAAAAACTGCTGGTTACCTTGGCATTGTTAATTGGCGTACGTTTTAATGATTTAATCGCGCCATTACCATTTTCGTCATAGTATCCAATTTTTCCATCTGACTTTTTGAATCTGTACATTTTTACGTTGCCGCGCAGGGCTTCGAAACTGACGGCCAAAACATCGCCGTTTTCAACCTTTTTCCCATTAGAAAAGTTTTCTTCGTACAGCACGGCAAAATGTTGACCCGCACGAACATCGCGTTCAAAGTCCATCTCGAACGCAAGCAAATCATAGACATTGGCCAGTATACCATCCGGGATGCCGGCACGCGCGCCCGCCAGATAAAAACTGTCGCCATCCAGAATTTCGCCGGCACGGTATACCGCACGCGTATCAGGCGTTATTTCAATCGTTTCACAAGACCACCCACCGTCCGCGGTTGGACTGACCTGAATTTGACGCCAGGGGGATGGAACTATTACAATTTTGGATATTGGCGCATCCGCATCGGCACGCACGAATTCGATTCTGTCACGGTCGGCGCGCAGGTTCGTTACATCGGCGTCGTCCTTTAATATTTTTGCGATTTCCAATGCCTGGGCATTGGTGAGGCCTTGGTCCGTTAATAATTTTGACAGCGTGTCCCCAGATGATACAACCACAACAGAACGATGTTCGTCATCCGATGAAAATACTGTACCGCCATCGCCACCGCGCGTAAACACCAATATTATCGCAACCAGTACCAACGCCAACGCGCAGCCAATAACCGTCCATGCAATATTATTTAATTTCAGAATATCTTTTGCTTTTTTCATACCGGCGATTATAATGGCTTCATGACAATAAATCAAGCGTTTGAAATTCTGGCACGCGCATCAAATTCCCATGATGCGCGGGTTATTATTGAAAACACACAAAATTTTTCGCGAATAAAAATTTGGCGTATGGCGCGGGCGTTGCGGCGTGGTGTGCCTGTTGCGAAAATAATCCATCAAAAATGGTTTTATGGATTAAAATTTTATACAAATAAACATACTTTGGACCCGCGGCCTGATACCGAAACTTTGATCGCCGCCGTGATTGCAGATTGCGAAACCGACGCCCCGCGGCGAGTGTTGGATTTGGGGACTGGGACGGGATGTATAATTGCGGCATTGGTTAAAAATATTCATGGCATGCACGGGGTGGCGGTTGATACGTCGCGTGGCGCGCTGCGTGTGGCGCGGCGTAATATACACAATTTGGGAATTGGCGCGCGCGTGCGTGTTATGCGGGGAAACTTTCAGAATCCGCGATTGGTACGCGAAAAATTCGATGTAATTGTTTCCAATCCACCATATATATCGGCGGGCGATGCACGTGTAAATATCGGCGCAACGCATGATCCGCGACGCGCGCTGTATGCAAAAAACAACGGATTGGCGGCATATATGGCGATTGCAAAAAACGCACGGGACTGGATACGCGACGGCGGGCGGATTTATGTTGAAATTGGCGACGGCATGTCCGCTGATGTTCGCGATATATTTACAAATAATGGTTGGCAATTCAATCGCGCTGAACGTGATTTGACAGGCATTGTGCGCGTATTGGTGTTCGAAAAATAAAATTATTTGAAATAAGGATTTTCGGTTTTCATCATCCCGATTGTTGAATCCACACCGTGTCCATGTACGACATACGTTTCATCCGGTAAATTCATTTCGTACAACTTTGAAATGGACTGCATCAACGCGTTTGCGTCGCCACCCGGCAAATCATATCGACCACAAGAATCACGGAACAAAGTATCACCCGTCAGCAAAATTCCAAATTCAGGAAAATAATACATAACCCCGCCCGGTGTATGCCCCGGTGATTCAATAACATCTGCAAAAACACCCGGTAAAATTTCAATCGTACCCGATTCCAAATCTGTCGGCCGACGATAATCGTTTTCAATTTCCGGCAACCCGAAATATTTCAGTAAATTATTTGACCAAGAAATTAAAACATCATCTTCACTGTTCAAGAACCATGGAATGTTATATTTTTCAGCCAACATCGGTGCAGCGGCAATATGGTCGCCATGGCCATGGGTTGAATATATCGCACGCAATCGCAATCCACGCGCGGTCAATAATTTTTCCCAATCGGCAACCTGGCCCCACGCGTCAAAAATAACCGCATCGTTGCCACGTGTCACCAAGACTGAATTGGTATTTTCAGGCGGCATGTGCAATACTTCAAAATTCGGTGCATCATTATTTTGCGGCATGTTTTTTAACCTTTTTCGCAGTGGATTTTTTCGGCGCCTTTTTCGCAGCATTTTTGCCGTTCACAATCGCGCGAATTTCATCCCCAGTCAGGGTTTCGCGCGCCAACAATTCTTCGGCCAATTTACGAACCGTTTCTTTGTTTTTAGACAGCAATTTTGTTGCATCTGCATGTGCCGCATCCAACCAGGCCTTGACCTCGGCATCGACCAGTTCTGCGGTTTTTTCAGACGCGTTTTCCAACGCACTGCGCGTGCCGAAATTATTAACCTGTTTAATCGCCGCCAGGCCGACTTTTTCCGATAATCCGGCCGTTGTAATTGAATATCGTGCCAAACGCGTTGCCATCGCGATGTCGCTTTCTGCGCCAGTGGTGATTTTATCGGCACCAAAGAAAACCTCTTCGGATGCGCGTCCCGCCAATGATATGGCCAGATTTGCGCGAACTTCGGCAATCGTCATTGAAACTTTGTCGTCAATTGGCAAATGTTGCACCATGCCCAGCGCACGCCCACGCGGGATAATCGTCGCCTTGTGAATTGGGTCGGTGATGTCGGCGTACATAATGCTTACGAATGCGTGGCCGGCCTCGTGATAGGCGGTTAATTTAATATCTTCGGGACGCATTTTACGCACTTTGCGTGGCCCCATCAGGATTTTATCACGCGCCTCTTCCACATCCACAGACGTGATTTCTTTGCGGCCGTTACGCACAGCGTGTAATGCGGCCTCGTTCAACAGATTTTCCAAATCTGCGCCCGAAAATCCGGTTGTGCCACGCGCCAAATCCTGTAAATTAACATCATCAGATACTTTTACCTTTTTCGCGTATAAATCCAGGATTTCACGACGCCCCGCCAAATCGGGCAATTCAATATAGACCTGGCGGTCAAAGCGACCCGGACGTAATAATGCGGGATCCAACATATCCGCACGATTGGTTGCACCGATAACTATGATGCCGGTGTCATTTGAAAAACCGTCCATTTCAATCAACAACTGATTTAATGTTTGTTCGCGGTCTTGGTCATTATAAGACGCAGTACTGCGGCGTTGGCCAATCGCGTCGATTTCGTCAATAAACAATATACACGGCGCGTTGCGCTTGGCCATGTCGAATATTTCCTTTATCTTGGCAACGCCCAGGCCGACAATGATGCCTGAAAAATCACTGCCAGATGCGGCAAAGAATGGTACATTTGCTTCACCCGCTATGGCGCGCGCCAGTAATGTTTTACCCGTGCCCGGTTCGCCGGACAGTAATATTCCGCGCGGCACACGTGCACCAACATCACGGAATTTTTTGCCATCACGCAGAAAATCTACTATCTCCATTAACTCTTGCTTTTCAGAATCTATGCCGGCGACATCTTTGAAAGTTGTTTTGGGTTTGCCGGTTGTAATTTTGGTCGGATTTTGCTGCGCCAAACTGCGCGTTAATCCAGATGCACCACCACGAAACCCGCGGAAAATCCACCAGATAAAGAACAAGCCCATCAAAATTGGAACCCATGTCCCCAGATAATCAACCCACGTTTTTGACGCATCCAACGAAATCGTCGCCCCGTTTTCTGCAATTTTTCCCAACATTTCGGGATCGTATGTAATCGTCGCAGTATATGGCGTGCCATCCGTTAAAGTCCCAGACGCATCGTTGCCGCGTACATCCATCGTTTTGATTTCGTCCGCACGATTCAATATATCTGAAAATGTTAATTCCACCGGTGCGGGCGCAGAAGTGCCATCGGGCAACAACTGTGGCGCAGTCATTGTGCCTGTAAAACTGCGCACAATCAACGCAACAAATAAAGCAGCAAATATTATAATAAATATGTTGCCACCATCGCGACGATGAGATTTTTTACGAATATTCATATTATTATTTTGATTTTGGTTTTGATTTTCCATGTCTTGTCCTGAAACTTGTTTTTTGTCCTTCGGGAACGATTAAAATACGCGCGCCAAGTCTGCGAATTGTGCAATGCCCCAACGTAAATTTACAATCGTGTTGCAATTTATCTAGTGCAGTTGACAACGAATTCAAGCGTGGCTGATATTCATCCCCCCCGATTTTTTGAATTAACGTCCCAAGCAACTTTAACCGAATATCGGGTGCCGGGTCAAACAGAAATGTTTCATCAAACACTGCGCGACGCGTATCCGTCATCACAGACGCCGTCATTTGCGCAATTTCATCGTCCAACGCATCGCGAACACGACCCAGATTTTGAACCGCCAATAAAATGCGTGCATCGCTGATGCCCAATTGTTCCGATAATAAATGCCGATTTTGACGAATGCGCACACGGGTATAGTGCGGATCTGAATTCATTTCATCCATAAAATATTTAATGCCATTATCGTCACAATATTTTTTTAATTCCGCGCGTGGCACATACAGTAATGGGCGCACAATTTTAATCCCGTCACGCCATGTAACGCGCCGCATCGCCGCCAAACCGTACAGGCCACTGCCCCGCCCCAGATTCATCAAAAATGTTTCGATTTGATCATCGGCCTGGTGCGCAGTTAATAAAATTTCAATATTATTTTCGTGGCAAAAATCCGTCATAAATTTATATCGCGCGGTGCGGGCGGCGGCCTCGATTCCGGTTTCAGGCTTGTCATCCGTCCAATAAAAGATTTTACATGGCACACCCAATTTTTTACATAAATCGCGCACGTAATCGGTTTCTGTTTCCGCATTTTTGCGCAGACCGTGATTTACATGCAGACACACAATGTCCGCGCCAACGGACGCCAACCAACACAGCAGACATACTGAATCCACACCGCCACTGACCGCGACAGCCATGCGATGCGCCCTGTAATCTGCGATAAAATCCAAAAAGTTTTGATTCATAACACAAATATTTTATGTTATAATTTCCAAAAATAAAGGAAAATAAATTATGGGAAATAAATTAAAATCTATTGCGGTATATTGCGGACATGAATTCGGATACAATCCCGCCTTTGCGCGAGAGGCTGCGGTAATAGGCGAATTTTTGGGAAAAAACAATATTCGCATGGTCTTTGGTGGCGGCGATGTTGGACTGATGGGCACGGTTGCGACGGCTGCGTTGGATGCAGGCGGCGAAGTCGTTGGCGTTTCAACCGCAAATGTTATTGAAAAGCAAGAACCTGTGCACAATGGTGTCCAGGTCGAAATCGTGGATGGCGTAAATGAACGCAAACAAAAAATGTTTGAATTATCCGACGCGTTTATTATTTTGCCGGGCGGAATTGGTACATTAAACGAATTAACCGATATTATGACAATGCAGCAAATTGGCGAATCCAAAAAACCGCTGTTTTTCTTGAATACAGCCGGGTTCTGGATTCCGTTTGTGCGTCTGTTTATTCACATGAAAAACAACGGATTTATCGAAAGCATCCATGATTATAACATTCATGGCGCAAATACAGCCAATGATTTAATCCACCGTATCATTAAATATCAAAATTGAATGACTTTATCACGCGACGCAGCGCCGCGAATAATTTGAATGCTGGATTTGGGTACGTCAAAGTATTTCGCCAGCATTTTTATTACAGCCGCGTTCGCCGCCCCGTCTGTTGGGGCGGCGGTTGTATGAACGCGCAAAGTGCCGTTTTCATCAACGGTTATTTCATCCCTGCGCGCACGCGGTATTACGCGAATATTAAAAGTCCGTTTTGAATCGTTCATCACTCATAATATGTACATGAAAATGAAACACGCTTTGACCCGCGCCGGCACCTGTGTTTGCAACCGCGCGGAAATTATTTTCAATCCCCAATTTTTCCACAGTTTTACGCACCGCGTTCCAAAAACCGGCCTGGGCATCGGCGGGCGCGTTCGCGGTAAAATCGTATATATCGGTATATTCGCCACGTGGCACAACCAAAACATGCGTTTTCGCACGCGGCGCAATGTTTTGGAAAGCGATGGCGTAATCATCGGCATAGATTTGTGTTGATGGCGCATCGCCACGGATGATTTTTGCAAAAATATTGTCTTTATCGTACATAATTTACCCCCTGTCTGTATGCCCAAGCGTATTACAACCAAGGCATAAAATCAAGCACTTGAAATGCCGATGCACCGCACTATATACACACCTGACAAAGTTTTAAGACATAAAAAGGAGAATAAAAAATGTTCAAACCTTTGCATAACTATGTTCTGTTGGAACGTATGGAAGAAGAAAATAAAACAGCCGGCGGAATTATTATTCCTGATAATGCGAAAGAAAAACCATCACGCGGACGTGTTATCGCGGTGGGCGACGGCGCATTTGATGGCGATGATCGCGTGCCCATGACGGTCAAAGTCGGTGATGTGGTGCTGTTTGCGAAATGGGCATCTTCTGCGAACGAAGTTAAAATCGATGGCAAAGATTATGTGTTAATCAAAGAAACTGATATTTTGGGAATTTTGGAATAACAAAAGGATTTGATTATGGCAAAAGAAATTGTTTTTGATACAGATAAACTGGCGGCAGGTGTCGATAAACTGGCCAATGCCGTCAAAATTACAATGGGGCCCAAGGGTCGCACAGTGGTAATTGACAAATCATACGGCGCGCCGACTGCAACCAAAGACGGCGTCACCGTGGCCAAGGCTGTGTCACTGAAAGACCCCCAGGAAAATATTGGCGCACGTATGATCCAAGAAGTCGCAAAAAAGGCCGGCGATGATGCAGGCGATGGTACGACAACCGCGACTGTGTTGGCGCAAAAAATCATCCGTGAGGGTCGCCGTGTTATCGCCGCAGGTATGAATCCGATGGATGTCAAACGCGGTATAGATATGGCAACTGCTGCGGTTGTGGCCGACATTGAAAAGCATGCCCGCCCAGTCAAAGACAGTGCTGAAATTGCCCAGGTTGCGACCATATCCGCAAACAGTGATGCTGATATTGGCGAAAAAATCGCGGGCGCGATGGAAAAAGTCGGCAAAGAAGGCGTTATCACCGTCGAAGAAGCCAAAGGATTGGATACTGAAATCGACGTCGTCGAAGGTATGCAATTCGACCAAGGTTTTATGTCGCCCTATTTCGTTACCAACAGTGAAAAAATGTTGGCTGAATTGGATGGCGCACAAATCTTGGTTTCTGAAAAGAAAATTTCCGGGCTGCAAGCATTATTGCCGATTTTAGAGCCCGTTGCGCAATCTGGTCGACCGTTGTTGATTATTGCCGAAGATGTTGAATCCGAAGCATTGGCAACTTTGGTTTTGAATAAACTGCGTGGCGGATTAAAAGTTTGCGCGGTCAAAGCCCCAGGTTTCGGCGACAGACGCAAAGAAATGTTAAAGGATATCGCGGCCGTTACCGGCGCGACGGTTGTATCCGATGATATGGGTATGACGTTCGAAAATATCACAACTGATGTTTTGGGGACTGCGAAAAAAATCGTTATTACAAAAGATTCAACTCTGTTGGCTCAGGGCGGTGGCGACAAATCCGCAATTGCGGCCCGTGCAGACGAAATTCGCAAACTGATTTCAACATCAACCAGCGATTATGACCGTGAAAAATTGGCAGAACGGTTGGCTAAATTGGTCGGTGGTGTCGCAGTTATCAAAGTCGGCGGCATGACCGAAGTCGAAGTTAAAGAAAAGAAAGACCGCGTTGATGACGCTTTGGCGGCAACACGTGCGGCTGTGGCCGAAGGTATCGTTGCCGGCGGTGGTATCGCGTTAGTTCGTGCGACGGCTGCGTTGGAAAAATTACACGGCACAAATGCAGACCAAGACGTCGGTATCGACATCGTACGTCGTGCTTTGGTTGCACCGTGCGCCCAAATTGCTGAAAACGCGGGCGTGTCCGGCGAAATTGTTGTTGGCAAAGTTATGGAAGCAAAAGATTACAACATGGGTTATAACGCCCAGACCGGCGAATATGTCGATATGATGAAATCAGGCATTATCGACCCGGCCAAGGTTGTTAAAACAGCTATCCAGGCTGCGGCCAGCACCGCGGGCGTGTTATTGACCACGGGCGCGGTTATGTCTGAAATCCCAGAAGAAAAACCCGCACCGCAAATGGGTGGCGGCATGCCGGGAATGATGTAAAAAAACGGGGCATTCGCCCCGTTTTTTTTTTATTACATAACTTAATATGAAAAATCCAATATTAAATCTTCAAAATCATCGTGTGTGGCGTTCGGAATGATTATCGTATCCGCCCCGCCCGTCCATTGCATTGTTAATGAATTTGGCACTGTTTTGTCGTTTTCGGCCGCATAATGCAACTGATGCACACGCGGCAATACATTCATGTTTATCGAATGTGTCAGCGGGCTGTCGCCGAAAAAATCCGTCCAATCACTGTGATTCAAAACCCCTGCAATTGTAATCCATTTTTTTACGTTTAATTCTGGGTATTTTTCAATTACCAATCCAGATAATAATGCGCCACCTGAATATCCAACCAAAATTATCGGGCGCGTGCCGGCAATTTGCTTGATTGCCGTGGCGGCGGATTCGATTACTTGTGGCGAAAATCGCCCGTCTGTCCAATCAGATACATCGCACGCGGGCGACATTATATACTGACACGGGCGCGCCATATACACAACATTTGCCGACGCATCAGATGTCGCCAATTCGCGCAAAAATGTCTCGCGCGGTGTTGGGTCGCGGGTTGGCACACCACGCCCATCAAACGCGTGGCCATCACCCTCTAAATAAATATGTATTGGATCGGATTGGTTGGTCGTTTTTTGCAATGTGGCAATTTCAAAAATACCGGCGTTAATTGTTATCGGCATAAAATCCGCAGGCGCACGCCAATTTGCGCCCGCACATCCCGACAAAACCAATAAACAAACAACGTATTTTAACCGCATTGTATCTGTACATCATAATTCAATCCGAAATGCCAGTCAAACTATATCAAATTGACAAAATAATTGACAAAAATACTTGACAAATGTATTTTTTGGGACATAATATAAACAAAAAAAGGGTTAATTTATGTTCAATGCACTGAAAGTAAAGGCGGCGGCCCGTAAAATGGAACGTCGCAACGAAAAAAAACGCACGGCTGGTGGCGGGGCATCATTTTTTGGACGTGTTTGGCACGTCATTTGCGCACCATTTTGTGCGGTATGGCGTTGGATTTGTTGCATAGATTTAATTGGATTGGTTAATATTACCCTGTTGTGCGCAATCATTGTTTTATTTTCTATGCTGATTATGGATTTTGTCGGATATAATAAAAAACCTGTTGTTATTATTAAACAAAATCCAGTACCTGAAATCAACGTATGCGCCGATAATCACGAACAAAAAAACATCGTTCGTTCAGTTAAAAAAGTTGTGTCTTTGCCAATGGAACGCGACATACACGGTGGTTTAATTAACGAACCTGTAATCATTAAGTCGCAAAAAATCGATCCTGTGGTTGAACGTCAAACGGCACGTGTTGGCCGCAATATGTATGGCGACATTATCATCGACAGCGATGGCGCTGCGCCGATATTACGCGCGGGCGACGTTGTTAATGGAAATTTATATATTCAACATATTCGCAAATTCATATTGCCACGTGGCGTTGTCGTACGCGGTAACTTGTTCTTGCGTAATTTGGGCATGTTGCAATTCGCAGGCGAATTTACAGTAACAGGCAATATATATGTTACGCCAGATTCATCGTTTGGCCCAATTCCGCGCAACGCACGTATTGGCGGCCAAGTGATTTTATAATTTTACCAGTTTCCCCTGAAAATAAAAACGGTTGTATTTATACAGCCGTTTTTTATGGACTTTTTATCACAAATATGGTATAATACAACCATCCAAGCGAGAGGGATAAAATATGACAACTTTTGAAAAAATCTTGAATGTTTTTGGTAAAAATCTGGGCTATACAATCGTGCTGATTGTTGCCGTGATATTCTTTGCATATTTTTCAGACGGGTTGATTCCCGGTCTGATTACGGCATTAAGCGCATTGGTTGCATACGCGTGTGGCGCGGCATTGTATCGCGCATTTCGCGATGTTTTTTCCGGCAAACGCACGGTAAGTGCAACGGTAAAAAAATCGCCTGCGAAAAAGACAGCATCCAAAAAAACATCCAAGAAATAAATAATTTGGTAAATAAAAAAATCCCGCGATTGCGGGATTTTTTATTACTGATTTTCAGATTCCACCGGTGTTGGCACAGGTTCTGATTCCGTTGTCGCGGCCGGTATTGCAGATTGCACGGGGGCGCCGGCCTGCTGTACCAATTCGTCACGCAGACCGCTTTGTTGGGTTGCCATGTCTGATTTTGCCGACACCAACGCCAACAATGCGCACAACACGAAAAATATTGTCGCCAACCATGCCGTCGCACGTGTTAAAAAATTCCCAGCCGCCGCACCAGTCAGCACACCACCAAACATAGATGCCGCGGACGAACCGGACATACCGCTGCCCTCGGACTTTTGTAACAAAATGATGCCCGTCATCAAAATCGCGACGATGATTAACAAAACCAATAAAATTGTAAACATATAATAACCCTTTAATTTGCGACTATTTTATATACCAAAAGCCTAAATTGCAAGTTTTTTCAGCAACGCGTCTGCGGCGGCAATACTGGCCGTCTTTTTGGATGTACCACACCCATCCGCGCTTTGCCCCATGGCCGTCACACGCACGTTAAATGTTGGTTTGTGCGATGCGCCGGTTTGCGCCAAATATTCGTATTCCGGTAATGCGCCGGCTGCATGTTTTTGCACATATTCCTGTAACGCAGTTTTGGCATCTTTGGGTGCAACAACGTCGGCCGCAGCCAAATCGCGCCATATATCAACAATGATTTTCCGTGCCACTTCAAACCCGCCGTCGATAAAGATTGCACCAAAGACAGCCTCCATCGCGTTGGCACAAATATGTTTCATGCGCCCTGCAGTCATGTGGCCATGATGAATTTTTTTATCCAAACCCAACTCGGTCGCGACACGCGCCAATGTATCCGTCGATACCAACATAGCATGACGACGCGCCAATTCGCCCTCGTGCTCGGCCGGGAACATATCGTACAGCAACGTCGCCACAGACAACCCCAATACGCGGTCGCCAACAAATTCCAACCGCTCGTTATTATGCACCGCGTCCGCGCCGCTTTGCGTTAATGCCAATTCCAGTAATTCTGGATTTTTGAAATCATATTTTAATTTCATCACGTTAATCTATCCCCATGCCAATTCTGTCCCAGCGCATCTTGTGTCCCCAATTCCATACGGCCCACATAGACGAATAATAATTGTGCGAATACCATATAAACCACACAGGTCCCAAAACATTATCACGCGGAACATAGCCAATGTCAGCGCGGCTGTCGCCACTGTTGTCACGGTTATCGCCCATGAAAAAGTAATGATTTTCAGGAACTGTAAATAACATCGTATTATCCAATGGTGCATCATCCGCCATTTCAACAATGCTGTGTGAAACGCCGTTCGGCAATGTTTCTGTGTATTCAGTTGCCATAAATACACCACACGCCCATTCGTTTGCCCGACAGAATTTATCGTCTTTGTATTCAATTGTATATCCGAATTCAGCGGGCTTGTTATCCACCCAGACTTTGTTACCCTTTATCACCATATTTTTTTCTGGGATATGATAGCCCGCACTGCGCAATGCGCGTGGCAAAGTCGCGATTACGTACGGGCGCGGATTTTCACGTGGCACTATTTCGCCGTTTATATACAGGCGGCCGTCCATCATCTGGATTGTATCGCCCGGTTTGCCGATTAAGCGTTTAACATAATCCTGGGATTCGTTAATCGGATTACGAAAAACAATAACGTCGCCAATTTCAGGTTCGTGCCCAAAAAATCGCCCGTTCCACAAATGCCACGACCCAAATGGGAACGAATAACGCGAATATCCATACGGCCATTTTTCCACAAAAATATGATCGCCAACATGCAACGTTGGTATCATTGACCCAGATGGAATATTAAACGGTTCCAGCAAAAAACTGCGGAACGCGATGGCAATCAGCACACCATAAAATATGGTATTAAACCAATCGCGCGCGACATTTGTCTTCTTTTTTAATGGCATAGTGTATTTAATCCCCTTTTCGTTCGCAGTATTTTATAACTTGAATTGACGTTGCGCAAGTTTTAATATGCAAATATGATTTCTTTGAATTCAATCATATTTAATGGAATGGACGCAACACCCATAGATGTCCAGGTGCAATTGTCAGCCGGATTGGCCAAGCCTGAATTTAACATAATCGGGTTGGCGGATCGCGCGGTCAAAGAATCCGCCGAGCGCATTCGCAATGTGTTGGCCGCATTAAACATATCTATGCCGCCGAAAAAATTGACTGTTAATTTATCGCCGGCGGACGTGGAAAAATCAGGATCTCATTTTGATTTACCGATACTGTGCGGCATTCTGTGCGCGATGGGGGTATTGCCCGAAGACGAATTGGCAAAATATATCATTATTGGCGAAGTCGGTCTGAATGGCGCAATCGTTAAAACAGACGGCGTATTACCCGCCAGTGTTTGGGCAAATCAACATAACCTTGGGATAATATGTCCCGGCGATCAAGGGGCCGAGGCCCGATGGGCGGGACACACCAATATACTTGCGCCGTTTCACGTGCTGGAAATAATAAATCATTTCAAAGGCACTCAAATTTTACCCCTGCCCCAGATGTCGGCAATTGACGCCACGCCCGCCATGCACATCGATATGGCCGAGGTTCATGGCCAGGCCGCCGCAAAGCGCGCCTTGGAAATCGCCGCGGCCGGCGGACACGCGATGTTAATGGTTGGGCCGCCGGGGTCTGGGAAAACTATGTTGGCATCGCGATTGCCGACCATATTGCCCGAAATGACGCCTGATGAAATTTTGGAAACATCTATAATTTATTCCATCGCAGGTCAATTAAACGGCAAATCTTTAATCACCACGCGCCCATTCCGCAGCGTTCATCATACGTCCAGCGCAGTATCACTGGCGGGCGGCGGTGCGGATGCGCGCCCAGGCGAAATATCGTTGGCACATAATGGCGTTTTGTTTTTGGACGAGTTGCCTGAATTTAATCGCGCAACTTTGGAAATTTTACGCCAACCGATGGAGGCTGGCAAAATCATGGTTGCGCGTGCAAAGCGCACCGCGACCTATCCCGCACGGTTCCAGTTGATTGCCGCAATGAATCCGTGCCCGTGTGGGCATTTGGGGAATGCCGCGCTGTCTTGTTCACGTGCCCCCAGATGTGCCGAGGCATATCAAAACAAAATTTCCGGCCCATTATTGGACAGAATAGATTTACACGTTGATGTTGATGCGGTTAATCCGTGGGATATGAATAAAAACGACGACGCGCCGGTTGAAACGTCTGCGCAAATTCGCGTGCGCGTTGTTGCCGCACGCAATCGCCAAATCGCGCGTCAGGGAATGCCAAACGCACGCCTGGATGGTGCGGCTTTGGATGCGGCCGCACCATTATCGGCCGAATTAACCGAATTTTTGAATAATGCCGCTGAAAAAATGGGAATGTCTGCCCGTGGGTACAATCGTATAAAACGCATTGCGCGAACGATTGCGGATCTGCGCGGGGCGGAAAATATTGAAATGCCCGATTTGGCCGAGGCATTATCATACCGACCAATAAATCGTGGTAAATATGGGGTAAAATAAAAATCCGCCGAATGGCGGATTTTTTTTAACTTAAAACTCGAACCGCAGACCGATCATCGCGTTTATGTAAAATGTATTTTGCGACGAAAACCAATCACGGTACAGCGTGCCATCCGCATTCGACAAAGACCACCGAATTTCAGGAATATACGCCGCGCGCACACCAAAATCAAAATAAGTATTTTTATCTATGCCGTACGACACACCCAACGCCAACAATCCCGCAATATTTGCAATATTACGTTCTGAACGATAAAACTGTATTGGGCTTAATTCGTCGGCCTTGTCGCCATACGGCAACAAATCCGTACTTAACGACAAATCACCATACAAATCCGTCATGTTCAGCGTTGTCAAAATATCTGCGTACCCGACCCCAAAACCAAAATATGGAATCAACGTGCGTACAGGTTTTTGCATGCCAGAATAAAAATCATAAAATGCCATGATGCTGAAAATATCGGTCATGACAGACGATTGCACAGCACCACTGGATATATTCGCGACAACATCACTTTGTTCTGTGCCCAACAACGTGGCATCGCCAGATAAAAACGGCGACGCGTTGTATTCACTTTCGGAAATATGATCCCAACCAAATTCTATGCGCCATTGCGGCGAATTCGGAACCGTCCAACCGATACTGGCACCCGCCGCAAATGTGAAAGAATCATAATCCTTGGTCGGCGATAAATCGCCGATATTAACGTATCCAATCGGCATAAAATTTTCGTAATCCGTGCTGTTTACAGAATTTATTCCCTGTAAATATGCCAATTCGGACAATATAGACACACCGTCACTGTAATACAGTGGGGTTAATTCCCCGATATCGTTCTGAATCGAGCCAAATCCAAATGACATACCGCCACGGAATGAAAACGTAAATCGACTGCCATCATCGGTATAGGCGCCTTCGCCAATATAGTAACCAGGATATTCCCAATTCGCACGCGCCGCGCCCACCACCAGGCATGACAACAACGGTAAAAGAAACAGTTTCCTACACTTCATGCCCATTATTATATCACAAATTTTGATATAATAAAAACAAAATTATTCTTGGATAAATCCACCGGATTGCAAATTCCACAACCGCCAATATTCGCCGCGACGGCGCAGTAATTGATTGTGTGTGCCGTATTCCACCACCACGCCATTGTTTAACACCACGATTTTATCCATATTACGCAAAGTGGATAATCTGTGCGCAATAGCAACAGTTGTGCGCCCGCGCGCCAATCATACAAAAACCGAAATTTTCATTCAAGCAATTTATTTCACAATTTCATGGAATATCGTTGCGGGGATTGTGCCGCCGGTTATTTTTGACGACATGGGGGTAAAGTTATCGTTGCCCGTCCAAACCCCAATTATCAAATTATTCCACGCGCCAACAAACCAAGCATCGCGGTTATCATTACTGGTGCCTGTTTTTCCGCCCAATACACCGGGTGCCATTGCACGGTGACCCGTACCGGCGGGCTTTACCACGTCGGCCAATAATTCAGTCATATAATCCACAGTTTGTGGCATTAAAACCTGTAACGGTTCGGATGGATTGCGTTCATAAATTATGTTGCCATGCGCGTCTGTGATTTTTGTGATTGAATACGGGCGCACAGAATACCCGTCGTTCCAAATGACCGCATATATTGTCGTCAAATCCAACAAAGACATTTCAGACGCACCCAAAACGGTTGAATATTCGCGCCGCAATTTATTACCCACACCCAAACGACCCGCCATATTCAATACATTATCGATTCCAAATTCTTGGGTTAATTTCAATGGCACCGAATTAACAGACTTTGCAAATGCGGTCGCCAAAGTTATATCACCGTAATAACGCTTGTTATAATTTTGTGGTGAATAATCGCCAATTGAAAACGGAGAATCATTAACATAACTGTCGGGCGTCATGCCATTTTCCAACGCCACCAGATATACAACGGGCTTAAACGAACTGCCGGGTTGGCGCAGTGCCAACGCGCGATTAAATTGACTTTCTTGATAATCAGTTCCACCAACCATCGCACGCACCGCGCCACCCGTATCCATGGCAACGGCCGCACCCTGATATTCGCCAACATGGCGCGGCAAAATATCGGCAACACGTTCCTGTAATTTCATATCCAGTGTGGTATAAACATATAAATCAGATTCCAATGTGCCGATGGTTGATTTAACCTCGTCCAGGACGAAGTCTGTCCAATAACGATAAATATTTGTGTTATGCCCAGGCACAGCGGGCGCCAATTGTCGCGCAGCAATTCGCGCCTGGTTCAATGTGATATATCCCTGGCGCACCATTTCTTGCAATATTACGCGGGCGCGGGCAATGTTTTTATCGGGATTTGCCAATGGACTGTATGCGGTTGGGGCCTTTAACATGGCGGCGATTTGTGCAGCCTGGGCAATGGATAATTCTTTTGCAGAACGTTGGAACAACATGCGCGCCGCCGCGTCAATCCCACGCAGCCCGCCAACCAAAGACACACGATTCATATACAAATCCAGTATTTGATTTTTTGTAAATCTGTTTTCCAACCAATATGACAAAATCAGTTCTTGGATTTTTCGTGAAATCTTTTTTTCACGCGATAAAAATATATTCTTGGCCGTTTGTTGTGTAATTGTTGAACCGCCCGCAGCCAAACGACCGCGCATTAAATTTGAAATCATTGCACGTGCAATCGCGCGAAATTCAATCGGACCGTGTTCAAAGAAACGCTTGTCTTCAATCGCGATAATCGATTGCCATACGTGTGGGGGCAAAGACTCGACAGACACAGGTGTTCCCATTATGCGATTTGACGCACGAATTTCATTGCCGTCTTGATCCAAAATAATAATGGTCGCCGGACGAGTTTCGTGTAAAATCGCATCCAGTGACGGCATCTGCAAAAACACAATCACAACGTATATCGCAACCCCAACCAACAACAGCATAAATAAATCAACACACCAAACAAATATACGCAATCCGCGGGACGTCCGCGGTTCAGACTGATTTTTTCGTGATGCGATATTTTTTTTCTGCAAATCTTTCCCCATGGTTTTATGGAATTATATCACAAACAACTTGCGTTTTTCCATAAATTAAAACTATAATGCGTCGTGTTACATTTTGTATAAAAGGAATGGGGAATGAAAAAATTATTTGCAATTATGACTGCGTTATTTATGACTGTGCCCGCGATGGCGAACGAATACGGCGGCCAGACGCCGCGGCGCGACAACTATGTCGGCGTGCGTTTGCACAAAAATGACAATTTGGCGTTTGGGGTTGAGCCTGAAAATGGCGATGGGTTCAAGGTTCGCGATGACAGTTTTGGTTTCGGGTTAATTGTTGGAAATCGTTTGACCGATTTTTTGAAATTGGAATTCGAAACAGAATACACATACGCAAATAAAAGCAAAAACGGCAACAATTATAATTTTGATGTTTGGTCGAATATGCTGAATGTGTATTTATACAAACAATTCGGTGGCGCGGTTGAACCGTATGCAGGATTGGGCGTTGGTGTTTCCGGCATCTGGGGCAGCGTTGATGGCGCACTGGATATGTCTGATGCAACGGCCGATATGTCTTGGGCGGCGATGATTGGTGTCAATTTCGCACTGAACGAACGCATCGATTTGAATTTGGGCGTAAAGTATCAAAACTATGGCGATTTGGAAATGACCGACGCCGCAGGCAATCATTACAATATCGAAGTCGATGGAACAGAATTCTATATCGGCGCGGCGTATAAGTTTGGGTTGTAATCGTTACTGATTTTCAATCGCTTTTTCAAAATCGGATTCAGACCAAATTGTAATTCCCAATTGTTGGGCTTTATCCAGTTTGGATCCCGCATCCGCGCCCGCCAAAACTATATCCGTCTTGGCAGATACACTGCCCTGCACGCGTGCGCCCAGGCGTTCCAAAATCTCGCGCGCGGCATCGCGTGTATAATTCGCCAACGTGCCAGTCAAAACCACTTTTTTACCCGCCAATGGTCCAGATTGCACGGCCGCCACCGGTGCAGATTCACTGATTTTAACCTGGTTCAACAATTCATCCAAAATCGCGTTATTATGGGCATCTGCAAAAAACGATACAATTTCGTCCGCCATTACTTCGCCAATGCCGTCAATTTGTTTTAATTTCCATACGGGCGCAGCACGCAACGCGTCCAATGTGCCAAACGCACGCGCCAATATTTTTGCGGTGACTTCGCCAACCTCGGGTATGCCGATGGCGAATAAAAAACGATGCAGTTCAATGTCGCGTGCCCGTTCAATCGACGCGTTCAGATTCGATACTGATTTTTCGCCAAAACCATCCAAGCGTTTGATTTCGTCGCCATGGCGCGCAATCAGTGTAAATATGTCGGCCGCGTTCGATATCCATCCGCGCGAAATAAATAATTCCAATTGCTTTGTCCCCAAACCTTCAATATCAAAACCTTTGCGCGAAACAAAATGTTCCAATTCGCCAATTCGCTGGGCTGGGCATCCCAAAGTATTAACGCATCTGCGGGCGACTTGGCCCGATTCTTGGACAACGTTGCCGCCGCATACAGGGCATTTGTCTGGGAATATAAACGCGGTTGCGTTTGGCGCGGATTCAGCCACACCAACAATTTGCGGTATAACATCACCCGCACGCTGTACGATGACTTTGTCGCCAACCTTTATGCCCAATCGCACTATTTCATCAGCATTGTGTAACGTTGCGCGCGATACCAACACGCCACCGATGTTTATCGGTTCCAATTCTGCGACCGGGGTCAGAACACCTGTGCGACCAACCTGGATTGTAATGTCACGCAACGTGGTTATACCGCGGGCGGCCGGGAATTTATAGGCAACCTCCCACCGGGGGCTGTTGGCGCGCGCGCCCATGCGTTCTTGGATATCAACGTTATTAACCTTTAACACCAAACCGTCTATATCAAACGGGATGTCGGGGCGTATCATCATAGTATCATTATATACGCGTTGGATTTCATCCAGGCTGTGCGCATGATGCGCCCATGCGCGCGTCGTTTTGAATCCCCATGATTCCAATTTATCAAAATATTCAGACTGCGTCGCCCATGTACGTTCGGACAGTTCGCCATACGTATATGCAAACGCGGACAGCCGCCGCGCCGCCGTAACCCCGGGATTTAATTGCCGCAACGACCCCGCCGCCGCATTACGCGGATTTGCGAAAACTTTATCGCCGGACGCATCGGCCGCAGCATTTAATGCCAAGAAATCCGCACGGGACATATAAACCTCGCCCCGGATTTCGATTACATCCGGGAAATCGCCACGCAATTGCTGTGGAATGTCGGAAATAGTACGCAAATTTGCGGTAATGTCTTCACCAGCAACCCCACTGCCCCGCGTCAGACCGCGCACCAAACGCCCGTGTTCATACCGCGCGGCATACGATACGCCATCAACCTTTAATTCGATAAAAATATCTTTGTCTGATAATTTGTTGAACCAGTCTGCGACCTCGGCCTTGTTAAAAACATCTGATATGGATAACATAGGCACGCTGTGCGGATATGATTTGAATTTTTCAGACACAGCCGCACCAACATGCTCGGACGCGCCGCCACGCGCCAATTCTGGATATTCTGTTTCAATTTCAATCGCACGACGACGTGCCGCATCATACGTCGCATCATCAACAATCGGCGCATCATTTTGATGGTACGCAATATCCCACGCGTTTAATTTTTTCATTAAATCTGCGTGTTCAGCCAATATCAGCAAATCAGGTGTTTTACTCATACCCCTGATTATAAAAAAAATCCGCTGTTAACACAACGGAAATATAATTTTATTCACGGCCGCGGTCGGGTGGGAAAAAATCTGCAAATTCACGCCAAGTGGTATTTGTGGCATTCATGATTTTGACTAAACTGCCGACCGACATCCAATGTGGTTTGCCATCTGCACCGCGACGCTTGCATTTATTCAGTGCAGTTATATCCATACCACTGATTTGCGCCATACGCGAACAAGACATGTTACGTGACGCCGCCAGGTTATCTATCGCATGCCAAAACATAGAATTTGTTATCATGACTCCCCCTAAACAAATATTCTGTTAACCCCAGGATTTCTTTGACTATATTCTTATTATGATTGTATTTTGTATAAAAATCAACCAAAAATTACAGGAATATATTCGTAATAAAAAACATCAGAAATTGACACGTATAACATGCAATATCTGATGTTAAAATTATTTATTCATACACCCCCGCAGACCACAGTATATAAAAACACATCGTGGTTAATTTTTGGGGTTGGTTGTTTTGCGGATTATTCGACCAAATTCTTCTGGGGATATGTGGGCAAACGATATAATTTTGGCTATTGTTATGCACGAAGGCCAATGCAATTTACCATATTTGTCTATGCGTTTGCTTTTATTAAACGCGGTTGCGTCCAAACCACACGCACGTGCCAATCCTGACCGGCTTAGTCCATTTGATGCGGCGATATAATCAACCGCAGCCCAAATGCTTGCATGATTCATAATCCTTCCTTTTAGGTATAAATCCAGGAACAAATTCAAGGATAGGTTGTATTTTACCATATAATTCGCGTCTTGTATAATGGTTATTATTCCTATTGTTTCAAGCGCCAAGTAACAGAACGTTAACCCGACTTTTATTTGTCGTAATTTTATAGATTTTTGTAAAAAATCGGGTATTATCATACAAAGGAGAATGCCTGTGAACCCGCAAAAACAAATCTTTAATCGTATAAAAATGTTAAATTGGTACGATTGGATGAAATACATCCAGGCCGTCATTATATTCGCGATTGCGTTTGTATGGATTGGTGTGGCGGCCACGATCAGTATATTGTCGATGATACTTGTCGGGCTTACTTTTGCCGCCACGATGTTTTCAGTTGGATACTTGATAATAAAAAACAGCAAATTTGCACATGGATTTGTACTGTTTTGTTGTGGGTGGTGGCTGTATTATGTGGTAAAATTTGGCAGAGTTTTTTGGGATTTCCCAAGATTTGACGATGTAATTGTTTTGATTTGTGCGGCAATATCTGTTCTTTGCCTGATTTATTTGTTTGCCAACCCAAAAAGCAAGATGCCTCAACAAAATACCACTATGATATCGTTCAGCGTATTATGCTTTTGGGCGTTTCTTTTCGGCGCAAGTATAGTAGTATTCGGCACCATGGACGATATTGAAGACGTTGTTCGCAAAGAATGTATAGAAAATAAAATATCGCGCGGATATCCAAAAGCCTTTGCACGCGCATACTGCGCAGGTCCCAGTTTCGGATGCGTCGAAAAAATTTATGAAGAAAATTGTGAACCAGATATAAAATGCTGCTTTGCCACCATTGAAGAAGATAAAAAATGGAACTATTTAGACTATGATGAACAAGGTAATAAAATTACCCAACGGCCTTAGTTTTGTTGTTAACGCTTCAAATGTCGGACGTTTTCAATTTGACACGGTTGAGGTACATCCGACACAAAATAGTAGTGGTATGGGGGCAAATATGAAAATTAAAAAAATAAAATATTTCAGATCAGACGGATTGGATACCCGCCCATCGGGATTGACCCGCGGATGGATTGAACAAACAATTTGGAAAAATAAAAACGGTTTTAATAACCATCCTATGACGGATTCGTATATCGAATCAAAGAAAACCACGCGATACGGATTTTCTGATTATCGCGGCGGGATGGTTGTGTTCCCAAACGGCACCAATACAGATAAATCGAATATTAAATCCGAGTTAAAAAAAATATACGGGTTCATAAATGCGTCCAACGACAAAAAAATCAAAAAAGTAATAAACAAATGGAAATCGAGTCTTGAATTGGATTCTTTGTATGTTGGCGGATATAATATTGGTAATAATTTCGTCGGAAATTATAAAGATACAGAAAAAGAAGTTGTATTTAATGAAAAATCCATAACTGTGGAACTGGGCGGCATCCCGACCGAAATGGTGTTAATGTTTGCAGGTGCGTTGTGCGCCGGGCACAAAGCACCAAGTGTATTGGTAAAGGATTTTAATACCGATAATAATTACTTAATTCGTTCATAATGGGATACAGGCTTGACTTTGGAATCCGACTGATTTATAACTTTTGTTGAAGACCCGATGACCAGAGGGGTAAAATTCAACTGCTTAAGCCGAGTTCGCAGCGGCACTCTGGGGACGCCGGGTCTTTTCTTTTATTCTTCGTTACCCACTGACCTGTTATTCCAATTTGATATAATTTGTTCAAAATGTTGCCAACAAATGTTTTTGTTGCGACTAGACTTCTAATTCCAATTTGATATAATTGCATTCTGATAAAGATTTTTATTTTTTCAAAAAAGCAACTGTGAACCATCCGTGTATTTTTGGGGCAACAACTTTTTATAACTTGCCACATTACCCATTGCGCGGTCGGGGAAATATTGTATGCAGTCGCAATTTCCCAAAATTCCAACCGATGCCAACCGATAGTGGAACAAAATATATAAAAACAAACTCGATAGAAAACGCAATCAAAATCAGCCGCATAACATATCCGTACAAAACAACATTTGTCTGTGGCGGGGGCAGTATTTATAAATATGTAATCGATAAAGAAATTACAGACGTATTGTATGTGTCTGAAATTTATTCTGACGCATTGGCGGCAGATGTACGACATAATCCGGACAAATATACATATTTTCCGACGGATTTTCGTCGGGATTATGTTCTGTCTGATGTATTAAATGTAAATGGTGCGAACTGGCCATCAGAACACAATGACATCGATATAAAAATATCGCGTTGGATACGCAAAAAATCCAGATAAATAATTGGCGTCAAAAAACAAAAATCCCGCGGGTGTCCGCGGGTTTTCTTGGTGGGGACACAGGGACTCGAACCCTGGACCCAATGATTAAAAGTCATTTGCTCTACCAACTGAGCTATGTCCCCAAAACTGAACTGGAAATGGATGCGTTTGCATCACATTTTCCAAAGTTCGGGGCTAATTTTGCCATATAAAAAATAAAAAATCAAGAAAAAATACCATATTTTCACAATTTTTGTGTCTTTACCGTTGGCGATTATATTTTTTGTTGATTAAGACACAGAAATTATGTTACAATCACCCCCAACTTAGGTGGATTTAACCAGACTTGTCCTGCCTTATAAATGGACTAAATATGGGGGTGTTATTGTGAAAAAATCCCATAATTTTACGTATCTTGGCGCACATGTTATGCGTACTGTATTTGATACGTTGTGTAAATCCGCCTTTGGTTATATTATTTGCAAAACCAAAGGAGAAAATTATGCAAAAAACGGCTGAATCTGTATCGTTGGGACATCCAGATAAAATTGCAGACTATATTTCTTGTTACATTTTGGATCGCATGATTGCGCAAGATGTGCACGTAAAATATGCGACCGAGGTTATGATCAAAGACAACACTGTTGTACTGGGCGGAGAAATCACTGGCAACGTAGATTTTGAACGTATACCAGAATATGTAAGTGCCGCATTGGCAGAAATTGGGTATGATGAAAGGTATTCTGCGATTTGGGGCGATTTTGCGATTTGTCCCCAAAAATTAAAAATCGTAAATTTACTGGGGGTGCAATCTGCGGATATTAACCGCGGCGTTGTTGCCGACGGATGGGGCGACCAAGGTGTATTTGTCGGGTACGCATGTCGTGGCGAACAAAAAATAAACCGCGAATTATTCTTGGCAAAAAAATTAAACCGTGCATTGTATGATATGGCACGGAAATCTGATAATTTTGGATTGGACATAAAAACCCAGATTACACTGAACGATGATTCAATCGAGACCGCAATTGTTGCAATTCCAATGTTGCATGATGCCGATTTAACTGATTTCATCGTTGATACATTGGGCCAGACGCCAAACAATATAATTGTTAACGGCACAGGACGATATACATATCATTCATCTGTGGCGGATTGCGGTATAACTGGGCGTAAATTGGCGTGCGATTTTTATTCGACTGCTTGCCCCATCGGCGGCGGCAGTCCATGGACCAAAGACCCAACCAAGGCGGATGTAACACTGAACGTATACGCGCGTATATTGGCATGTGCGAATTTGGCAGATAATGACGAATGCTTTGTATATATGTCGTCTTGTATCGGGCGGTCAGAATTACCCAGCGGTCTGATAAAAACGATAAAAAATAATGTTGTGTCATACCAAAATTTATGGACAAAACAAAACCCCAGTACGCTTATCGCAGCATTGGGATTGGACAAGCCGATTTATACACATCTGTGCGACATTGGTATTTCTGGAATTATTCCGCGAACATCAGTTCTATGCCCACGATGCCATGTTTAGTTTCCATGTCGGGGGAATAAAATTTCGACACAGCGCCCAACAATGCGTTTAATGTTGGGAAACCAGTTCGTGGCATACTGATTTTGGTTGATAAATCCGCAAAACTTTTGGCGATATGCAAACGTGATATTATGCAACGAATATAATCCGACGGATTTTGTGCGTCATAAATCAACAGCATATCGCCATTGCGCATTTTGCGCCGCTTTTCATCATACAGGCGTAATTCTATATCTTTTTCGCCCGACTTTATCATTTCATAGTATTGGTGTTGTAAATTCATAGAAAATCTGCACGCCAGGTTCGGCACAATATGCGTTGCATAAAATACGCGCATATCATCAAATGGTATGATGTTTGGCGAAACCAGTTCATCTGGCGAAACCCATACCACAGAAACTTTTTCTGGGCGCGACTCGCAAAATTCAATATCAAAGTCATCTGGTATTTGCGCGATATAAAAATGATGCTCTTCGGCCCATGCGCCACGTTTTTCAGCCTGTTCCGGCAATGAATGTTTGAATTTATACGACACAGGTATTTCAAATGCGTCTTTTAATAAAACATCAGCGCCGACACCCAATTCTTCCACCAATTCGCGCCCCAGGGCATCGTTGAATTTTTCGCAATCATCCAAACGACCGCCGATTGGACCATATCCATCATCACCGTACTTTAACAGTGCCACGCGGCCGTTACGTACTGGGAAAATATACACAGAATAACTGATTTCTTTTATCATATATCACCCTGATGTACCTTTAATGATACTTTAAGTCCCAAACCAAAAAAAATCAAACAATTATTCAAGTTCTGTTCGTGTAACATTCAAAAAACAATAGGAATAATAACCATTATACAAGACGCGAATTATATGGTAAAATACAACCTATCCTTGAATTTGTTCCTGGATTTATACCTAAAAGGAAGGATTATGAATCATGCAAGCATTTGGGCTGCGGTTGATTATATCGCCGCATCAAATGGACTAAGCCGGTCAGGATTGGCACGTGCGTGTGGTTTGGACGCAACCGCGTTTAATAAAAGCAAACGCATAGACAAATATGGTAAATTGCATTGGCCTTCGTGCATAACAATAGCCAAAATTATATCGTTTGCCCACATATCCCCAGAAGAATTTGGTCGAATAATCCGCAAAACAACCAACCCCAAAAATTAACCACGATGTGTTGTGGATGATTATTTGTCGCTGGGCGAACTAAGGTTTGATGTTTGGTTGAACTAAGAAAAAAATCCTTGGGTCGGGGATATTTTGGAAAATTCAAATGATTGGAATAATCCAACAAAACTCTTACCCTGTCGTTTTTGTAAGTATTGTGGGCTTTGCCATTTGTTTCAAAAAATATCAAAGCATAAAAAATCCCGCAGAATTGCGGGACTTTTTTTCAGTACAAACGATTTTATTTTTGTTCGTTTTGCTCGTCCAAGCCGCGCAATAAAACATCTTTCAAATCGTTTGGAATCATGCCAGTTGTAGAATATCCACAGTCAACATGATGCACTTCGCCGGTAACCGCACTGGATAAATCGCTGAACAAATAAATCGCAGCACCAGACACATCGTCCAACGTCATATTGCGACGCAGCGGAGTTTGTTCCGCATTCAGGCGCAGCATGGATTTCATTCCACCAACACCAGACGACGCCAGAGTCATAATCGGACCCGCACTGATTGCGTTGATGCGAATTCTATCACGCCCCAGGTCAGACGCCAGATAACGAACACTGCTGTCCAGGGCGGATTTTGCAACACCCATTACATTATAATTTGGTACTGATTTTTCACCGCCATAGTATGTTAATGTAACGATACTGCCGCCGTCTGTCATCAGTTTGGATGCACGACGCGTCAAATCAACCAAAGAATATACTGACACGTCCATGGTATTTTTGAAATTCGCACGTGTGGTGTCTGCATAACGCCCGGTCAATTCGTTTTTATCAGAAAACGCAATCGCGTGCAGCATGCCGTCCAACCTGCCCCATTCTTGTTCAATTTTGTTAAACAAATCGTCCATTTGTTCATCGTTTTGAACGTTGCATTCCTGGACAAATTTCGCGCCAATGGATTCAGCCAACGGACGTACGCGCTTTTCCAAATTTGGCATAGCATACGGCATGGCGATTTCTGCGCCTTCGTCATGCGCGCGGCGGGCAATAGCCCACGCCATAGACCAATCATTTGCGACACCAGTAATTAAAATCTTTTTTCCTTTTAATAACATTTTGCTTCCTCTATGTTTTTTATTGGACGGGTAAAAATATAGCACTAAAAAAGTAAAATCGCAACGGATAAAAAAAGTACTTGAAATCGGATAAAAAAGATTATATGATATGCGGGCTGTTCGGGCATAGTTCAGTCGGTAGAACAACGGACTGTTAATCCGTATGTCACTGGTTCGAGTCCAGTTGCCCGAGCCAAGAATTTCCGCCGTAAACCCCGCAGGTTTGCGGCATTTTTCTTAAATTAACACTTCTGTATTTACGCATACTACGATACACCAAAATACGCCATAAAACACCCCTCTGGCTACACAATAGCTACACAGGATCCGTAACCTATCCGTCGTCTTATGAATAACTTATGCTTTTTCAATCAGTAAGATTGTCTACATATTTTGAACATAATGCAAGTTTTATATTTATGTTACAAAAAACTAAACCAAATACCGTAAAAAAATCATTTCAACCACTTGAAATCCTGCCAAAGAAAATTATATTTAATTTGCCCTGTTCTTTAGGTTCAGGGGGATCGAATAAACGAAGTCAAGTATCCATTGCAACGCAAAGAATACTATGACCAGTGAATCTTGGCAAACTTGAATATTGAAGCATTTAAACAAGATTTGTGCGAATATCATCAAGACCTCCCTTGGTTCATAATAACGTTCATTACGACAAATATAGAACCTTTGATAATTTATGCGTGTACTTTTGCGTGAACAGCAAGGATGACCAGCCAAACTGAGCACAGCTTAGTAGAATCAAGGTTTACGAGAGACGTCTCAAATGGTTAGCGCAAACCTGGCGTCTCCCGGGTATTTTGCTGTTGGGTTATAACAATGGAATTTGATTGGGAATCTTTTTTTTATAATAATAGAAAAAAATATAAACATATTGATGCTCCAATCAACGCGTACAGATTACCAAACGGCACAATATCTAGCGCAGCTAAGAACATTATCGAGTATATAACCAATGCCAATAAAATAGCCCAACATCCCTTTCTGCCTTTTATTGGGTATGACATTGAAGAACGGCGCGTATCTAAAATAGATAAAACCACGCCAAGAGACCAACAACAATCTATTGTAAAAAAACGTCCAATCAGATATGCCGCCCATTTTGATTCAATGATTTTTTCATATTATGCAACTATATTGTATGATTTATATGAAAAAAAGCTCTCAAAATTGGGGCTCGGTGATGTGGTATTAGCATACCGTAAGTCCAAACACATGCAAAAAGTCGCAAATAATATTACTTTTGCACGAGAAGTATTTGATATAATAAAAAGCAGAAAAAACAACTGCTTAGCTCTCGCATTCGATATAAAAAGTTTTTATGACTATATTGACCATAAAAACCTAAAAAAACAATGGGCTGCGCTCCTTAGTAGAGATGACGCTTGCGACACCCTACCACCAGATCATTTCAATATTTATAAAACACTGACTAAATACAGTTTCATCGATATTGACATCATAAAAATGTATTTGCAATGTATGCATTGTATTCCAACTGCAAAAACCTGTTTAAACTGCCCGTTGCGAAGGGGATATAAATTACCGCAAAAATTATTTAACAATATGTCCGATTTCCATAAATTTAGACAATGGTATAAACAACACCAAAAAATCTGTAATAAAGAAAAAATCAACAATCATACATTTGATGTTAACCCTGGTGTTCAAGGTACAGATGCACCATATGGTATTCCGCAAGGTTCTCCCCTTTCGGCGTTATTAGCGAATATTTATATGCTGCCATTTGATAAATCCATGAATGAATTTTGTAATAACCATGGTGCCGTATACAGACGTTATTCTGATGATATTTTGATTATATGCGATAAAGATTCAAAAGAAGATATATGCCGACATATTATGACAACCATCAAAGAACAAGGAAAATATTTATCAATACATCAAATCGAAGATAATAAAAAATCTAAAAGCAAATGTTATGATTTTACTTCTGACAGAATAATCGAAGACCCTTTACAATATTTAGGATTCACGTTTGATGGCAAAGACATAAAAATTCGTGGTTCTAGTATGGCAAGATATTTACGGAAATCCAAACGTGGTATTAGATCCATGCGCTTAGCAACACAAAACAAAATTAAACGATTGGTCGAAGCTGGCCAAGCCCCCAAACAAATCAAAACCAAACTATACAGGAGAAGTTTATATAGGAATTACACACACCTAGGCAAAAGAACTTTCTGGGCCTATGTCAATAGAGCCTTTGACGATATGGGCGATATCACATTGAAAAAACAAATGCGAAAACATTTTGAACGCGTTAAAAAGATTATAGACTCAGAAGATGTGGAACTTAACAAATTTATAACAACACTTATCAATAAACCAATAAATTAAAACGTTATAAAAAACATCTAGTTTTTGGCTGTTAATCCTAATTCTGGTTTTATTTTTGACAATATATTTTTTATATTCTTTTCTGTGTATTCCAAACACATCCAGACAACTATAGGGCTAAGGCCTCTGTACTGATTTTTATTCATAACAACCATATCTTTGCATAGAACTGGCACATACATAGCCGCCCCGCAGTGTTTTATTTTGCAATATGACGAATAAAACAACACAAGCTTTTTATCAATACCGGAAAAACCATAAAAATTTGATAAATCTTTCCTAAACGGCCTCAAATAATCTTCAACCACCGGAAATTCGTAATTATTTTTTATAATTCTTAATTTTTCCGAATTTGTCATAGCCATCAATATAGTCTGGACCAATTCTTCGTGACTTTGTTCCGCTTTTTTCGATACAACTATGTCGCATCTATTCTTAAAATCATCCATTATAAAATCTATATTTTCTTGAGTTTCCGCATCCACATTATCATCGCCTACAAATTTGAATAAATCACATAGAGTTTGTACCGTTTCTCGTGCCAGATATTTGCTTATTTGTTTTGTATTAGCTTCTTGCAAGCTAGCAGAAAGATAATTGATCACCGCTGCATTCTCTAGCAAATGTCCTGCCACCAACATAGCATCCGTAAATCGTTCATTATCCATTAGCAAAAGGTATGACTTTCTTGCTTCCGCCATTTTATTCAACAACAAATGCACATTATATTCACAAGACGTCATATCCAATGGAAATGAATCAAAATATAACAACTGCGAATTTCTTATTTTATCCAGATATTCCTTATAATCTGCCATTTTGTCCCCTTTTGTTCCAAATTACCAAAAAATTGAAAAACAAGCAATATCCTTTAGTTACAACAAATGACTGGGCAAGTGACGAAAGATTATGCCAAATACGACAACCTTAAAAGGATTGTCTATGAAGTACAAACATTTTCGAGAAATTGAGCCCAGTAATAAGACGGATTTTATTATGCTTTATTTCGCAGCATGCCGATCATTACACGAGTTGGAGCTATCCGCAGAACAAACAACGGCAACCTAACATGCCGGCAGACATGGTTGCCCCGCCGCATCCAGCACAAGTTGACACAGATGTCAAGTTATTACAAGTCCATATTTTCGTGACCAACAACTAGTTATTATTGACTTTTTAAGCAAATTATGGTATAATTGTCAGCATGAGCAACGAGATATTTTTGTTGCTTTTTTTATTTTTTAGTCCTATTTTTCTAAAAACCTAATTTTATGCTTTTATAATTTTAACATAATGTGTTATAATTGCATTGAACTCAAAGAGAAATTTTATGTGTCAGAAAACGAAACAGCTTTTGGCGCTCATTTTGCGTGATGGCCCACGCGGAGTTACTAGTTTGCTAAAAATATCATACTTGATTGACTTGGCCGCAATTCGCAATATTGGGAAACCTATATCCGAATTTAAATATATCCGTTGGAATTTTGGTCCTTTTGATAGTACTATTTACAAAAACCTTGAAAACATGCGCGAAGAAGGAACGATATCTGCAGAATCCTGTTTCTTTGGAAGCGACGAGCACGTAGTTTACAATCTTACCGATCCTACATCAGTAGAAACAGATTCTTTGTCACCAGATGAACTGAACATTGTTTCTACTATGCTGGAACATGTGCAGGGATACGGAGCTAAAACTTTAACAGAAATAGCCTATAACACAAAACCTATGGTTTTAATTGGTGCGACTCTTGGCGGCACAGAGCATATGGGTGAAGTTTTAAATATGTATGCTGCTTAAAATGGAATATTTTCAACCGTTTTGGTGTTACGTTGATGAACAATCTGTAGAAGAAACCACAAATGTTTGCAAACGTAAATATAAATTATTTATAAACCGGATGCCTCTTATTCGGGAAGTACTGTATTTTTTTGTTTCTACATCAAAAGACTATACAAATCATAGCTTAACGTTTTCTGTAACAGAAAAAGAATGGTTATGTTTGATAAAAGATTCATTAACATCCAGACCTACACAATATTTATCCGGATGTTCTCATTTTGACATCAGAAAAATCTGCACTGAAAATGAATCTGATTTAATGAACAAAAGAAAAAATAATCATTTAGCATGCATCGCCTATTTACCGGACACCAAACAGCATCTTATACGCAAATGTTTTGAAAATTTAAGACACCAAAGATTAAATCCAAAAGAAAAAACAAATTTGAAAAATGTAAGTGATATATTGTCACACACTGTTTCAGATAAAGAACTACAAAATTTTTTTACTACTTTTAATATATAACATTATTTAAAATGATACTTGGCTATTTATTCATTATTTTTTCTTTTTATTTTTACCACAGCCTATCCTCATAATTGAAAAGGGCTAAATAGGCTATAAAAGCTAACCCTTTATTTGTAATTGTATATTCCCCATCTTTGTACTCCATCAGTCCCTGAGATTGCACAAATTTGGTCCAAGGTTCTAATTCAATATTGCTATCCGGCATTTTACGTTTTTCTTGTTTGAAAAACTTAGCTACTTCATTTTTTGTTAGTGTTTTTGCTGCTTCCAAATGACGTAACAATCGTATTTGGCTTCCAAAGATAATTCTATATATACGTTCAAACTCCGTTGCTATCCTATAATTTGTCGAATCCCTAACCATTATATCTATTTTTTTATACGGCGATTCCGCTAAATCTTTCTTTAACTTATTTTCTATTTCTAATGTATAAGCCTTCAAGCCCGTATCAGGCAATTCTGGAAGATCGTATTCTGCCTTACGCTTTTTTAACTTCTTATCAGAAGTAGTTGCAGGAATATCAAATAATTTGTCTTGTGTGCTATTTTGAATATCTGGCTGATTTGAGTCACCAAGTGAAAATTTGTTGTCTTTTACTCGCAAATCTTCTTTTATTTTTTTCAAAATTGCGACAAAGTATTTTCTGAGCGCAAAAAACACAACCAGTACAATAAAAGGCCAGCTAGTAAGAAGTTTGACTATATTTTTAATAACATAATCGCCTCCCATGCCAATATATTCCAAAATATTACATGTATCCATTTTTCATCTTATCCTATATCTTATAATTTTCGATGCATATCGGTTACTGAAGTGTAGTACATATTATTTTCGCCACGGATGGTTCTAACGACATAATCTACCTCAAAATACTGGTATGTAGCTTCTTTTTCATTGTATTTGGTTACCAGTTTGGCTGAGCAAGCACGTCTTTGTGGAGTAACATTATTAAACACTTCCATCTCCACAACTTCTTCAAACCCTACTATTTCCTTGTTATAGCTTTCTTTCGCTATATCTTTTAGTAAGCTTTTTACAGAAGGCGACCAGCATTCCGGTGCAGGTTCAGAACATCCAACCAGCGCAAGTGGAAATACAAGTAATATAAAAATGTGCAACATTTTCATACCGTTACTCCATTGGTTTGATCATAGATTCAATGAAATCAATTTCTTTCTTATCCAGCCCATACTTCTTGTATAACTGCTTATCTATTTCAGCAATGGATTTTGACCAATCTATGTCAGACGCGTCAGAAAAATCCTGTTTTGGCACATTTGACCAAACTTCTATCTTAAGCCCATTTGTTGCCTTTAGAGTCCCCACCATGAAACGAACAAATCTAGTTTTTAAATATTTCTGTAAATTATCCGCTTCTTTTTTACGTTTAAAAGCTCCAATTGAAATAAATGTCTGAGTGTATCCAACACCAGCATCCAACACAACTGGCTCTCCAATCACCCTTGCTGGTACAGGGTTGCCTATGGTACCACTCGCCCCATCAGCGGAAGAAAGTAAAACTTTATAATGATCTATATTTGATCCACGTTCTAAATATTTTTCCTCAATGTATTTGACTATCCTTCTTCTCTTGAATAATCCACAAATAGGAACACTACTTTTTGTGTGCATCACATCTGAAAAAACTTCAGTAAGGTTCTCAAAAGCAGATGACACTATTCGCTTTTCGCTACCAGCAGAGCTAATTTTTGTTTTAGCTTTAGAATAATCTTTATATAGCGCCTCTAAATTAAATTTATTTTGGAGATAAACCATATCTTTGATGCTTTCAAAGTTTTTGTAATTCAATATTTTATCTGCAACACTCCCCATTTCTTTATATGGTCGAAAAAATTTAATTGCACCATATTTTTTTGAAGTATCTCTATAAGTTATTGCAATTCCGCCATTTATACTGGTATGAGGGAAATACTTTTTAGATTCTCTTTCATAAGATGAAACCTTAACATGCTCATCGTCAAGCATCTTCCTGTTCCATTCTTTTGGGGTTTTACCGGCATTAAATAAAAACCTAGCAGGCGTAATAAATGATGCTTTATTACTCAGCAGAAATGCTACATTCATAAATAAATGATATATAGGATTATCACTAGTATTCTGGCGCGCTTCTTGGTATGGCGGATTTCCAACAACTGCTTGAAACTGCATTTTATTTTCTCCTGCTTCTTCAATATTATCATTTAATTTAATTTTATCCAGTGGCTTAGTTTGTTTTAATATAGCAGCAACACGTGCATAATCTATGTTCTTTGTTGGTCTGCCACGTCTGTCCAACATCTTAACATCCAACAAATCATAACTATTAAATTCTGCTGCTATCGCATTGATATTCAAACCAAGAAATTCATAAACTTTGCGCGTAAATTCATACGCAACCGATGATGTGGGTATAGCCAGCACGGAATCTTTTATTGATTCTATATCGATGCCTATCTTTTCACATCTTTTACAAATAGCGATCGCAAATTCACCGGCCTTGCTTGCTATATCCAACATTGCATTATTCTGTTTCTTGAGTGACAGAAATGCGTCATCTGGTATTAAATTTATTATATTGTCACAAACATTGATTGGCGTTGGGACTTCGGATTCTGAAAAACGCCCAAACTTTATCAATGCCGTTTCCGCACGATTTATAGGCTCAACCTCTGTATCGTGTGCCAATTTACTGATATCATATATTTTGTAATCCAGCTGTTGCAAAATATAACTGTTGATTTTATTTCTTATGCTAACCAATATCTGATATTTTAAACCTAAATTCTTTGCTATACGCACATTATCTTCTTTTGTGATGCAATTTAATACATCATCCAATGATGTAACTTTATTGTTTGTTAAAAAGGCGAAAAATAATATTCTGGAATAATAAGTTTTGAATTTATTTTCCAAACTTTTCATATCGTCTTTTTCAACAGCAACCACTGGCGCCGGATCTTTTGGCTCAACAGGAGGTTCCGGAAGTTCTACCGGTGGCACATCAATATCAACATCATCACCGACATTTCCTTCGACCTTCAATCCCTGGTTAGATCCAATTTCCCCCTGACTATTTATTACATCAAATATCTGTTGATCTTTTAATAATTCAAAATCTACAGGAATGCTTTTTGATTCGTCCCAGACACCGCGTTTACTCGAATATTCGCTAACTGCATCAATAATATCCGACGCATCAACCTGACTTATTTTGTCTTGATTTATGGTTATAATCGGCGAAATACGCAATTCTTCTTGGATTCTGTCTTGTAATTTAGAATTTCCGTTTACTTCCGTATTTACATTATATATCTGTGATTTAGATTCCTGCATCATAAACATACGATTTGGATCGAAATCGACCAATAATGTTTGCGGTTTCATGTTATATTTGATTTCCTGCCCTGTTTTAGGATCAACATATTTTCTAACATATTGATTTTGCAGACGAAAAACAGCCTGGTCATAATCTTGTGGGGATGCGGTATCCTTCAAAAAAATCATTGTATCCCATTCTTCAACCGTGCTACCCGTAAGCATACGATTCACTGTCAAAGTTAAAGTTTTCTTGTTATCGGCTTCGCATTCCTTAATCTTTCTCTTCACAGCATTAACATCTCTATAGGTTCTAGCAGCATCAACACCTGAGATATTTATTACTTCGTAGTCCCGCAAGTTTTTAAATTTATCTGCATTGTCTTGTATAAGTTTTTCCAGCGCATCACAAGAAGCACAATATGGCAACACACAAACTATGTGGCGACACATATTTCCTGATTGGATTTTGTCATGATTAAGAAAACCAAGAACATTTTTATCGTTCTTACTGCCATCTATCACTGTGAACAAATCTAAAATCTCGGACTCATGGACAAACATTTTATGACTTTCGTCACCTGCACGATAGATCGATTTTGGTTTAAACAACTCAGAAAATGCATAACTAACACCATTCTTCCTTAACTCGTCTAGCTTTGCTTTAGCGACTGTACTTGGGTGAAACGCAAATCGTATCATTTGCGGAAAACCAAAATAAGGGTTGTCCCATTCTGGTTCTGCTTCGTCCTTTAATAGGTTTTCTTTATCCCAATTCTCCTGCGCCTTTACAATGTCTGTAAACTGATAAAAAGCAATTATGTCATCTTTGGTAAATTCGCTGCCCATCAATATGCGATACGGTGTTCCTGATAGGTGTAGCGTTATCTTGGCCTTAAGGGTCTTTATCTGTTTATCAGCCTCTTCTATATCTACAAAACCTTCTGTTGAATAGTCTTGCTTTATATCCTTTGTTTGACGCAAAACAGCACCATATTTTTCGGCCCTAGCCCCGTAATGAGTTTCGTCAACAATTAACAGATCTATTTTGTTATCAAAAACTTCTTTGTGTTTTTCTTTAATATCTGTTCCTTGCAAATCTTGCAAAGTCAAAAACAAAACCACCTTTTTTTTATTATCCAGCGTGTTTTTGATTAAACCTTCCTCATCTCGCAATTGTTTTGCATCTGCAAAAATATAATCGTCTCTGAAATTATCTGCACTTTGAACATTTTTACGCCATTCTTCCTTAACATCAGCTTTTGCAGAAACAACCAATACGATTTCAGCGTTTATTTCCTTTGCGCAACATAGGGCTGTAAAAGATTTTCCAAAGCGCATTACTGCATACATTAGCAAATTGGTTCTACCTTTCTCAACAGCCTCCTTAATTTTATCTATCGTATCTTGTTGATTTGGACGAGGCTTCCAGAATCCTGTTGAGGCATACTGGTGAACTACAGGCATACGATCTAAATTATAAAAACTATACCTGTTATCGTTATTAGCAAACGATTCCCGAATATCAGTCAACGCATCACTAACATCTTGTGCAGTGGCATTTTTAAAAAATTCTTTAGAAAAATAAGCTGCTGGCGAAATTTGCTTTAAAATCTCTGGCGTTAACCTATCTCTATGTATACCGCCTTCCAAATATTGATGCACAGAATAATCTCTAACAAAAACTCCATCAGATATTTTTGCACTTCCATCAAACTCTGCTTTTAGGTTCGGAAAATATTTTTTCCATTCCTCCAATCTACTTTTGACAGTACGATATGTATCTCCAACCTTTAAATAGTTCGGTATGGTATTCGTTGTAAAGGCGTATATATGTGGTTCTACTCTACCTACTATAACTTCATCAAGATTTAAATCTTTCATTTTATATCCTTTAACAATGATACAAAAGTTAATGTTTTTGGACGTTTTGTTTTGCTATTCCAATCACGAATCTTGCAATATATACCGTTATGACTATGAATATCGCCGGTTTTACAACCAAGACACCCCCCCCTAGTTTTTTCACCGAATAAGTCTATATGTTTTGAATTACAGCAAGAACACGGTAAAACACCACGAATTCCATCCATTTGCCATATATTCCAAGAAATAATTTCTGCGATCTCCATTAAAATTTCTAATCCCGGTTCTTCGTCAAATCTATCCTGATAGTACTCAATAAACGTGAACAACAAGTTTTCTCGAGCCAGCAATAAATTATCCCCCTGCCATTCATAACCATATGTGCTTTTGAATGCCCATTTTGCCATCGCAAACCATTCGCTATCACTGGCTGCATTTTCATTTATAATGCGGAGTTTCCGATCCAGCAAACCAATTCTATTAGGTATTTTTATCTTTTTTCCAGTTGTAATATCGTATCGACTTACTAAATACGGTGCCTCACCACACGCAACCTCTAACCGCAATTCACGAACATAATCAACCCAGTTTTTCCCCTCTGGAAACACAACAGGCTTCTTAGTGGGGATCCAGGTGTTGTCATCTTTTTCTTTGTTGAAAACCCCTTCATAACCAAACCAATCATTATCTATCAAATTATTTTGTTTGTTACATATCCAGGAGGGCGTAAAAACCTCTGCTTTATCCTTAACGCGATCTTGCTGTGCTTTCTTAGTCTTCGCTACACGAGGTTTGATTATGCCATCGTTTATACCAGTAATAAGTTCCGGTTTTATTTGAGACCTAAATGAGTATCTATTACCATAATGGTTTTCATATAAATCTGTAGCCCAGAAAATATTTTTTTTTGTCGTATGATCATACAACAGAATATCCAGTAAAACTGGCCACTTTCTCAATATCATATTTTCTCTGATATCAATTTCATATTCCATTGTTCTTGAACCTTTCCTCAGTAAGAAAGTTAGACCAAAACAAACCATAAAGTCAAGGGAACAATATGTTAATTGCGTTCTTCCTGTATTTTTTGTTTGGCGGATGCGGGCGCCAACCCTTCTGTTGCGAGTGGCTTGATATGCAATATTGGATCGCCATGTTGTTCAAGAACGAAACAGACATTTAGTAATGAATTCAAAACAGTTTGCAAAACCGCCACCCTAGCATATTTGCTTTCATCTTCTTGAAAAGATTGACTTGTTGCGAAAAATCTTCTTACTAAATATGGTGAAAAGTGTTTGTAGCCACAAAACAGTTGATAATTTTCGTAGTTTATATCTTTGTTTTCATAATATGCAACCAACTCTGGTGTGTCTTGAATCGATTCCAAAACAGGATTGAAATAATCTTCTGATATGTTTTGTATCGTATCACCATACCACTTTTTGTTGTAACTGTTACGATCTAGTCTATTTGGATTCTTAAGGCCTTTACGTAAGAATCTGTCGCAATTATTTTGCTTCAGTAATTCTAAAACCCTATCTTTACGATCTGGGTGTACACATAACATTTCTATTTGTTCAACATATCCAAAATCTATAAAATCTTTACCCCTGGTATTAAAATGCTTGTTTAACCATAGCAGTTGTATTTCAGCTTCTAAAATTTGGCACGTAATGGAACTGGCCACAAAAACTCTGTTATTTTGCAAAGCATCATAAACCTCTGCCGACAGAGAAATAATAGCCCCCACCAAACTATGTAGCCCCATAAGAGCCTTGTCTTTTGTAGCCTGAGGGTGAAATGATTCCATGGTGCGAACCATCATCCTTATTTTTTTCATTAAGGTGTCTACGTCATCATTCTTTAACGGATGTGGCAATGGATATTCTTTAATCATATGGTTATAACTCCTCCACCCCAATATCGGTTAGGTATTGCCATAGGGCGTCGTAGAATTCTGGTTGACGGGTGGTGTCGGACGCGTCGCCGCGTGGGACGAATATTACAAAACCTTCACGGGCACGTGTCAGTAAAACGCGATATGCGTTTTTCAGATAACGTTTCTTGTATTCTTGATTTATTGTTAACCAGCGCGAACCACTTGGTTTAAAACATTCGAATTCACCGTTTACATATCTATAGTCTGCATCCCAGCCAACAACCGCATAATCTATTTCCAGGCCCTGGATATCAAATTCACTGGCCGCTTCTTCCATAAAGTATGAAGACTTGATATCATCACGTTCACCCAGGAACCACTTTTCCGGCTTGCACTTACTTTCTATCCAAATACCATCTGCACGCAATCTGCGACCATTTGAACTGGCAATCAGACCATGACGCAATGCCTTGCCGGCGGTCTGTTCGCGCACCCATTGTTTGGCGCGCGCCAAGTCGCGGGTCATATAAATCGGGTAAATTCCGGACAGGTGCTTATATTTTTCTGCGGCGGCTGCGGCATCGTTATCCAGCAAAGAATCCACAAAACCCGCAACATCGGATGTTCTGTGTGCACGCAATGATACGGACAGGTGCAGTTCTTTAATCGTTTCGCATTTCAATCCATCGGTCAGTTCTGTAAACGATTGATCGCCCAGGTATTCATTGGATGTTATGTCGCCAGACACGTAAACATTCCAATCTGGGAAAGAACGTTTTAATGACGCGAACCATTCCTGGATACCAGCTTCACCAGTGTTAATGTCCTGACCACCGCCAACAAGACAGACGATTACGGCCCAATCTTGGTGTCGGTTCATATAGTCAATTAACATTTCTGGTTCACTCATAGACAAGAAATGTGCCCGCTGTTCGTTGGTCAGTCGATTAAGAACAGCAACCTTCTTCTCTTGCATAAAACCAGATAGCATTGATTGAACCCATGCGCGTTGCGCCTCATCAAATATAACAACATTGTCGATTGGTGGCACATCCACATTTTCCAATGACGCGTCACGAAAATGGTGGATTATCTGGATAAAGGATTTTACTTTATTGCGGGCTTCTGTGATTTGCGTACCGTTTTGCCGATGATCGTCTGCGGCCAACGCTTCGCGTAAAACGGATACCAGTGGCTGATTACCCGTTAAGAAACACGAATAACTTTGCCCTGTTGTTTTCTGATTTTCAATTGCGATATTCAGACCCGCCAAGGTTTTACCCGCGCCAGGCACACCGGTGATAAAGCAAATAGATTTTTGTTTATTCTGCTTTGAATGTTCAATTATACGCTGAACTGCGTCTGATGTTTTGGTCAGGTTTTCAGCCGCCGTATTTTGCGCAATATCCGCAACAGAGTGATTGCTGTATAAAATTTCCGCGGCTTCGATAATCGTTGGGGTTGGGACATATCTGGAAGTTGCCCATTTGTCCATATTGATTGTTGTGCACGAAGTATCTGTGTTGCGAATGAATATATTACGCAATTCATCACCGTCAGTCAGGATTACATCTTCTGGCATATCGTGTTTGCGGTAGTCATCCGGTACACCTGTTGCCACCAAGATAGGAACGATTTTACACTGACGACTTTCTTCATGATAGTTTTGCAAATCAAATGCGTATGTGCGAACCTGGCGGATTGCATCACTGGCATATGTTTCTGCGCCGACCTTGAACTCTAAAACAAAAACAGTATTGTTTATCAGCAAGATGTTATCTATGCGACCGCCCACACGTGGCAGTGTGTATTCAAACAGGATGCTGCCAGATGGCGCGTATGCCAGCGCATATTTCAACACGCGAATTTGTTCCATCCAGGCGTCTTTTTGTGCGGCAACCGTGTCGTATCTGTCACCTGCGGCGATAATACCAAAGATTTCATCATCGCTTTGGCGCAAAAAGTTATGAATACTGTTTTTGTAGAAAGCGTCGCTCATTTTACTTTCCTTTGGCTTGTAATGTTTTAGATACGATTTGGTCGGCGGGGAGTTGTGGGTGGAATGGCAAGTCCTGGACTGGCACCCAATGCATATCATCGTGGACGCGCAGTTGAATTTCGCCGGTGAAGGATTTGATTTCGTATGTGTGCAGTTCGATAACCTTGCCAGAATCTGTTGTATGTTTTGCGATGGTAATCAGGTCGCCAATTTGCGCATCGATTCCCAACTCTTCGGCCAGTTCCCGGCGCAGGCATGTTGGGCCGTCTTCGCCATCTTCAAACTTGCCACCGGGGTATTCCCATTCGCCCGCCAACGGCTGATCAGCCGCCCGTCGCATAAGCAGAACCCGGTCCTCATTTCTAAAAATCGCAGCTGTTACTTTCACACTGAATCCTTTCCTTTACAACACCATCTTGCACTGTTTTTTTGGGTTTGTAAAGTCCTTATTTTCTGCGGATTTTAGCGTTTATACATAGAGATACACCACGATACATTTAAGGTTAAATTTTGCGATATTTTATGATTTAGACATAACTAACAACATATCAACAGTTTTACGTAAGTTTTCAACAATTTTTTGTGCATTTCTTCTTTCACTACCTTTTCTTTATCTTTTATTTTTATTATCTTTTGCTTTTCTTTACTACTACTACTACTTTCCTTACCTATGAAATCAATATTGAAATCAACATGAAATCAATTCTGATTTATGAAATTAGACAGTGCGGCATGCGGTCTTGTTTTTTTATCAGTGTGTAGCAAGGTGGCGGGGTCGCCGTTACCCGTATATGAAACGCCCGTCACAGGACCCATTAAATAACTGGAATTTTTGTATTTCTTGGATATAATCAATAGTGTAAGGCATGAAAGATATGGCAAAGTTTTCAGATTTTATCAGCGAATACAAAACAGCCCAAGAGCCATCTAAACAAGAAAAGGCACGTAATTGGGATATCGCCATTGGCCTGCAACAGGTTGATGGGTTGACACCATCGCGTTATCTGTACCAGGTGGCGCGTGATAATATCGAAGGCAAGCTGAGTCATGACGAAGTTCATCAGTCGCTGCGCCAGTATTACCGCACCCCAGAGGGTGACGAACTGGGTATTGAATACTGGGAGGCCGACACCGTTTCCAACCGTATTGCAGAACTGTTAAGCAATTCGTCTTTTACCTTTGCGCCGACTACTTTGCTGTCTATTCACAAGTATTTGTTTAATGCGGCATTGCCTGAACACTGGGTTGGGAATCTTCGTACCAAGGATATTATCAAGGCAGAAAACGTGCTGATGGGGGATACTGTGCACTATGCCAGCCATATGGACATTATGCCAACGCTGGAATACGACTTTGACCGCGAAGAACGTTTTGATTACAGTACGCTTAACACACGTGCGCAAGTTGAACATATCGCGCAATTCGTGTCTGGCCTGTGGCAAATTCATCCATTTCGCGAAGGCAATACGCGCACAATCGCCGTATTTGCAATCAAGTATCTGCACAATAAAGGCTTTGCTGCTGATAACGAATTATTCAAGGATTATGCAGAATATTTTCGCAATGCCTTGGTTCGTGCCAACTATGAAAATATACCGCGCGGTATCAAACGGACCTATAAATACCTGAACTTGTTCTTTGGAAATCTGTTGCTGGGCGAAAACAATTCGCTGAAAGGTGACGACATGGTTATAAATATCGCTAATCCTGAAATAAAAACTAGCGATATAACTAGCGATAAATGTAGCGATTTGAATATAGACGACCTGAACAAAACAGAACGGACGTTCTTTATCGCTATGGCTGAAAAGTTATGCACGCTGGGTTATGTTACTGCTGCGGATGCAATTTCTATAACGGGCAAGTCGCCACAGCGCGTACGCCAACTATTTGTCGCATTGGTTAACAAAGGTTTCTTGGTTGCCACCGGTCAAAACAAAGGCCGCAAATATAGTTTGCCAGAAAAACGATAATCGATTTATAAGGAAATATGTTCTTAGGTGCGAACCAGGTTCGCACCCCAGGTTCGCACTTATCATATTGTAATTACTATTAAAACACCCAAAGTGCGAACCTGCGAACCAATTTTTCAAACCTGTGTGTAACAAGGTCTCGAGGTCGCCGTTCCCCCCAATCAAAAGAGGTTTTACAGAACCTATTTTTATTTTACTGAAATGCAACATGCACCATTTAGGCACATATTGCATTTGCAACGTTATTGATGGCACGATAGGTGCTGCTGTCCATGATGTGGGTATATCCTTCGGTGGTGGTTATACGGGAATGGCCGGCTGCTTCTTTCATGGCAGCTATATTTTCACCGATATTTGCACCCATACTGATAAACGAATGTCGCAGGTCGTGTATTCGCATATGTGGCAGCTTGGCATATGACAGTGCCCATTCAAATGGCTTGCGGATGTTGTTTATTGGTCTGTGCTCGTTCCCAACACCTGGGAATACATATTTGCTGCCCAGTGCGGTTGCTTCATCCAGCGCAGCCTGCAAGTATGGTATAACTGCGTCAGACAGTTTTACATCCCGGGCGCCGGTCTTGCTGTCTTTCAGGTGTATTACCTTGTGCATAAGCGCAAGTTCTTCTACCTCTAGCCCGGTTATTTCAGACGCACGACCCCCAGTCAGCATCAGCACCCGCAACGCATTGAATAACCGTGGGTGCATTTTAGATACCTGGGGCCCAACATCCAGCGCATGCGATAATGCACGATAACCGTCTTGGTCCAGTATTTGTGGCTTATAAACTTTGTTTGAACCTTTGCGGACATACTTGCATGGGTTTGTATTGCGGTCTACGTATTTATACATTTCGCACCAATCCCAGAAATTAGAGAACAGAGACAGCGCTTTGTTCGCGGTTGAGAATGAGGTTTTCTTTACCCACTTGGCATAGGCGTCCATTACATGCTTTTCTTCTATTTGGCGTATGTACAGCTTATCAAACATAGGCGCTAAATATAATCTATATTGCCCCCAATTAGAATCCTGGGTTCGTGGCTTCTTGTATATTTTGGAATATTTGTCCATATATTGTGGGAACAGTACTTTTACCTGTTCGCCCAGCGTTTCTTTTTCTTTCAGTTGTTCTTCTATTCTTTTTCTGCGTGGGTCTTCGCCTTGGGCAATTTGATGCCGCATATTCCACGCCATGTCACGAATATCTTTGATAGAATAATCTCTGTAGCGACCTATAAAAATATTGCATTTCTTGTTATCTATTTTACACCCCAGGAAAAACCGAATATTGCGTGTTGCCGCAGAATATCGCAGGAATAATCCTGGGATGGTGCCGTCGCTGACCTGCAGGTTAACATCTGAATGCAACAGATGTATCCAAGTGTCCCGAAACGGCTTTGTATAGCATTTCCATTGTTCTGCCATGTGTGCACTCCTTTATTACAAACACACAATGCACGATAAAAACATAATATCCAGCAGAAACAGCTATTTTTTATCGCTTCTTTTTTTGTTCCAGCCACTTATTTGGGGTAACGTACCATTTTGACGATCTTGAAGTACGCAGGTCCAATCCCCAGTGCACGATATTGGCTTAATGCCGAAACAGACGAACAAAGATAGTCAGCTAATTGTTTCGGTGTAAACAGTCTGTCTTTAAACGCTTCCTTGTTCAGGGCGTATTGTCTTGTATCTCTCTCTTGTCCCCCATGGTTCATGAATTGGTAATCCATGTTATTCTCCTTTGGGTTTCAATATGGTTTGTAGGATATAAAAAGGTCGCTTTATACAATCTGATATCACAACAACTTTTTATATCTGTACATATAATTTATAGCACATAAAAAAGTAAAAGTCTGGCAAAACTAGCAAAAAACGTCCTGTTTTTACTAAAAAAATTTGTATCACAATGTATCAAACCTACATTAAAACACGTCTAAATAGTATTAAATCATATTTTGTCAGTTTTTGAAACAACGGCTCATCGACGGCACCCGACAAAAAAATCAAACTTTTGCCCCGAATCGAATTTTGGGATTTTTCATGTTTTTTAGGGTGCTAATACCAATAATAAACCTCTTATTTTTATATCCGATGTGATACCTCTTTCTTTTTAGTGCGATTTGTGGTATAATAAATTTGACAAAACAGAAATCAACCGTATGGCACCCGCATTCAAGGTATGATTATTGCCCGATAAACGCATTCCGTAATTTCATTTTGGCGGACGTCATTTTTGTATGATTTAGACACTTGTGGGTATACGGGGGTGCAATTTTTTTGCTACATACTAAAAAACAGCTATACGGCGCATACACAGATATGTGCAAAAAGTGGCGGAAATCTGGGCTAACACGACACATCGTAAAAAAAGCCCTGAAATCAAGAACTTGCTGTTAATCCGTATGTCACTGGTTCGAGTCCAGTTGCCCGAGCCAAAGATTTCAACCTGCCGCTGTCAAGGCGGGTTTGTTTTACTATACTTAAAATTCCACACACTTTGATATTTTTTATGAGAATTATTACCCTTTTGTATAAATTATCGAATTCGTCTTGAATGTTTTTAACCCAAATCGTATAATTACAACGCATACCCCAAAAGGATAAAATATGAGAATTGTTGCGATAGGCGGCGGTGAAAATGGGCGCACCAAAATACTGCCAGATGGTACAATAAAACAATACCCTTTCGAGAATACACCAATTAACAAAAAAATTATCGAATTATCTGGTAAAAAGAATCCTAATATACTAATTCTGGGGACTGCCGGCAATGATTTGCCGTCTTATACAGATTTTCTGATAACACATTTTCAATCCTTGGGGGCTAATGTTTCAGAACTGCGTTTAATCAACAATCCCCCGACCATAGATAGTATTCGAAAAATTTTAGATAACACTGATATCATATATGTTGGTGGGGGCGACACATTGCTGATGATAAATTGTTGGCGCAGAACCGGGTTCGATAAATTATTAAAAGAATATGGCGACAAAGGTGTTATTCTGTCTGGACTGTCTGCTGGGGCAATATGTTGGTTCGAGTATTATGACAATAACGATTATATAAAAGATGAAACAGGTAAAACTGATTGGGAAAAATTAGATTTTTTGCCTGGTCTTGGTTTTATAAAAGGTTTCTGCGTACCACACTATGATACAAAATCGGAATCTGACAGAATGTATTTTAATGCGTTATTAGAAAAACGTGGTGTTACAGGATATGCGTTAGATAATTGTGCAGCAATTATATTTGATAACGGCAAAATATCAACCATAACCAGTCAACCAAATAAAAATGTTTATTACCTGAATCCAATACAAGCAAAAACACAAGAAAGAGATTAGTATCATTATTTTTGAAAAAATACCGAGAATTTTTCTCGGTATTTTCTTCTCGCCATTTGCGCGCACAAACCAAGTTTTTTATTGTCTTTTTATAACTTTGTAATCCCGTATTGTTTGGAAACCTAAAAAAAAGGAACCGATCATGTCAGAACAATCATTTGAAAACGAAGAATTATTTTTGAAAAATCTGGTCAAAGCATACACAGAATATGACGCAAAATATATTTTACCGTTTTTGGCGGACGATTTTGGATATTCTTCATTTTGGGTAACCGCGCCAGATTTGACCAAAGATGAATACACCAAATATATTGTCGGCAAACTGGCAACTATGAAAGAACTGAATACTATCAACAAATTCTTCATGATGTACGAACAGGGAACCGGAAAGCCGTTTTTGTTGATAGGTTCTAAAACCCCAGACGGTGGGCTTGGGTGCTTTGACGTAAAATCAAACCTGGACGGAAAAATAACATCCTTGGCCATAATGCCTTCTTCGCTTTATCACCTGGGATACAAGAACAAGGAAGAGTTCGAAAAATTCCTGGGGTCGATATAAAAAGTTGGGGCACTGCCCCAGTTTTTATTTCGGAACACAACACATTGTGCGCACATTGCCGCGATGGTTGATTTTTTGTGATTTATATTGTCAAAAGTGAATTAAATACCGCTATTCCAAAAAAGACTTTTATTAAAAACACGCGATTGTTAGCCACAGGTTGAATTTTGTGACGGAACGCGGCAAAAAAAACGAGGCACAGATATACATTTTAAGTCCACAATACCCCCCAGAAAACGACACCAGAATTCAACCAGAGGTTGTATTACACAACAAATACACCCCACGATTAAATGCACAGCCCATTTTGTGCGGATGACGAAATGCGGACAAGTTTTTACAACCCGGTATGTTTTTATAACCGTCAGGAAACGGTGGGTGAAATCAACCAGAGGTTGTATTGTGTCGCAACCACAACGTCATAATGCGAATTTAGACTAAAATACAACTTATGGTTGAATCCAATCTTGATTTTCGGGGGGGCAATATCACCCCAACGAACCAAAATCCCGAAATATAACCCGCGGTTGAAGCGTGTCCGAGTTTTTTGATGCTTGTAACGCGCTGAACGCTGCCCCCGCGAGGGCGCAAAAATTACAATATGTAAGAATACGTAAATATGTCGCAAATTACGGCAAGACACCTGATTCTTCTGCGAAACGGCAACCGCCCGCTACCGCACACAGCCGGCCAGACATTCACGGCATGTACAGAAAATAGTTTGATTGGCTTAATTCGCCCGCGGGTCGTTGCGGTTCAGTATCACTGGCGCATTTATGCCCGTGATATTTTATCCTTTTACACGTTCGCGCATACGATTGCGCCAAAAATCACGAACAAGTTGCTTTTGTCTAAAATATTCTTGTCGCGCCCTAACAAATTTACTATTATCAGGTCCTCGTACACAACTGCGTTCATGTTCGCAAGGAACATCAAAACTAAACCCAGGACAATAGTATTCTGCCCCGGTCGTAGAACGTTTAATACATCCCCACCAACTGTAGAAAGCCGGATCATCAAATGGGAACGTTATCTCTTCGCACCGGTATTCCAGTATGTCGTCTAAATTTTTTAACTTTTTACGCTGGTCGGCATATTCTTGTTTGTCCTGGACGCGTATTTTGCGGTCTGTTTTGAAATAATATCTTAATCGCAAAAACATATTACACCTTTTGTATCAGTTTTTTTGTAATCCTAGAAAAAAAAAACAGATTGTCAATAATTTTATTAAGGATTGGCAACATGGCGCGTCACTGAATAACAAATCAGAATAAAAATAAAATATTAACATCCGTGGAAAAGAATCAAAACGCCGCGCCCAAGACAGACACGAATTGTGATATGGCTTGCATTCAAGGCGTTACAAGTATCAAAAATCTCGGGCCTGATTCAACTGCGGGTTGTATTTCGGGGTGCGTTTGGATGATGTTGATAAAGCCCTGAAAATCAAGATTAAATTCAACTATAAGTTGTATTTTGGTCAAATTTCGCATAATGATGTTATATTAACGACGCAATACAACCCGTGGTTGAATTCACTTGCGGTTTTCTGACGCGTGCGAAGACATGTCGGGGCGTAAAAATATTTGTCCGTATTCTGCTACCCGCACAAAATTGACCCAGGATTCAGCCATATGTTGCGTTTGGGCTATGTTGATAAAGCCCTGAAAATCAAGATACAATTCTAGCATAGGTTGTATTTTAGTCTAATTTCGCATTGTGATGTTGTGTTTGCAAGATAATACAACCTATGGTTGAACATGGTCGCTGTTTTCTGCCGCATGCGAAGACATGTCGGGGCGTAAAAATATTTGTCCGTATTCTGCTACCCGCACAAAATTGCCCCAGGATTCAATCATGGGTTGAATCTTGCTGTGTTTTACAACCTGATAGACCATCATGTTAAAACTTGAAACACCGTGCCCAAGACAACCACGGGCTGTACTTCGGTTTTCGGATGTGTTTGGATGACGTTGATAAAGCCCTGAAAATCAAGATTAGATTCTAGTATAGGTTGTATTTTAGTCTAAATTCGCATTATGGTGTTGTGTTCACACAATAATACAACCTGTGATTGAATATGACCGTTGTTTTCTGGTGTGTGCGAAAATATATCGGGTTGTAAAAACATTTGTCCGCGCTTTGTTACCCGTATAAAACTAACCCGAAATTCAACCATAGGTTGTACTCCGGGGTTCGGGTGCGTTTGGATGACGTTGATAAAGCCCTGAAAATCAAGATTAGATTCTAGTATAGGTTGTATTTTGGTCAAATTTCGCATCGTGACGTTATTTTTGCAACAAAATACAACCACAGGTTGAATTCACTTGCGATTTTCCGGCATGTATGAAGATGTGCCGGTTTGTAAAAACATTTTTTCACGCTTTGTCACCTGCATAAAACTGACCCGAAATTCAATCATAAGTTGTATTTTATTTAAAATTCGCATTATGATGTTATGTTCACACAATAATACAACCTATGGTTGAACGTGGCCGCTGTTTTCTGATGTGTACAAAATATATCGGCTTGTAAAAACATTTGTCCACGCTTTGTCACCTGCATAAAACTGACCCGAAATTCAACCATAAGTTGTATTTTAGTCTAATTTCGCATTTTGATGTTGTGTTTGAACCAAAATACAACCACAAGTTGAATTCAGTTGTTGTTTTCTGCTGCGTACGAAGATATGTCGGCTTGCAAAAACATTTGTCCGCCTTTCGTCATCCACACAAAACCGACCTAAAATACAACCGTGGGTTGAATTTATCATGATTTACAACCTGATAGACTATCACATTGAATCTTGAAGCACCGTGTCCAAGACAACCACGGGCTGTACTTCGTTTTTTGGGTGCGTTTGGTCTATGTTGATAAAGCCCTGAAAATCAAGATTAGATTCTAGTATAAGTTGTATTTTAGTATAAATTCGCATTATGGTGTTGTGTTCACACAATAATACAACCTGTGGTTGAATATGACCGTTGTTTTCTGATGTGTACAAAATATATCGGCTTGTAAAAACATTTGTCCACGCTTTGTCACCTGCATAAAACTGACCCGAAATTCAACCACAGGTTGCGCTTCATTTTTTGGAGTGTGTTTGGACGATGTTTGTAAACCCGCAAAAAAACAAGATTCAATTCAACCAAAAGTTGTATTTTATTATAAATTCGCATAATTATGTTATATTTACAACAAAATACAACCACAGGTTGAATTCACTTGCGGTTTTCTGACGCGTGCGAAGACATGTCGGGGCGTAAAAATATTTGTCCGCGCTTTGTTACCCGTATAAAACTAACCCGAAATTCAACCATAGGTTGTACTTCGGGGTTCGGGTGCGTTTGGATGACGTTGATAAAGCCCTGAAAATCAAGATTAGATTCTAGTATAAGTTGTATTTTAGTATAAATTCGCATCGTGACGTTGTATTTACAACATAATACAACTTGTGGTTGAATATAGTCGCTGTTTTCTGGCGCATACGAAGACATGTCGGGGCGTAAAAAACATTTGTTTGCATTTCTCCACCCGCACAAAACCGACCCAAAATACAACCGTAGGTTGAATTTTATCATGTTTTACAACCTAATAGACTATCACATAAAATCTTGAAGCACTGTGTCCAAGACAACCACGGGCTGTACTTCGGTTTTGGAGTACGTTTGGATGATATTGGTAAAACCGCTAAAAAACAAGATTGGATTCTAGTATGAGTTGTATTTTAGTCTAAATTCGCATAATTATGTTATATTTACAACACAATACAACCACAGGTTGAATTCACTTGCGGTTTTTTTGGCGCGTGCGAAAATATGTCGTGCTGTAAAAATCTTCGTCTATGTTTCGAAGTCCGCACAAACCTGACCCGAGATTCAACCCAGAGTTGAATATGCGGCCGGTATAGCAAATATTGTTCTTTAATAGCAATATACACATGTTTTCGTTCGGGCAAAAAACACGGGGTAAAATTCAACCATTGATTGAACCGCTTGTGCTTTTCTAATTTCTTGTGCCGCAAATATGCCGGGTTAGCCGTTAAACATCTTTTTTACCTTGTCCAGGGCAATTTGTATAACAGAGTCTTGTTTACCTTGCTTTCGTGGCTGGGCATTGATTCTTTTTGTTGCCGCGACCAGGTTTTGTACCTGGTTGGCATAGAAATAATTATCAAATGTTTCAACAGGCAGGCCAATCCCGTCATTATTATCCGAATAAAAAAACGCACCGCTTAGACCAAGTTTATCCAGCTGTCTTTGTATTCCCTGGGTTGTTTCTGCACCGGTTTGGGTCGCTAGCTGGCTGGGGACAGGGGTAAGCCAAACGACATTATCTTCTAGGGTTGAATTAGCCATTAAATCCGTTTTTCGAATTTTTTCTAATGTATTAAGTTCGTGAATCTGTAATGCCCCGCCCGTAATTTCCAGAAAATCTTTTGGTGCGGTCCGCCACGCATCAATTACCGCCGGCAAATATATTATATGATTTCTGTAATACTGATATAGGCTGCGTTCATTGTACGGGGTTCCTTCGACAAATTCGCTGTTGGCAGTTTTTAACAACGCATCTCTATCCGCGGCGGGCAATTCATTATTCAATGCGCGTTGTTTCAATATCGCCGCGGGATATTTTTTCTCTAGCATTGCACAAACCTGATCCAGTTCTGGATATGGATTTTTGTTCATGTCCGGCATTTTGTTCAACCAACCACTGTCAGAAATTCCCTGCAATGGGTACCATTTACCAGATGCAATACCGTATTCCGCTTCCTTGCCGGCCAGTCCAGACGATACATAAAAAGGCAAACGATGACCATTAATAACAACAACAGCAATTGCACGACCGTGGCGCATGACAACGCCCGAGGCTTTGCCAGACTGGGTCGTAATTAATTCCAGATAAACATCGTTACCATGAATCTTGCCAATTGGTTTGGTGTCCGCCAGATCTGGTACGCGTCCCCACATTATATTTTCTATGCGATTTTTATCCAGTTCGTTTTGCACAACGGCAATCGAGATATTACCCCCCGGATATTCCAGGCATGTATAGAAAACATTTTGACGCTGGTTTAAATCGCCGGCAATTCGCTGAAACTCTTCATCATTTGCACATGCGTGTTCGTAATATTTTACCCCAAACTGATTTTTATTCGCAGGAACAAAATGAAAATCAGCGTCTGTTATACGATTTAATTTTTTCAACTGTTTTTGTTGTATAATTCCCGACATATCGCATTCCTTTATCGCAAAGTATACAACATCTTTTTCAGAAATATCTATCAGATTTACCATGGCGCCCCGTCCCGCTTTTTAACAGCAAACAGGTAAATTGTCTGGGCAGCGATGCTGTTGAAAAAAGAATCAGGTCATGCAACAATTATAAAACCGCCGGTGGGGCGGTTTTTGTTTTATAATTCTATCAGTTCGTATTTTGTTGTTCCCAATCCAATTGATTCTGCGTACGGCAATATGTGCCGTCCCATTTGCCGGTCGATACGTTCTTGTAATTTCTTGGCGCCTGGGTCGGTGGATGCGTATATCATATCCACAAACGCTTGGTCGTTTGCAACCGGGTCAGTGGATGCAACAATGCCCAAGTCCGCCATAACAGGATCTGTCTGATGCGCGTCACAATCGCAATCCACAGATAAAAAGTTCATCACAGTTATATAAACTATCTGCTTGTTTTGTGAAGCGAAATAATCGCTGACTGATTTTGCGGCCTCGGCCATAGATTCTATAAACGCCTGTTGCTGTGGTAAATTAGACCAAGCGGCATCTGGATCCGCTGTGAATCCAGCAGAATGGATGTACGCTTTGCCATTTCTGGACGCGATACCAATAGATTGGTTTTTCAAATTTGCACCAAATCCGCCCATCGCGTGTCCTTTGCCATGCGCCAGGTTCAAGATAGAATCATAGTTATCCAAATGCGTCCCGACCAGGTTGTATTTCAAGTGCTTTCCATTATTGACGGGAATTTTCATTTCGCCATCTGCGTCCATAATATCGACGTTTGCGATTTTTGTGAAACCGTGTTCCGCGGCAACCCGCAAGTGATCGGCCGCAGTGTTACGCTGCCCGGCGTATGCAGTATTGCATTCTATAATCGTGCCATTTAACTTTTGCACCAATGGCCCGATTAAATCAGGTTTCAAATAACCGCGTGATCCGGCTTCGCCGGTGGATACTTTGACGCCGACGTTGCCCTTTAATTCAACGCCCAACGCGTCATAGATTTTTATCAGATTTTCCGGTGTGATTTCTTTGACATAATATACCTTGGCAGGTGTGTTTTTCATTTTATCCTCCGATTTCATTTTTGTTTCATAATACTTGTGTATGCCAAATGCGATTGCTGTGATTCCGATTAAAGTTAAAACTATTGCTGTTGCCGTTTTCATTTGTTGCCCCCTTTGCTATTTTATGCTTTCAGCCCAGGTTTTCAGTTCGGTTGTGCTGACACTGGCCGGGAAACGCCGGCCGTTTATAATTTCGGGGGTGCCGGTGGCGTCTTGCGATAAATCAGATGCGGTATCGCCCAGACCACTGGAACCAGACGTCGCAAATAAAATCACTTTCTTGCCCGTCAGGTCATAGGTCTTTACAAACTGATTTACAATTTTGGGCGATGTGCCCCACCATATCGGGAATCCCAAAAATATCGTGTCGTAATCCTTTACCGGCGCATCCAAATCCGCCAATTCAGGATACGGTATTTTCCCATCCATTTCCAAAGATGAACGACTGGATTCATCGTTCCAATCCAAATCCGCATCTGTATATGGTTGGGCGGGCTGGATTTCATAAATGGGCGCATCCAGTGCCGACGCCAATTTTTGCGCAACATTTGCCGTTGTGCCCGTTGCAGAAAAATACGCAATAAGAACAGAAGATAAAATACTATTCATTTGTTTCCCCTTGGTTGATTAACAATGAAAATATTGTTTGATATGCAAAATCATAAACACGTTTGGTTGGGAATTTTATCCCAGACGCAATCATCGCTTGTTTTTGCTTTGGCGTAACATTCGCGTATGGATAAAGCCCGAACATAAACGGAAAGAATATGTATATAAAACGTTCCCTGTCCGATTTGTGCATACGCGGGAAATATACCGTCAATAAACGTTCGACTGTATCCAAAGCACGCCGGTATTCACGCTTGAACGTTGTTAAGTCGGATAACGAACAATTTTCTTCCAAATCATACAGATTCATAGACAGCAATTTTAATAACACGGGGCGGTTTTCCAGTGTTTGCGCCAATTTGTCCGCAATTTTTTTTACACTAAGTTTTTTGTATTTTGTTATTATGGCGTCCATATCATCACACCAAAGGGCGTATTCTTCACGGAATATTTCCAGAAAAATGCTTTCTTTGGTTGTAAAATAATTATAAATGGATGGTCTGGAAAAACTGGTGTATTTGCTGATTTCTTTGATTGTAATGTCTTTGAACGACATCGTTTGATACAATTCGCGACATGCGCGTACGATTTCAGCCCTGCGTTTATCACCATGTGTAACGTTTGGCATTTTGATTCCCTTCCCCACTGTTCTGACACGATGTCAGAATATCACGCGACCTGACACTGTGTCAAGTTATATTTACATATACAACGACATTCTTTGATACAGTTTTGCGGGCTTGATTTTTTGTATGCGGGGGTGGATAATGTTTACATGCAGAAATACTTTGATGCACATTGTCATTTACAAAATGTGTCCAATGTGGCGTATGTAATGGCGCGCGCCGCGGATGTTGGCGTATGTGGCGCGGTATGCAACGGAACAAATCCGGCGGATTGGGCGGATGTGTTGCGCATTGCGCGTAATGTTCCCGGTGTTTATGGTGCGGTTGGCGTTCATCCGTGGTATGTTCAAAATATTGCGTCCAATTGGGCAACACGTATGCGCGAAATTTTGACTGAATTCCCCGACATTATGGTTGGTGAAATCGGTTTGGATAAATATCGCCCTGCCCCAGAATTACAGGAAAATATTTTTATCGATTGTTTGGATATGGCGGCTGAATTTTCACGCCCCGCGTTTATACACTGCGTTGGCGCGTGGAACCGCGTATTGCAAATATTAAAATCGCGTCGCAACCGATTGCCGCGCGCGATGGTTGCGCATGCGTTTGCAGGCTCGATCGATATTATGCGTACTTTAGCGGACGGGTACGGTTTTTATTTTTCTTATTCGCCGATGATTATGGACGGTCGCCGTGGCCGTTTAATCGACACCGTTCGTCAAACGCCAATGTCGCGTATTTTAATCGAAAGTGACGACGCCAATCCGGTTGAAGTAATGTCTGTGGCGCGACGCGTGGCAGAAATAAAATCTGTTGATTTGGATGAAGTTACCAATACAATTTATAAAAACACCATTGGGATTTTGAAATGAGTGACAGATTACACAGAACCCGTTTATTATTTGGCGATACCGGCATAGAAAAATTGCAAAAGGCGACCGTTATGGTTGTCGGATGCGGTGCGGTCGGTTCTTTCGCCATCGAGGCATTGGCCCGTACAGGCGTCGGTAATATCATCATTGTTGATTCAGACGCAATCGAAGAATCAAATATCAACCGACAAATTTTTGCAACCGACGCCACCATTGGCAAAGCAAAGGTCGATGTTGCCAGTGCGCGCATCCATGACATAAATCCAGACACGCATGTCACCGCGATAAAGGCTTTTTTTGACGACGCAACAGAATTAAATGTGACGCCCGATTTTGTAATTGACGCCATAGATACGGTTCCGTCAAAAATCGCGCTGTACAAATGGTGCTTGGCACGAAACGTCCCGTTTATTTCCAGTATGGGCGCGGCACGCAAAACCAACCCCAGATATATAAAAATTGCAAAAATATCAAAAACAACCGTTTGTCCATTGGCCGCAAAAATCAGAAAGTTGGTACGCGCAGAGAATTTGCCTGATTTTGATGTGGTGTATTCAACTGAACCCGCCACACCGACGGATGACGCGCGCGTTTTCGGATCGATCATAACTGTAACGGGAACATTTGGTTTGATGGCCGCAAATTATGCAATTTGGCACATCATAAACGATATGTAAAATTGCGGCAACACAAACCCGCACGTATGAATAAAAGCCCAGATTTACGGGTACAGGAACGTTTTCCCAATCCTTTTATTATGATTGCGAACACATTCAAAAATGATTATAATGGCATTGTCTTGGGTATCACCAAGATACATAACAGTCAAAAGGAGAAAAAAGATGAGAGGACTGACAACATACGTGTTAATGCCATTGACAATTTTGGGCGCCTTGAACTGGGGTCTGATTGGAATCTTTGGTTTTGACTTGGTTGCGTTTATCTTTGGCCCGATGAGCATCGCCAGCAGCATTGTATATGCCATAATTGGCATTGCGGCTTTGGCATGGGTTATTTGGATGATTATCGAAAAATCACAAAAACGCGACGAACGATAAAAAATCAGCAATTTCATGTCATCCGCCCCAATCGGGGCGTTTTTATCGCTTGATTTCGGTTTGTTTATAGAATAGTATCAGCATCGCTGACATATACAATAAATGGAGAATAATATGGTTAAACGGCTATTTTTATTTGCAGGATACGATAAATACGGTTTTGTTGATAAAACTTTGTTGCATTATTTACGTTGCTTGTCAGATTTGGGCGATATAGTTTTTATTATGGACTCGGATGCAAATGATTCTGAATTGGACAAGATTAAACAAATTCCGCATGTATTATACGCATCGGCCAAGCGTCATGGCGAATACGATTTTGGATCATACAAGCGCGCATACCAATGGGCGGACGATAATGGTTTGATTAAAAATTACGATTGGATATATCTGGTAAATGACAGTGTGTATGGTCCATTATTTAATGTGGAACCACTTTTGACGGAACTGGAATCAAGTGGTGCGGACTTGGTCGGCCCCGCATCTTACCGTAACAGTGTTACATTACATCATGTGCAATCTTGGTTTGTGGGCATGTCACAACGGGTTGCAACGTCGGATTTTTTACGCGATTTTATGCGACGCATATCCGGCCAACCAACCAAAGATTTAATCATACTTAAATACGAAGTTGGTTTATCCAGAACGATTATGCAGCACGGTTATCAAATGTACACAAAATTTAATACAAAAGATGGTGATGTGCGCCACGATGTATATGAAGCACCGGTGTATGTATTGGAATCTGGCATCCCGTTTATAAAGAAACAGGCAATACACCAGGTCATGGATATTAACCGTCTGTACCAGGTGGCGGTTCCAAGTATTGTTGAAGATATCCAGGCAAATATACAGCGCATCGGTACAAAATTTACAGGATACAAGGAATATAAAAAAATTTACAGATTAACTGTGTTTTCAATACCGCTGATAACGATTTATCGCGACGTACAAAATTCGTCTTGTTACAAAATCTATTTGTTTGATTTTATACCTGTATTCAAAAGCGTTGGCAGTCGTTAATTTGAAAAATCAGACATCAGTTTCTGCGCCCTTGGTCAAGTTTGGGCGCTTTTTTTTGCACCAAAAGCCTTGACAAATTATACAAAGATTGTTATTTTTGTCAACAAAACAAAGGGATTGTTTATAAATGATAACACCAAAAATTCGTTATGAAACTGTTATATTGACGTACGAGACTTTGGACAAAATACGAACAAATCGTTCCGTTTGCAGTGGCCAGACAAACACACGCACCGGCGACGTGGTAATATACAAATTCAAAATCGATGAAAAAATGCGCTTGCCAGATGATTTGATGGCTGCACTGCAACATGACGTCAAAATATTAAATGACAAAGTCCCTGAAACATTGGCGCATGAATTGCATCACATACAAAACGCGCCGCATACGTATTACAATAATGCACATAATCATTACGAAAAAATGGAATTGCAGGTTTTGGACGAAATAACCGCAACTGCGGCCGGATACATGTATGCAGAACCCAACCCAACGCCGAACGCGGTTGCGCGGGCTTTGCGTGACGCATCAGACGCATATCAAACACGTCCTTATTTCAAAACCTTTGTCGATTTTATATCTGACGATATTGACAATACTATTCGTCAGGGCGGTCTGAAAGTTATGGTTTTGCAAAATGTGGTGTATGAAACCGCACCTGAAATGCTGTTGCGGTCGCCAAATTTGGAACAAGCAAAAAGACAATTTTTTACATTTGGCAATCAAAGCATGATGTATGGCCTGAACATGGTCCAAATGATGCGTTCATCCGATTGGTCGGCGTACGATGCAAATATGAAAAAAATCCGCAAGCAGCACATGGATAAGTTATTTAACGTGATACATGCAAAAATAGTCCGCTGCTTAAACGACTGATAAAAACCGCCATTGCGGCGGTTTTTATTATTTTGTATTTTGCATACACATTGCGCGTTGAGCCACCAATTTTTCACGCGCATTACGCATTTCAGCCACCTTTAATTTCATTTTTTCCATTTCGTCCATGGCCGCAGCAATTTTTGCATCTTGGTCGCGAATACGTGCATCAAATAACTGAACATTGGCCGGATGTGGCAACGCCGGCGCATCCAATTTTTTTACATTAAATCCACGACCAACTGTGGTTAATTGCGGCGCGATTAAGGTATTTGCGGAAAAATTATCGCCTATGCTTTGCACACCGCGTGCATCCAAAGATTCAAAATGACAATTGTTGCCTATGCGTGCAGTGGTGTATAACAAAGTCGGCACGCCCAACGAAACATCATCCGCCAAGGCCGGTGTTTCCAGACGAATAGCGATGTTTTTCTGCAATTTTTCGCCGTTAATATGCACGTTTTTTACCGGTTGGCGCGATAAAAAATTAAGCCACCACGCACCACCGGAATTATATTTCTTTGTGTCAATAAAAGATACAGGATATCCAACATCCGTTAACACAAGTTTAATACACGGATTTTCCGCATTATCTTTATCCATATTCATATCAAGAAATGCGACTATGTTCGGGTAACACTGATTTATTAAATCCGATATCCCGTCAATAGAATAAACGCATTGCAACGCATAATTATTATCAGGTTTGTTAATAACCCTGTCTTTGTACATGTGTACCAAATCCAACATTTTACCACCTTTACACTTGTACCAAAGATTTCCCGATGGGCAGTATAGTTAAATTCAACTGCCCACGTCAATGGGAAAATACGCGAATTTTAATTCAGCAAATTGTTTTTCCCGTTCAACTGGGCTGTGCCAAGTAATTTGTCAAAGTGCAACGATGCGAATGCGTCTGAATCCATCCAATCCGCGATATGCCCCATTATGTTTTTGATGTATCGGGCGGCAATGCGGCGATTGCGGCGGAATTCGTGTTCGTTTATTAACTGGGATATTTCACGCAATAATCCCGACAAAGACTGAATTTGATCCACAGACAAAACATTTGTATTCGCGCCATGGTAAATAAAATCATATAACTGGTCGTGCAGACTGTGTAATTCAGACAATGCCGATGGCGTGATTTTTAACCGCGTCGATATTCGGGATACACTGATGTCACTCATATTATTCAACGTCATAAATGTCAATTTTTTACGCATGCCGATAATACCACGAATGACTATTGCCACGCGCAGCAATATAACGTTGATTTTGTCGCCGACGCTGTCCGCCATGGTCTTTTGTAATTGCTTTGATACGCGGTAATTCGAATAATCGTACAGCAAAAACACCAACGGTATGGACAGCAACGATGCCGCAATGTTATTTATCAAATCAGTCATATTTGGGTCATGAATGTCGTCTTTTGTAACGATAAATAACACCAATCCGCCCGCGATAGACAGTACATAGGGTATCATTTTCAGCAAAAAATCGTGCAAACGGAACTTCATGTGCCCTATTGTGCCCGAAACAAGCCGCCAAAGCGACAGGAACGTATCCCCACAACACCGCCCGACAAACTTGAAATTTCGCCCAAAAAAGACTATAATAGCAGGGACAGATTAAAAGGGGTTCATCGTGTCTGATAAGTCAATGGTTGATTTTGTATCCGAGTATTTCAAGCGGATGATATTTTTGAATATGCCGGATGAACAATTTGTTCGTTTCTGTGAATACGTGGATAAGGATGATTTGGGCGGCAATATGAAGTATTGGCGCAATCAATTGTTGCGCAAAGATGGCGACGAATACGTTAAAGATCCTGCAACAAAATTATATGTACGTAAAGAAGTTCCCGACCCTGTTGAAGAAACGCCCGGTGACGATTGGCAATTAACCGACGCAGAATGGGAAAAAATGTACAACGCGTTTAATGACGCGTTCCAGTCGATGTACAGCAAGAAAAAATCACTGGAATATCCCAACCCAAATGACAAAGCCAAGGCATTTTTAGAGCGCTTTTTCGGCCCCGACGCCAAAGTGAAATTGTTTGCATATACGACTGCATCGCGCGAAGCAGAAGAAAAAATACAAGAATTGCATAAGTTATTAAGTGGGCCACACGGCGAACGTTTGAAACAATGGTTTAATTCGTCGGGAAATCGCGGACAATATTTTAATGACGAGTTTTCTTGGGAAGATTTAATCAAGGGATTGGAAGATCAAAAGTACAATAAAGATCCGAAATTCAGACAGCGAATGATTGATGTTGCCGGCGCGCTGGATAATGATTTGCAACATAGCGACAGTGTCGTACGCAAAATTGTTGGTCCCGAATCCCGACTGGATTTCAGCACAATCGCCCAGGGATTTGAAAATAAAGCAGTCCGTGCAGATAAGATTTCTTTATTAAAACAGTATTACCGCGAATTATTAACGACGTTACTTGATAAACCAAAAGTCTTTGAAGTATTCCAGGCGCATGATTCCAGCAAAATTTCAAAATCATTGGAAGACGCCAAGGAATTTTTAAGTTACAACAACAAAGAAAGCAAAAGTTATGTGCCACCAAAGTTAAAAGACGATTTAACTTTGCCACAGCGTATATCCAAGTGGTGGGATGATACGTATGAAAATTATTTTGAAAAATATTCGCGATTCCGTGGCGACCATGTATTTATGTCACCCTATGCCAAGTCTATTTGCAAGGCAATTGATAAAGAAAAAATCAAACCCACCGATGGACTGATAAAAATTCTTGAAAGCAAAGATGCCATAAAAAAGCGTTTGGCTGAATCAAAAAATGCACCCGGGCATTTCGATTGGTGCGTAACCGTACTTAACGATCTGAAAGACCAAGAACCCAAGGCGTTTGCCAGTGCATTAAAAGACGGGCGTCGCCTGCGTACAATTGTATCGCACATGATTATACGTGCCATACGCGAAAACAAGGTCGAAGAAGCCAGAACCGCGATGGAGGTATTGGCCGTTATCAGATTTGGTTATACCACCAGCAAGGTTATGGAAACTTTCAGAAAATCTGACTTGACCATATTTTCAGATAAAGATTTTTCATGGAATCAAAAAGGCGGCGAAGCTATGCGTTTCTTGACCAGCGCCATGGATAATACGATAAAATTTGCCTTTAACGCAATTGGTTATGGAATTACAGCGGTTGGAAATGCGGTCAGATTATCTGGCGCGAAATTCAAGGGTCAGTATGGACGTTTGGGCAATGCCGCAAAAGCAAAAACGGAAGCGGCTGAAAAGACACGTACCGAAATCGAGAAGAATATCGAAGCTTTCACAAAAGACAAAGAAATTCAAGAAAAGAAACTGGAAGAATTGCGCAACCGTTACGATCCAGAAGGATATTTGGATTCAAATATAGAAAGCAGAACCAAACTGCGCGATGAAAAATTACAACCTGAATATGACAAATTATCCGAAGAACTTCGTATATGGTTAAAGAAAAACAGTGGTCACGCGCTGCACGACTATATTGAAGATGCCATGACATATATATCCATTGGATACACTGTTGATGATGATTATTTGAAAGACATTACAGAAGATGACGTACGTGAAAAACTGACCAGAATGCGTGATTTGCAATCTGTCATCGCAAACCTTTCTGATAATATACAAGAAAAACGGCGCAAAAAACAGGAACTGGAAGACCAAGCCGAGGCATTAAAAGAATATGATAATTTAATAGAAAACGAAGAAAAAAGAAAAGAAGAACTTGATAACTCTGACGAACACAAATACCATGAACTGATGGCTTACTGGGATTTTTTAATCAGTGGAAAAATGGATTCTCGTTCGCCACTAAGTAAAGCAGCAAAACAGAAAAAAGCCGACAAAATGCGTAAAGCCGCCGATGCGTTCGGTAAAGAAAAAAATATGAAAGAATCCCAGATAAAATTCCAGGCGTATTATGCGAATTATTTGAAAAAGTACGGCATGGCTGCGTAGGTGGTTATCCCAAAATATCGCCTGATTTAATATATTCGGGGGTGTTTGGTTTTAACGATTTTCGCGCACGGCGTGCGTATTCGCGCGCCAATTCTTTTTTCCCCATCATGTGATAGTATTCTGCACGTGCCCAATCTGCACGGCCGTCGTCGTATGCGCGCGCCAATACCCAATACGTCAATGGCATTGGCGACGTCAGCAATGCACGTTTGCACAATTCAATCGCACGCGCACGATCGCCTGATTTATTCCGTTCGGATAATACCAATGCCAATGCGGTTTCTATCTGGGGGGCATTATCGGTTAATTCCAATGATTTTTCGTATGCGGAAACGCTGTCGTCATAATGTCCCAACTGGTATTCAACATCGCCCAACAATTCATAAAAATAAGGATTGTCCGGCGCGCGGTCAATCAGTGCCAATGTTGTCGTACGCGCAGCATCCAAATTGCCACCGCGCATATATGCAATTGCATGCGCGTATAATGACGCGTCGGATGTATCTGATTTTGGATATGCCGTCGCGACATTTTCAGCCGAATCCAAATACCCAATTAACTTTGCCCGAACCAATTCAAATTCTGAGCGTTGGGCATCCGTTGGCGCGTTGGTTGGTATGTAATCTGAATCCATTTTTTCAATTTGGGCGCGCACGTTATTTAATCTTTCCGCCGTAAGCGGATGGTTTATTCGATTTGGATTTATACGCGATTCCAACGCGCCGGTCATGTGCCCCATTTGTTCAAATACCTGGACAAATCCGTCGGGATTTAATCCCGCGCGTATCATCAGTTTTAATCCCATATCGTCGGCGATGCGTTCTTCGTCACGCGTGAATGCCAACATAGATTGCTGGGCAACACCACTGGAACCGGCCAACACGCCCGCCCCCAGCGATGGATCGCCCCCGACCGCCATAAGTCCAATCCCCAATGCCTGGATTATCATAGTCCGCAACATTTCAGCACTCATTCGGTCGGACATTTGCGTCATGTGGCCACCAATCGTGTGCCCCAATTCGTGCGCGACAACGGCCTGTAACGCATCGGGCGATTTAATTTGTGTCAGCAATCCAGTATAAACATATACGTCTTCGCCCCCCATAACGAATGCGTTGAATTGGTTGTCGCCAACAATATGCACCCTCAGGCGTCCATCCGGTATATCGGCCGCGGCCGCCAATGGTGCAATCAAGTCGGTTATTACACGTTCGGTTTCTGTATCGTTTATCAGCGATGCCGCGTATCCAGGCGTCGCAAATATTACACATAAAATAATAAACAATACTTTACGCACTGATTGTCACCCCGCGGTCAAATATAAACATTAAATCACGTGTCCAAGAATCTGGCGCGTCCATATCACGCGCCGCAGACGCCGCCAATTTGAACAAGTCGCGATGACGCGCATAATCCACAAAATGATAATTTATCCAACCGCTTTGGCGCGTACCCAACAATTCGCCCGTGCCGCGCATAATTAAATCTTGTTCGGCAATCGCAAATCCGTCATCTGTTTCGGTTAATACATCCAAACGTTTCAGCCCAACTTCGCTGATATTATTACCATACAGCAAAATGCAATAAGACTGCGCATTACCCCGCCCCACACGGCCACGCAACTGGTGCAAAGCCGCCAAGCCAAACCTTTCCGCGTTTTCAATCACGATAATGGTCGCGCGGGGGACGTCGATGCCGACCTCGATAACAGTGGTGGCGACCAAGATTTTCATATCTGAATTATCGTCTGCGAATTTCGCCATAACCGCATCGCGCTGCTTTTTATCCATTTGCCCATGCACCAGACCCGCGGTTGGGAAAATTTTCTGTAATTGCGTATATCGCGCATTAACCGCCGTCATATCAGAGGTCTCGGATTCTTCCACCAGTGGGCATACCCAAAACACTTTGGCACCCGCATCGATTTGCAATTTCAATCGCGCAATTAAATCATTTGTTCGGGCAATTGGCAACTTGGTCGTTATAATCGGCAATCGGCCGGCGGGCTTTTCATTTATAATCGACACATCCATATCGCCGTAAATCGTCATGGACAAAGTCCGCGGGATTGGCGTGGCGGACAATGCCAATAAATCCGGATTTGCGCCTTTGGCGCGTAAAGCCTCGCGCTGGGACACGCCGAAACGATGTTGTTCATCAACGATAACCAATCCCAAATCTTTGTATTCGACGTCGTCTGAAAATAACGCGTGCGTGCCGACGATTATCTTGGTTCGCCCAGACCGCAATGATATTAACTTTTCACGGCGTGGCGCGCCTTTGTCCCGGCCGGTTAATATATCGCAAACAATTCCCATTTTGTCGCATACGGGTTTGATTTTTGCAAAATGTTGCTGGGCCAACGTGTCGGTCGGTGCCAACAATGCCGTCTGGGCGCCTGATTCAGCCATTTTAACCGCCGCGGCCAATGCGACAATTGTTTTACCACTGCCCACGTCGCCCTGGACCAGGCGCATCATCGGCACGTCACGCGCCAAATCATCGAATATTTCACGCAGTGTGCGCGTTTGCGCACCCGTTAATTCAAATGGTATTGTGGCGTAAAATTTGCCCATCAAATCATATTTCTTTGGGCGCGGTGCGCGGCGATTGCGCACATCGTTGCGGTTGCGGCGACTGATAACAATTGCAGACTGATGCGCCAATAATTCCCAATACGCCAATTTTGCCATATACGTCGAATTCGGCAATAAATCATCCGCCCCGGTTGGATAATGAACGTGACGCAGCGCGTCGAAAAACTCCGTCACATTTGAATCAGATTCCCCAACCAATTTATCGGGTAATGCGTTAAAAATCTGATCCCGAACGTTGGAAAAAGTTTTTTGGGTTAAACCTTCGCCCGCGGGATAAATCGCCTGAATTGCCGGAATTTTATCGGCGTTTTGCATTTCTTCGATAAAATCAGGGTGATTTATGGTTGGGCGTGCGCCGCGATCCAATTTACCACTGACCATGCGCCATTCGCCAATCGGCAATTTTTTCAACCAATAATCCAAAAAATTCACATTAAAGAACTGAATCACAACGCCGTTGCCCATTTTGTCGTTGCATATAATCTGAGTTGGGCGACGACGACCACGAAACACACCGCCCTGCTTGTGCGATTTAACCAACAATGGCACTGTGACAACATCGCCCGCGGTTGCGGTTGATATATTTTCAGTCACGCCACGCGCGCGGATATACGCAGGCGTGTGCAGTAAAAAATCCAGCACTCTGCGCCCGCCCAACACATCATTAAAGCGCGCCGCCAATACAGGCCCCACCCCGCGAATAAATTGCAAATCTGTCGTTAAAAATTCAAATAATTCATGCCTCATTACACCATAAATTTAATCAAATTGTCGAAAAATGGCAATCGGAAAGTTGCCGCCATAAAATGTGTATTTTTGGTGTTGAAACGGCGCGGTCTGTATGTTATGCTGAACGCGGAAAAACAAAGGGGACATATATGTACATACTTGCTTTGAACTGTGGTTCATCTTCATTAAAGTACCAGGTTTTTGACGCTGATTCCAAAAAATATGTGGTTGGCGGAAATGTGGAAAAAATCGGATTGCCGGATTCTTTTATCACACAGAAATATCCAGACGGCACAAAAACCCGCAAAGATACAGAAATGAAAAATCATAACGAGGCATTAAACGTCGTTTTGTTCATGCTGCGCGAGGCATCCATCGACATGAACGAAATCCGTGGCGTTGGACACCGCGTGGTTATGGGTGGCGATAAATTCGCATCGTCCGTCGAAATTACAGACGAAGTTATGCACACAATCGATGAATTGTCACAAATTGCGCCGCTGCATAATCCGGCCGCGTTGATGGGTATTGTCACAGCAAAGCAATTATTGCCAAACGCAACCCAGGTTGCAGTGTTTGATACCGCGTTCCATCAGACCATGCCTGATTACGCATATCGCTATGCCGTGCCACACGCATGGTATACAGAATTGGGTGTGCGTAAATACGGATTCCACGGCACATCGCACCTGTATGTTTCGAAACGCGCGGCGAAAATGTTGGGCAAACCGGCGTCTGAATGCAATTTGGTGACATTACACATTGGTTCGGGCGCGTCCGCAACCGCAATCAAAAATGGCGTATCGGTTGATACTTCGTTGGGAATGACGCCGTTGGCGGGGCTGACCATGGGAACACGTCCGGGCGATTTGGATCCAGGTGTTGTTCTGTACGTTATGCAGCGTTTGAATTTAACCGCAGATCAAATGCAAATGCACCTGAACAAAGATTCTGGTCTGTTGGGATTGACGGAATGCTTTGTCGATCGTCGTGATGTGGAAGAAAATCGTGAAACGAACGATAAATGCCGTCTGGCTATCGAGATGGAGGCCCACAATGTAAAAAAATACATCGGGGCATTTATGGCTGAATTGGGTCACACAGACGCGTTGGTATTTACCGCGGGCGTTGGTGAAAACGACGATTTCCTGCGCGAAAAATTCTGTACAGGATTGGAAGAATTGGGCGTTAAACTGGATAAAGATAAAAACGCCGCGGCTTTGGCGCGCAAAGGTGTTGATGAAATGGAAATTTCCACACCCGACAGTCGTGTCAAAATATTCATGGTTGCCACAAATGAAGAATTGGTAATTGTGGAAGATACCATCGCAATTATGAATGGGACTTATAATCCGAACCATTTGGAAATGGATTATTCATTTGCAAAATAAAAAACGGGGCGTTGCCCCGTTTTTTTTTATATAAAGCACATTAACGCACGCGTTGGTAACGTTGCTGTTCCATTTTGTCATTAAGGCGCTTGTTAATTTCCACAACTGTTTCCAAACGTTGTTGCAATTTGCGATTTTCTTCAACCAATTTTGCAATTTTGGCATTTAATTCATTTATCATCATGTCGCGATTTTCGACACGCTGTTGCCAATTTTGCACATCGGTTTTTAATGCACTGTTTTTGAAACGCAGGTTATTTACCTCGTCATTCAGGCGCGCATTGCGTTCATGTAATATTTCCAATTTTTGACTTAAATCTATCATATTTGTCATGATTAACCCCCTTTGATTATTATCGGGCTTTTTTATGCCCAACCAATTTATCCACTATTGCCTGGATTTCGGCATGTTGTTTTTGTATCTCGGCCAATAATTTTGCATTTTCTGTGCGCAATTTTCGTGCCGCCGCAGACGCCGCATCGGCCGCGCATACATATTCATAGCATTGCTCGTCCAATTTCAGTGCTTCTTCCAACAAATCCTTGTTTTCCAATACCTTTTGATTGTAACGCTTTTCTGCATTTGTCATCGTTTTGTGCCTTTTGTTATCTGATTTTCATCCGCGGTTCATAATTTCTTAATCGCAACAGTAATTTTACGCGCATAGTATTTAATTCGTCACAATATTCCTGTAACGCGGCATTACGTTCTTGTTCGGTTAATAATTCTTGTTCGGCCTGATCTTTTAATTTTTGTGCATCCGCCAAACGCGCACGCTGGGCCGGAATTCCGCGACGCAGGCTGTCATTTTCCTGCTGCAAATCGTCGGCATGTTTATCATACCAAATATCTGGCATCTTAGAAATCGACATAATAAATCCTTTATTTATCAAGATGATTGTAATACAAAAAATATAGTTGTCAAGTATTTGGCAATTATTTTATCTGGCGCAGTAATAAAAAAAAACGGGGCGATGCCCCGTGCGTTATTCCAATACCTGTTTTTGCAATTGGATTAACCTTTGACACCCATCACGCGCCAAATCCATCAGTTTTTCAATCTGGTCACGATTAAAGGGATGTTGTTCACCGGTGGACTGGATTTCCACAAAATCACCATTGCCCGCCACCACAAAGTTCGAATCCATTTCAGCCGCACAATCTTCTTCAAAATCCAAATCCAATATCAGTTCGCCATTCCATAACCCGGCAGACACAGCCGCAACATAGTCACGAATTGGATTTTCATGCACACGCCCCATATCCAACAATTTGCGTACAGCCAACACCAGCGCAACATATCCCCCGGTAATCGACGCACAACGTGTGCCGCCGTCTGCCTGAATCACATCGCAATCAATGGTTATTGTGTGTCGCCCCAGTTTTTCCATGTCGACAACACTGCGCATTGCGCGCCCAATCAAACGCGATATTTCTGCATTTCTGTGGTCGCGCATCATCGCATCACGCGTTTTTCGTGTACCATTCGCACGCGGCAACATCGAATATTCAGCCGTTACCCAACCACCCGTTTTATTTTGCAACCGTTTCCATAACGGCTGATTCAATTCAATGGACGCAGTACATAATACCTGGGTTCCGCCAATTTTTATTAAACATGAACCCTCGGCCCATTTATTGACACCTGTTTCCATCGAAACAGGTCGCATTTGATCGTTTTTTCGTGCGGATGGTCGCATCATTTCAGAATATCCTTTGTTTTATTTTCGTATTACTATATAATAGATGCACGGGATTGCAATCTTTTTTACATTTGATTTTTATCTGATGTATGTGTATCCTGGGGCGATTAAAAAAGGAATTTTATGTCATTCAAGGCAAAACGCCTGTTCAAAAAGTTAGTCAGTTATTCAGGCTTGTTCTTTTTTGTGTTGGCCGCTTTTATGTTGTGGTGGCAATTGCGTGAATACAGTTTGTCTGATATTTTTCACGCATTGGTTAACATACCGTTTATAAACCTGGTGGCGGCATGTATCGCATGCGCGTTGGGATATTTGGCTTTGTCTGCGTATGATTATTTGGCGTTGCGGTATATCGGCGCAGGCGGACGCGTTTCTTGGTGGAAATGGATGTTGGCGGGCATGTTGGGATTCGCAATCAGCAACAATGCCGGGAACGCTGTGGTAAGTGGCGGCGCAATTCGATATCGGCTTTATACGCGTTGGCGCATCAGTGGCGCAGACATCGTAAAAATGATAACTTTTTCTGGATTTACGTTCTTTTTGGGGTTTTCGGCAATTGTTATCGCGGGATATTTTTTGGTGCCGTCCCATATTTTGGATAAATCCGTCGGTGCCAACGTTGGAATAAATACACTGTTTATAATATGTACTGCGGTCGTGGTGGCATATTTAATCGCAACGCTGATATTCGACCACAAAACATTAAAAATCGGAAAAATTAAATTCGAAGTGCCCAAAACACGAACCGCATTACTGCAAATTTTATTGGGTGCAACTGACAGTGTTTTGGCCGGATTGGTGTTGTATTTTTGCCTGACGCCGTTTGTGCATATCCCATTTGGCACATATATCGGTTTATTCGTTATCGCCCAGGCAACTGGCGTTTTCAGCCAGGTTCCCGGCGGTATCGGTGTGTTCGAAAGTATATTTTTGTTGGCTTTGCCCGATACTGTTGACAAAGCGGATATATTCGGCGCATTATTGGCATACAGAATAATATACTATGTATTGCCGTTAATTGGCGTTGGCGGGATGTTTTTCATATACGAACACTGGTTGCGTACACGAATGAAGCGTTGGCTGAATGAAGCCAAGGACAAAATTCCCCAGATTCCCAACAAAATTAAAAATATCAAACATCGTAAAAAATAAATGCCTTGCGTGCGGGGGCGTGGCATGTTATGCTGATGTCCAACGTATGAAATGGGATTAGTAATAAGTGTTTATATGGTCACTGTTTTCTTTAATTCGTTATGCGCTGATTATTATCGTGGCGCATTCCCTTGGCATGGGCTGGGACGCCCCACGGGGACGGATTATTGCCATTGCATACGCGTATAAAACCAAAGGATTATTTGATGTCAAAGAAAATCTATGTGGATGCAGTCCACCCAGAGGAAACACGTGTGGTCGTTGTGGATGCCACAACCAATCGTGTTTCTGATTTTGACGTTGAAACAACCACGAAACCCCAGATAAAGGGTAATATTTATCTGGCCAAGGTTATTCGCGTCGAACCATCTTTGCAGGCGGCTTTTGTTGATTACGGGGCCGGGAAAAATGGTTTTTTACCGTTTTCTGAAATTCATCCCGATTATTACCAGGTCACGCCTGAACAAAAAAAGAAACTTATTGAATTGGCGCACGCAAATATCGTCGATGACGATGACGACCCCGATGACGAAGCTGACGAGGTCGCTGAATACGACGATCACAGCGCGGGCGAAGATAACAAGGAACTGGTTAAACGTTCGCATGAATTCAAAATCCAGGACGTTATAAAACCAAAACAAATCTTGTTGGTCCAGGGCGTCAAAGAAGAACGCGGCCAAAAAGGCGCATCCATGACGACTTACCTGTCGTTGGCGGGGCGTTTTGCCGTTTTGATGCCGAATTCCCGCAAACGTAACAGTTATGGGATTTCCAAAAAAATCTCGGACAAGGCCGAACGTGCACGTCTGCGTGAAATTTTACACGAATTGAAAATTCCACGTGGTATGACCGTCGTTCTGCGTACGGCTGCATTCGGTGCAAACGCCGTTGATATTGCCAAAGATTATGACTATCTGGTAAATTTATGGAACGAAATTCGTAAAACAACACTGGAATCAGTGGCACCGGTTACGATCCATACCGAAGATTCATTGCTGCGTCGTGTGGTGCGCGATTTTCTGTCGGATAAAGAAGATGTCTTGGTTATCCAAGGGGAAGAGGCTTTTGATGCCGCAAAGCAATATTTTCAACAAATGTACGGCCGCGTGTCACGCAAGCAATTGGTGCAATATCGTGATCCCGCCGTGCCCATCATGGTCAAAGCCGGCATTGAAAAACAACTTGAAGGCATGCACGGCCCATACGTACAATTGCCGTCGGGCGGATCACTGGTTATAAACCAGACCGAAGCCATGGTTACAATCGACGTTAATTCTTCCCGCGCGATAAAGGAAAAAGATATTGAACAAACCGCGCTGAATACTAATCTGGAGGCCGCCGAAGAAATTGCCCTGCAATTGCGTCTGCGTGATTTGGCGGGAATTGTCGCAATTGACTTTATAGATATGGAAGAGGAAAAAAACAACCGCAAACTGGAATCCAAAATGCGCGAGGTTATGAAACGTGACCGCGCCCGGACCCAAGTCGCAAAAATTAACAATTTCGGCGTGTTGATGCTGTCGCGGCAACGTCTGCGCAGCAGTTTTATGGAATCGTCGTATGTGCAATGCCCGCACTGTATGGGCGCGGGTGTCGTGCCGTCGATTCAGACCGCTGCGATTATTTTATTCCGTCATCTGCAAGAAAAACTGTTGGCAAAAAGCGCCCAGAAAATTATTATGACTGTGCCGACGGATGTGGCGATTTATCTGTTAAATAACAAGCGCGCAGAATTGGCGGCAATGGAATCTGAATTCGATACCGAAATCGTGATTGTCGGTGACGACAGCCTGATGAATATCGACCAGTATTCAATTCAACGCGTCGCGCCCGAGCAAAATAAAACCGAAGAATTGCTGAATGCGTACGCGCCATCAACTGATGCCAAACGGAAAAACGCACGACATTTGGACGCGCGTAAAACAACCATGAATGCCCCACGGCGTCGGCGCAAAAAGCAGCCCGCAAAAAAGCAAAGTATTTGGCACAAGTTGGTTGGATAAAAACAGAACGTCCGCATTTTTGCGGCGGTTCAAATCCGGATCCGTCCAGAGTTATAAAAACACCCGCACATGGCGGGTGGTTTTATAACTGGGGCGGATGAC
>CALXMC010000003.1 GCA_944389385.1 uncultured Alphaproteobacteria bacterium | reverse complement strand
TTGTTGATTGTTGGATTTACGATTGTTCGCTGGATTTATTCTGGTGATTATAGAGCGGGAGTCACCCTCTGTTCCATACCGAACCAGACAGGGAAACCCCGTATCGCCGATGGTACTTTGGCTTCAGCCACGGAAGAGTAGGTCGTCGCCAGAATAAATCCAGTTTTATCTGATATAAAAACCGAATTAACCGCCCACGTGGCGGTTTTTTTAACCGAAAAAATGCAGGAGTTTTTTATATCATGGTACATACAGTCGCCCAACAAAAAGTAACCGTAAATTCAGATGGCGTTCATTCCGACGATGCACGCGGCAACAGGTATTATTACGGTTATCCGCAAACTAAATTAAGTATGATTTCTTATTATTTTGACCAAGCAAAACAATTCTGGGCAAATCAGACGATCAACGGCCGTCCGTTGGAACTGCGCGAGATATGTGTCCAAACCGCCGCGAACAGTTCTGTGCCGTATAATTTTGAATCCCAGGTGCGTCGCACGCCGATTGCGGATGCAGATCGTCGCAAAAACCGTGTTGCATGGTATAACGTGAAATTTAACGTTGGTGAAACAGGTTGGATTTGCAACGGGATGTATATGACTTTGTTTGATGCGGCGTCCAACATTGCGGCCGATACCGCATACCAATTATATACGGATCAAAAGGTTATTCGCTGTGTCCGTGTGTTAATGAATCAAAAGGTTAAATAATAATGTCAAACGTGGCTGATATTTTGCAAGCAATCCGGTATGGGTATCGCGATGCCGCCAATGCCATTGTACGCAATGACAAGATTTATATAAACGACCTGGTTATTACGCGTAAATATGGATTGCCGGTGGATTTATCTTTCTTTGACCAGCCCGTTAAAATGACGGACGATATTTCCGCCGCCACCGACAGGTTAATCAGTCGTGTTGATAAAATATATGCACGTCGTATGCGTACCCGTGCGCGGATTCAGAAATTTTCTGACAAGATTACAAAAAATCATCACACCGATAATATGACAGATGATGAATTTACCGCGACAATGGTGCTGACCAGGATTTCGGACACGTTGCACAGTGCGAAAAAAGTATTACTGGTGCATGATGTGGATTTGGCGCGCACTTTGCGTACCGCCACCAATCAAGTCGTTATATTGCACGTTTCCGATATGTATCAGATTTTTGTGGGCAATATGATGTTGGGGCATATCCCAAGTCCTGAATCAGAATCTGGGTTTGTTATATCCGGGCAAAACCGCACAGTGGTTATCAAGCGTGATAATAACCCCAATTTATTTAACCGCGCCCAGAATTTGTTTTGGAAAATTTACACACGACACATAATACCTGGACAAAATCGCGTTCGTAATTTGATTCAAAACACGCGATAATCCCCCCGCCACCCGGCGGGGTTTTATTTTTACGATTTTTTGTGATATAATTTACCATTATGATAAAGAAATTATACTATAATGGTGAAAACAATTTTGAACCAATCGCCCAAGGTCGCGGTGAATTTATTGACATCATGGACGAGAGTACCTATAATAAATTTAACAAGGAAACCAAAAAATGAAAAAAAGCGATTATGAATTATCGGCAAAAATATTACGCTTGGCCAATCGCGGTGCTCGCAAGGCTCAAGAAAAAGCCCGTCGTGCGGGTGTGCCGGTTTATTATTCTATAAATGGCCAAATCATAGAAGTTAAATTGTAATATAATCCCCCGCCACCCAGCGTGGGTTTTATTTTTAGGTGCTTTTGTGATATAATACCCCTGAAAAAGGTGTATGTAATGGATCAAAATAAAATCTTGCGTTCTAATGAAATAACAAATCGTGCTAATAAAAGTTTTGATGAATATTTGGATGCTTTATTGACAGGGACGGATGTTTATATGTTGCCAAAGGAAAGATTAAGCAACAAAGAATGGCACGAATTGAATGAACTTGTTAAGTGGAAAAATGTAAAGTTTATTGAAACAACGGAACGTGGCGTTCCATATATGCGACTTTCAAAAACCAGCAATCGTGCTACATATAAAAGTGCGACCGCAAAAGTCAAGGCGATGCAGTTTAATGCGATAAGAAACAAATATCCGTATTTGTCGGATTCTGTGATACAAGAGATTGTTGACAACCAGGATAATATCAGTCCAGGCAAAATCTACAATATGATACGACACACAAAGAAAAAATATAATTTAAGTCGGGATGAATTTAACAAGGCCGTTGCGTACGGGAAAACGCCGAATGATTATATAGATGTTTCGCAACACCAACGATGGGCATGGGAACGCAAATCACGGGTTCGTCAACCGCATGCTAAAGTGGACTTGTATCATATCAGTTTGAATGTCAATATCGTAGAAGGACTGATAAAGGCCTTGGATAATGTATTGGCCCAGGATGCAGGCAAATATATCGATTATTACAAGTTTCCAAAAAGCGATTATTATGACGAGGCCATAACCAGACATGACCCTGTGACCATTTATTTATCTGCCAGAAACGATGATATAGAACAAAAAATAGTTCGTGCAGTTGCACCGTATGCGCGTTCAAACCAGGGGCTGTTAGGTGAAAATTTAGGGTATGGTGTCAATATTAGTCCGGAAACAACCCAAAAATACGGCATGTCCGTTGGCGAGCATGCAAGTATGCAAATATATAATGCGTTAAGAAACATAAATGCAAGGAATTAAAACCGCCCAATTGGGCGGTTTTTTATTTTTATAGAACTTAATTAACGAAAATATTTATTGACAACAATATGTTTTTGTGTAAGTATGATAATGATTACCAATGATAAGATGTCAAAATATGGAAAGTTCAAATAAAAAAACTTATGCTCAGCAGTTAATTTTAGCCAAGATTGCGGAGAAGGAAAAACAAGCAGAAGAAAATCAAAAATGGGATGAGTATGAAGAGAGTTATGGTTTTGATTACCACGATTCTCATTCTGATTATTATGATTCTGCTGAAGGAGAGCAGGAACTTATGGAAAAAATAATACAACAAAACGTATCAACGAATAATGCTATAAATAAAAATAATAAAACCAAAAAGATGATTCAAAAAATGATGAACTATGTAAAAATAAAGACGAAATAATTACAGGCCCGCTTATTGCGGGATATTTTTTTTATGCTATAATTTCTATTATGAATCAAGATAACCTAATTCGATCTTTACTGGATAAAATGCACGCTATGTTTGATAAGGCAATTGGCCCCAACAATCGTAGCGAATATATGTGCCAACATAATGTTAGTGGTATAGATTGGCATTTTTCTTTATCGGCCGATGATATCATAAAGCAAAATATTCCGCGTGCTGTTGCTGGATGCACAGGAATATCAAAAGTTTTTTCTAAACTTGCAACTGAGGCGGGTTTAAAACATGTCGTATTAACAACCGCCCGTATGGCCGATTTAAATGCCGCAGAGCAAGACCGCAAAAGCGGTAAAAAAGAACGTATCATAAGCGGACATCAAATTATTGCTGTATATGATGAAAACGGTAAATTGCGTGCCTTTGACCCAGGTTTAAAAGAGTTAAAATATATTAAATCAGACATCCAAGTTGGTAATATAATCAAGTTTCGTTTTGGCGGGGAAGTTGTACCACACCGTATTACCGCAATTTTAACACCACAAGAATTTGCAAAAGTGAATACTTATAAGAAACTACGTGATTTGTATATTTGTGGAAGTGGCGATAAAAAAAAGCAAGATTTTTAAAAAGGGAAAAACAAACCCTCTTTTTGGGAAAAATTGCAAAAATATTTTGTACAACAAAACGACTAAAACCGCCCTTGTGGCGGTTTTTTATTGCTATATTTATGGGAATTGCTATTCTGGTTGGGTAAAAGGACGGCAATATGAAAATTTTTGCAAAATATTTTGATGAAAATGGTGAAGTATATTTGTTTCGACCGAAAGAAATGTATGATCGCGCCACAAATACGTTCAAGCCGACTGATGAAAATACTTTTACTGTGGGGATGGAAAAAATTTCCCCATCGGGCAACAGCGAGATTTGGCAACGTACATTTTATGATTTTGATGTGGCGGTTGATGAATACCGCGCGTGCATAGATAAATTGCATAACCGCGTGCCTGCGCGTATGTGCGCGGCAAATCCAAAATTGCGCCACAAATGTATCCCGGAAAATTGCCCAAAGGAACTGGGTGGCACTGTGTTTTGGCGTCTGTTCCACGAAGGGTGTATAAACAGGGTTAAATAACACACCCCGCGGTTACTCGTGATAGACCACCCCGCCCCAACCACCCACGAAAATTGCATTTTCGTGGGGCCCGGTATCGCGGCACCCCTCCGCAGAGGGGAACTTACCCCGCGACGGTATGAGAGTCAGCAGCCCCATCCGTTGTAAAGGGTAACTGTTCCGCGATGGGAACGCACCAAGTTCCCCTCCATTGGAGGGGTGGCGGCTTGCCGCCGGGGTGGTTAGAGACTGCGGATTTATCCACTTAGTCCCTTAACTTGTCATTCCCGCGCCCGGGGTCCCCGCAAACATGAATATGTTTGTGGGGTGGATAAGGCGGGAATTTTATATCCTTTCAGCAATAATTTTTGTCATTCCCGCGCAGGCGGGAATAGGGCTTGGGTTGTTATTAGTTATTTAATTTGGGGAATAATTTAGCGTTGTGTTTTTTATCTGTAACCCGCGATATGAATTTAATAGACCTTATTCCCGCCTACGCGGGAATGACAAAGAAAGTGTGGGCTTGGGCTATTACTCCCCTTTGTCATCGCGAGCGAAGCGTGGCGATCCAGTAAATAAAAAAGCACTGCGGGCGAACGCCCGCAGACATATTGCACTGGATTGCCACAGTCGTACGCCAACGTTTTCAACGTTGATCGCACTCCTTCGCAATGACAAGGTAGTTACCCGTATTCCCGTCGCAGAACAAAGTTCCCCTCTGCGGAGGGGTGCCCCAACGGGGCGGGGTGGTCTATCACGAGTAACCAGTAACAAGTCACGAGCAACCTATATCCCAAAACACTTGTTTGCACACAGGCCTATTAAGAATGCAACAATTGACACGCCCATACATACGCCCAACATTTCCAAAAAATTCCGCATATATGGCCGCCGCCGCATCCGCCCCAGGTAATAATTAAATCCAAAAATCTCGGCCACTGCGATTGCGAACATAACCGCCATTTCCACCACGCGATTTTCAAAGACAAAAAACGGTAATATCAACACTGCGCAAGTCGCCATATATGCAATGCCTGTATAAAGTGCGTATTTGAAAGCATGTCCCCCATCGTTGTCGCCTGCGCGCACAGCCAGGTAATTTGACGCGCCCATGGACAGACTGGCCGTGATGGACGCGATAACCGCGGTCAGAATAATCACATATCGGTCTGCCATGGCGACGGCCAAACCTGCAATCAGCCCAGTCAGCGAAACCAACGCATCATGCATCCCCAAAACAATTGCCCCAGCAGAACGAAAATTATTTTTATGTGTCATGCGCCCCAGTATATCACCCATGCATCCGCCCCGCACCAGGCATGGATTCTTATCTGGATTTTTTTATTCAATCACCACGCTGCCGGTGCGGACGATGTTTATATCGTCGCCGTCCAGAACGGCCACTGTGCTGGGCGCACCACCCATTGGTTCAAATGCGTTATCGATTACGATTATGTTTGGGAAAGTTTTTCTGATTTCTTTGGCTGATTGTAATGTTGGTTGCCCCGATATGTTGGCGGATGTTGTTGCCAAACAATGCCCGTCAATCACGCCACATAATTCCATAAATGGCTTGTAATTCGGCACGCGCACCCCACCAAACACCATGGAATCAGTCCCCGCCACTGGCACACCAATGGTCAGTGCGCCCGGCCAGTATTTCTGTGCCAATTCAAACGCACGCGCGGGATATTCCGCCATATATGGTTTAATGTGTTCAAAACTGTCGGACATAATGATTAAATGCTTGTTCGCAGGCCGACGTTTAATTTCAAACAGCGCATCCGCGCCCGCGCGTGTCGGCAACGCCCCCAGTCCCCATACTGTATCTGTTGGGAACGCAATCACGCCGCCCGATTTCAGATGGTTATTTAATTCGGCGACAAACGCCAAGTCTTTCAAATTTGTCATATTGACCAAAATACCCGCGAAATTCGCATTTGTAAAGTTAAAAAAATAAAAAATGCAGTGCTTTTTTTCTTGCAATTCGGCACCATATCCCGCAAAATCTGTGCGCGTTTTAATAATCTAGCAAGGAGAAACCATAATGAGTACAAAATGGGTTTATAAATTTGGCAACGGTGCCGCCGAGGGTCGCGCAGACATGCGTAATCTGTTGGGGGGCAAGGGTGCTAATTTGGCTGAAATGAATTTGGTTGGGCTGCCTGTGCCGGCCGGTTTTACCGTCACGACCGAGGTTTGCACCTACTATTACGACAATAATCAAAAATATCCAGATGATTTAATGGATCAGGTTCGCGATGGTATCGCCCACATTGAATCTATCATGGGCAAAAAATTTGCAGATATGGAAAACCCATTATTGGTTTCTGTGCGTTCGGGTGCGCGTGTTTCCATGCCGGGCATGATGGATACTGTTTTGAATTTGGGATTAAATGACGAAACTGTCAAAGCATTGGCGAAACATTCCGGTAACGAACGTTTTGCGTATGATTCATATCGTCGCTTTATCATGATGTTCTCGGACGTTGTGTTGGGTGCAGACATTGACCTGTTTGAACACACACTGGAACGCATGAAGGAAGATAAAGGTTACAAAGTCGATACAGAACTGACCGCCGACGATTTGAAAGAATTGGTTGAAAAATTCAAAGAAATCGGTGTGAAAATCGGCAAAGTATTCCCACAAGCTCCATGGGAACAACTGAAATTGGGCATCGGCGCCGTATTCGGCAGTTGGATGAGCAAGAAAGCCATCACATATCGTAAATTAAATAATATCCCAGGCGATTGGGGTACCGCTGTTAATGTCCAGGCCATGGTGTTTGGCAATTCTGGCGATGATTCCGCAACTGGTGTGTGTTTCAGCCGCGACCCGGCCACCGGTGAAAATAAATATTACGGCGAATATCTGATTAACGCCCAGGGCGAAGACGTTGTTGCCGGTATTCGTACCCCACAACCGATGAGCCGCGACGATTCCGGCCGTCTGTCGTTGGAAGAAGCCATGCCCGACGTTTATAAAGAACTGTGCGATGTTCGCGAAAAATTGGAAAAGCATTACAAAGATATGCAGGACATGGAATTCACCATCGAACATGGCAAACTGTGGATGTTACAGTGCCGTAACGGCAAACGTACTGCTGCGGCTGCGGTTCGCATGGCTGTTGAAATGGTGAATGAAGGTTTGCTGACCAAAGAAGAGGCCATCCTGCGCGTTGGTGCGGATCAGTTGGATCACTTGTTGCATCCTATGTTGGATCCCAAGGCTGAAAAGAACGTTATCGCAACCGGGTTGCCGGCATCCCCGGGTGCCGCCGTTGGCCAGGCTGTGTTCAGCGCAGACGATGCAGAACGCTGGGCCAAGGAAGGCAAAAAGGTTATGTTAATCCGCGTTGAAACATCACCCGAAGATATCGCAGGTATGAACGCGGCCCAGGGTGTTATCACTGCGCGTGGTGGTATGACATCGCACGCGGCGGTGGTTGCACGTGGTATGGGCACACCATGCGTGTCTGGTTCGCCGGATATCAAGATTGACTATGATTCCAAAACAATGAAAACAACGTCTGGCGTTGTTGTTAATGAAGGCGATTGGGTTTCCATCGACGGCGCACGTGGCGAAATTATTCTGGGCCAGGTTCCAACCGTATCGGTTGAATTGACCGGCAATTTTGGCACGTTGATGCAGTGGGTTGATGAAATCAAAACATTGAAAGTCAAAGCCAACGCCGAAACACCAAAAGATGCCAAACAGGCGCGCGATTTTGGTGCCGAAGGTATCGGACTGGCGCGTACGGAACACATGTTCTTTGATCCGGCACGTATCCAGGATATGCGCGAAATGATTTTGGCAGATGACGAAGATGGTCGTCGTGCTGCGCTGGCGAAATTGTTGCCGTATCAAAAGGCTGACTTTGTGGAATTGTTCAAGATTATGGACGGTCTGCCGGTTACAATCCGCTTGATTGACCCGCCGTTACATGAATTCTTGCCGCACACAGACGCTGAAATTGGCGAATTGGCCGCACACATTGGAAAATCGGTTGAATTTGTCAAGGCTCGTGCCGAGGCTTTACACGAACAAAATCCGATGCTGGGACATCGTGGTTGTCGTTTGGCGATTACATACCCAGAAATCTGCGAAATGCAAACGCGCGCGATTTTGTCGGCTGCGATTGAATGCAAAAACGCAGGTATCCGTGTATTCCCTGAAATCGAGGTTCCATTGGTCGGTTCCAAGAAAGAGGTTGATATTGTTAAATCAGTAATCGACGCAACGGCTGCATCATTGTTTGCTGAAACGGGCGACAGTGTTGAATACAGTGTTGGTTCGATGATTGAATTGCCACGCGCGGCCGTGTTGGCGGATCAAATCGCAGAAAGTTGTGAATTCTTTGAATTCGGCACAAACGATTTGACACAAACAACATTGGGTATGTCGCGTGACGACACTGGCAAGATTTTGGACGAATACCGCGCGCGTGGTATCTATGTCGCAGATCCATTTGCGTCCGTCGATCAACAGGGCGTTGGAATCTTAATCGAAGACGCGGTTGCCAAAGCACGCAAAACCAAGGGCACAAACATTCACTTGGGTGTTTGCGGCGAACATGGTGGCGATCCCGCATCGGTTGAATATTTCCATCGCATTGGATTTGATTCCGTATCGTGCAGTCCGTTCCGCGTGCCAATTGCACGCCTTGCGGCGGCCCAGGCGGCGGTCAAATTCCCACGCGACAAATAAAAAAACGCCCCATTGGGGCGTTTTTGTTACTGGTTACTCGTAACTTGTTACTCGTATTTCCCGTCGCGGGGTAAGTTCCCCTCCTCAGAGGGGAACTGTTCTGTGACGGTATGAGAGTCAACACCCCCATCCGTCGTAAAGGGTAACTTAGACCGCGACGGGAACATACTAAGTTCCCCTCCATTGGAGGGGTGGCGGCTTGCCGCCGGGGTGGTTAGAGACTGCGGAATTATCCACTTAGTCCCCTTTGTCATCGCGAGCGGAGCGTGGCGATCCAGTAAATAAAAAAGCACTGCGGGCGTTCGCCCGCAGACATATTATAACTAGATTGCCGCAGTCGTACGACAACGTTTTCAACGTTGATCGTACTCCTTCGCAATGACAAGGAAGTTACTCGTGACTCGTCTTTCGCCCTTCGCCGAAGTTTCGGGTGATAAACCACCCCGGCACTTCGTGCCACCCCTCCGCAGAGGGGAACTTTGTTCCGCAACGGTATGAGAGTCATCAGCCACATTCTGCCACAGAGGTGAACTTTGTTCCGCGACGGTATGAGAGTCAGCAGCCCCATCCGTCGTAAAGGGTAACTTAGACCGCGACGGGAACATACTAAGTTCCCCTCCATTGGAGGGGTGGCGGCTTGCCGCCGGGGTGGTTAGAGACTGCGGGATTATCCACTTAATTCCTTAATTTGTCATTCCCGCGCCCGGGGTCCCCGCAAATACGAATGTATTTGTGGGGTGGATAAGGCGGGAATAGGGTCTATTAAATTGTGCAGCGGATTACAGATACATAAAAAGAACACAACGCTGAATTATTTCCCCGATTAAATAACTAATAACAACCCAAGCCTTATTCCCGCCTGCGCGGGAATGACAAAGAAAGTGTGGGATTAGCCACTTAGTCCCCTTTGTCATCGCGAGCGAAGCGTGGCGATCCAGTAAATAAAAAAGCACTGCGGGCGAATGCCCGCAGACATATTATGACTGGATTGCCACAGTCGTACGACAACGTTTTCAACGTTGATCGTACTCTTTCGCAATGACAGCGGTGGAGTTACTTGTTACTCGTGACTCGTGATAAACCACCCTTCGCCGAAGTTTCGGGTGATAAACCACCCCGGCACTTCGTGCCACCCCTCCGCAGAGGGGAACTTTGTTCCGCAACGGTATGAGAGTCAGCACCCCCATCCGTCGTAAAGGGTAACTTAGACCGCGACGGGAACGCACCAAGTTCCCCTCCATTGGAGGGGAGAGCCCGCAGGGCGGGGTGGTTAGAGAGTATGGGATTAGCCACTTAGTCCCCTTTGTCATCGCGAGCGAAGCGTGGCGATCCAGTAAATAAAAAAGCACTGCGGGCGAATGCCCGCAGACATATTATGACTGGATTGCCACAGTCGTACGACAACGTTTTCAACGTTGATCGTACTCTTTCGCAATGACAGCGGTGTGGTCACGAGTAACCAGTAACCAGTAACCGCTCTGTTTTCTTATTTACAGACCACCGCAAAAATGTTATAATTATACAAAATGGGTGGGTGAATTTGTATCTGTTACGCCACTGAAAAGCGGATTTTCCGGGGCTTTCCGGATTGCAGGGGGAGTTTTATGAAACGCCATAATTTCGCAGAAAATTTGAAAAACGCAATGGGGACAGTGTTTTTACTGGCCGGTGCATTTTTTGTTTGTTCTACATTGGTGTCAATGCGCGCGGTGTTAGCGGATCCGGTTGCGCCGGCGTATGTGGTGCCAACGGCTGCGGCGATTCAATCGCCACGCAATGGTGCAAACGTACGGTCTGCATCGGCGCGTCCAGTGACTTCGCGCGGTTCGTCAACCAATGTCGTATCGCGAGAGACGTCAAATAACACAGTTGTAACGCCGCGTGGTGTATCATCGCGCGCGACGGTGTCGCGTGGCACGGTGACAACGCCAACTGCGTCGCGTGTTGCCACAACGAATACATCGCGTGCAACGGTTTCGTCGTCGCGTGCAAATCCGACGGTATCACGCGCAACGGCGACTGCGTCGCGTGGAACGCCAAATGCGGCGTCTGGGGGTCGTAATGTTACGGCACGTAACGTGGTGTCGCGCGGCACGGCATCGAACACGGTATCGCGTGTGGCGGCAAATACAGCATCACGCACTGTTCGTTCACGTGCGGCAACAACAACGCCATCGCGTATCTCTTTACAGGGCAGTGCCATCCGCGGCAGCAAGGCTGCAACCAATACATATACATATCTGTCAAACGCATTGTATACGGGTAATTATTCGAATATTATCGACAGTTCTACTGGTCTGATTTCTGCCGAGGCTTATAATAACTGCAAAGAATCATATTATGCCTGTATGGACGAGATTTGCACCGCGCGTAACGCGGCGCAACGTCGTTGTGCATGTGCCGGTCGTGTTCGTGCATTTGCCGATGCCGAGGCCAAGTTAGAGCAGGCAAATGAAGAGTTAATCAAGGTGTCTGGCGAATTGGCTTTGTTAATTGCCACCAAAGGCAAGGCTGTGACCGAAGCGTTCCAGTTAACCGATGCTGAAAAGGTTATGAATTGTATTTCTTGGAAAGAAGTTACCGACCAATACGGTGTTGATTCATCCGAGGCCGAAGAATGGTGCTTTAACCATGGCATGTTTGATGGTAACGGTGGTGGACAAACGCCATGTAATCAACCATCGTACTGTTCCGAGTCTGGTAATACGTTCGGATTTGATTTATCAACAATAGATGGCTCCAGCAGTGATATTTTGGCATCATTACAATCTTGGGCCAAAGCCAAAGAAAATACATTAACCATATTGACCGAAGATAACGACAGTTTGGCATCTGCATTTGATGAATTGACCAGTGTCGTTGGTAATTTGGCGGGAATTGACGGACAATTAAATTTGGCAGACAAAAGCGGTGTCAAAGACTCTTTGGCTGAAACATGGGGATACGAATTGTTTCAATATGCACACAATAACGTTTGTAACCGCGTGTTGGATTCCTGCTTTAACGGCATATACGAAGCGTGCGGTTTGCCGGCAAATAATCGTAAATGTGGTAACGGCCGCAGCCAATGCCCGTACAATTATAACAGTTATATCGACGTAAACAATACCGATGAATATAACCTGGAATTCATAACCCCCCAGGATAATACAGCGTCCAATTCTGCGACATGTTTTGGTTACACAACCGCATCGGGTGACCCATACGCAGACTTGCGTGGGCCGGTGGCGGATGCACGCCGCAGTATTATGCAGCAATATGCGTTGGATGCCAATGCGGATTGCGATTTGTACGGCGAACAATTAAGTACAGCCGCACAAAATATCGGTTATCAAAAGGTTGCAGCGCAACAGGCTTTGCAGCAAAAACGCTTAGAGTTTTATCAGGAAGAACAAGACACAATTGCGTCTGACTATGCGGCCGCGCGCAGTAACTTTAACGAATGTTTGTCTGAACTGTATGATTGTTACACAACCCAGGAAACATCACAACCGAATTGGAGCACCAGCCGTATCAAAACATATTGTTCCCAGGTGTCCAATGTGCCGCATTGTTATGAAGAGATGATTTGTGGCGCGCCGAACAATGTGTTACAGGCGGTTATTAACAAAGAAGATACTGAAAATGCGTGTGATAACACAACGGATTACGATACAAATACATGCCGCAATATCATCACACTGTCTGAAATATTGGACGGCGGATATGCGTTGGGTGCGGTCGAAGGTTCGTCTGTCGCGCTGCGTGAACAATGCTTGCAGGATATTGACGTCGAAGGCGTTCGTTCGTGGAGAAAGGGTGACACTGGCGAAGACTGGGCGTCACCTGAATGTCCGACGGGCACACATAACGAAAACGGTGTATGCGTTGCAAATACTCGTACATGCAGTTATACCGGTGATGATCCAAATGCAGCCCAGGGAACAGACAATGGTGTAACGACCTGGATGGGTGACAGTTACCAGGGAACGGATGCAAATGGCCAAGTTACAGGTTGGGGACCATGTGTGTTAACCAAATGCGTGGATGGCTATGTTGCACAATCTGGCCGTTGTCAGGCATGCCCGACCGGGACACATTCTGAAAATAACGCATGTGTTTCGAATGTCCGTGCATGTACCCCATCTGGTTCCAATATGACCAGTGCAACCCAGACCTGGAATGGTAATGGTTGGGGCGAGTGCACGCCATCGGCATGTGCATCTGGGTACGTGTTGGTTGACGGCGTTGAATGCGTTCAATTAAAACGTCCATGCACATCCAGTGTACCGAATGCCGCCACTGCGTATGAAACATGGGACGAAAAAAGTGGTTCTTATGGTCCGTGCACGGTTGAATCATGTGGTATCGGATACATATTGGAAAATGGCAAGTGCACATCAACCGTTCGTTCGTGCGAATTGCCGAACGTGCCGGGTGTGGCGACTGCAACCCAGACATGGAATGGTGCTGCATGGGGCACATGTACACCGAAATCGTGTGAAGAAAACTATACATTGGTTGGAACGCGGTGTGTGGCGGATACAAAATCATGCACCCACACAGATCCAAATGTTTTGTCCGCTAAACGTACGTGGACTGGCACGGATTGGAGTGCATGTATCCCGACATCATGTGCGGCGGGATATGTATTGCAGTCAAATGCCTGTGTCCAGGTTCAGCCCGATGAACCAGACGATGATTCATCTGGCGCAATAGCCACTTAATAAAAACCGCCCGTTGGGCGGTTTTTATTAAAATCGTTATATTTGAAAAAATGCAAAATTTGTAACGAAATATGTAAATTTCTGTTTCAAAAGACTTTATTTTGTGATATTATTCAATACATGAGAAGGAAAATCTTTATTTTTTCGTCTTTACTGTATTTATGTGGGGCGAATTCCGGGTCTATGGCCGCATGTGTCGGACCTGGGTGTTATCAAGTTACACCGGCGCAGCCGGCGGATCCGTTGGTTTTGGAAATGGGACAGGTGAAAACTGCACCGGCCGAGATGCGTGCACAAATGCCCCAGTATATATACCAGGATCCCGATCCAATGCGTTCGGTAAAACTGTTGTCGATAAAATCTGTGCCGGATGATGACCGTGAACCTGTTTGGGATGGGTCTGTTGGAACGTATGATCCGCGCGGGTATGACAAAACGGTCGATTGGCGTGATGGTGTGCCGATTTGGGATGATTCTGTACCCAGTTATAAATACAAAGATTACACAGATTGGTTCCTGCAACCGATGCCGGAATTATATATACGCCAGGCGGATACCCCATACGAACCCGTGGCGACGGTTGTTGCGCAAAATCCCAAAAATCACGAAGAAATTAACGTGGTTGATTTATATAAACAAAATATGGCGGATGCCGCTGCAACGCGTGCACGTATCGAAGAATTATTACGGCCGAACAAGCCGACTGAAAATTTATGGGTGCAAGATACAACCGAAACGGTTACCGATGCCGCTGTTGTTCAAACCGCACCTGTGGCGGATACAAACGTTGTATCGGATACGGTGGATGTACAGGTCGCACCCGCGGCGGACGTGGATGTTGCTGCGGATACGGTTGTTACGGCCAATGTTGTTGCGGCCCAGACTGTGTCCAAAGAGGTTGTCGCAGAACCTGCGCCAACGCCTGTGGTTGCGGACGGGTCTCAACCCCAGTATACAACATCGGACAGCAACCTGGTAACGGTAACCAAGCAAAAAAATACCGCAATAATTGGCGATGCGACCATCGATCGCATAAAATTGCCATCACCACGGCCTGAATACGTGGCCCAAGATTTAAGTCGTCTGGTTACGGTGGTGTTTGGTCGGGCGGACGGTTGCCCGTTTGACAGTGAAACCGAATGTCAAATCTGGCGTCGTAAACCGATTATTCGTGAAACTGTCGCGCCGCGCAGCCCGTTAATCCGCGCCGAAAAAATGGATGAATTCATAGATGCCGCGCGTTGTGACAAGAATATAACGGCAAATAACCCATTGGCGGCACCATTGTTGGAACGGTATAAAATGTTAATGGGATCTGCGAATGCGTGCTGTACGGATGGCATGGTATATTCGTTAAAGAATGCCGGTGCATCGGATGGTTTGATATATAAATTCATGTCGGATGATGCGAATTTCTATGGGTTTGGTGCGCGTTGTTTAATGATGACAGACAGCGAGTTGGATAAAAAATATCCCAACACAGCCACCGCGGCTGTTGCGGCGGACGTTCGCAATGGTTGCCTGTGCCGTGGGCGTCAGTGGTTTTACGCCATGCTTGCCCCGTTCCAGCAGGCATACGCCGCGTTCCCAGAATTCCGGGATTACAAGTTTAATTATACATACGTTGATGGCCTGCAACGTGAAATAACTGTGTCGGTCAATAATGACGTACAAAATGTATTAAGACAATTGGCATTGTGCCCATAACAAACGCCCCACTGGGGCGTTTTTTTATGTGATAAATTCTGTTTTTGTTGAAAATTTTATGCAAAACACTTGACTTTTGATAAAAAAATGATACTTTTGTAGAAAACTTTGAACAAAACGAACAAGAACAATAACAAGAGAAAGAGATATGAGCAACATTGCAATCTTTCAAACCGGCGGCAAACAATATCGCGTGAAAACGGGCGACATTGTAAAGGTTGAACGCCTGAATGCCGACGGCACGGTCGAATTTGACCAGGTTTTAATGCTGGACGACAAAATCGGCACACCGTTTATCGACGGCGCGCGCGTAGTGGCCCAGGTTGTGGAACAAAAACGCGGTGACAAAGTTTTGGTGTTCAAGAAAAAACGCCGTCAAAACTATCGTCGTACTCGCGGCCATCGCCAGTATATCACTGTGTTGAAAATTACGGAAATCAAGGGTTAATCCCGGGATATAAGGAGTTTAATTATGGCACATAAGAAAGCAGGTTCGGCAACCACCAATGGACGCGATTCCGCGGGGCGTCGTTTGGGCGTTAAAAAATCCGGTGGCAGCCGTGTTATCGCCGGCAACATCATTGTTCGCCAACGTGGAACGTCGGTTCATCCTGGCCTGAATGTCGGCATGGGCAAAGACCACACACTGTTCGCGAAAATTGCGGGCGTTGTGAAATTCAAACGTGGTCTGGGCGATCGGAAAACAGTTTCCGTCATACCAGAAGACGAAGCAAAATAAAAAACGGGGCATCGCCCCGTTTTTTGTTACTCGTGTCACCCTTCGCCAAGGCTTCGGGTGATAGACCACCCCGGCGGCAAGCCGCCACCCCTCCGCAGAGGGGAACTTGTTACGTTCCCGTTGCGGGCTGAGTTCCCCTCCATTGGAGGGGTGGGCGACACCGGGCCCCGCGCGATGTGTCGCGTGGGTGGTCAAGCCCGGGGTGGTTAGAGACTGCGGGATTATTCACTTAATCCCTTAACTTGTCATTCCCGCGCCCGGGGTCCCCACAAATACGAATGTATTTGTGGGGTGGTTAAGGCGGGAATGACAAGGGTGTGTGTGAGTAACTGCAACGGCAGCCGCGCCCAAAATTCTGTCCAGATAATTAAATTTTTGTAAAAATTCATCTTTTTTAATTTGTGCGTGTGTGGTATAATTACGTGAAATAGATGAAAAAATTGCCTTTGTGCTTTTTTTTGATTGTGGCGCTTGCACCGTTGGTTTTTGCCGACGGTGGCGCGTTTGCTGTTTCGCGTTTAACCCCCGGACAGGCCACAGAATCTGCGGATACATCTACATCCACGTCGCGTCGTGATACATCGACGGTATCGCGTAATTCCGCCAATGTTGTATCGCGCACGGCTGCGAATGAGACATCGGATTTGTCGGGTGCCACCGTTACATCGCGTACGGCCACGCCGCGCAATACGGTTGTGCGCACGATGGCGAATGTAACGGAACGTAACACAGTATCGCGTGGCAACGGTGCCGAACGGGTTTTGAATTTGAACAATGCGTCACAGACACGTTCTGTTCCGCGTGGCACGGTCAACACATTGGGTACTGGCACGGTATCACGCACGGGTGTGGCAACGAACACGGTATCTGTACCTGGGCGGTCGGCGATATCCGTATCGCGCGCGGCCCAGACACCTGTGGCAACCGCCCAGCAATCATCGGCGCGCCGCACAACGAACATAGTTCAACGGCCTGTAAACGCGACCGATGTGGCGACGGGCGCGGTACGTACGCAAAACCGTAATGCGGTATCACGTGCGGCAACGAATGTCCCAACGGCCGAGTCTATTGCCGAGGCCACACAACGTCTGGATTTAACATCTGATTTGAATGCGTCATGCCAGCAGCAGTATAACGACTGTATGGATCAGTTTTGTAATGTTATTGACGCGAACCAGGGTCGATGCTCTTGTTCGGCGATGTTGGATGATTATGTAGAGGTAGAAGAGGCCGTTACCGATGCCAATAACCAGTTAAACGAGGTTGCACAGCGTATTCGTTATGTTGGTTTGTCGGCCGACGAAATACGCGCGATTATGAACGAGACCGAGGCTGAAGAGGCTCTGTCCGGTGCGCGCGATACATCTGAAACGCGCAGCATGTTGGATGAAATCGAAGATTTAATCAGTGACCCAATCAGTACATCTTCATCATATTCATCGTCGTCCATGTCATTTGGTTTGGACATGAATTTGGATTTTTCGGCCAATGTTGCGGATATATTCAGTTTGGATTTTTTGAATACCGGCACATCCAGTTTATCAAACCTGCGCGGCACAAGTTTATATAACGCGGCGCGCAACCGTTGCAGAACTGTTTTGCAAGAATGCGAAGATGCCGGCGCCAACATTGATCAAATCACAGCAAACTATGATTTGGCGGTTGATCGTGACTGTATTGAATACGGCCAAGGATTAACCAAAATGAATGAAACATTGGTGTCCAACGTGCGCAGTGCGAATTTAATGCTGCAAAAGGCGCGCTTGGCGGTAAGACAGAATCAAAACCAATATGATGGTAAAGGATGTATTGCGGCCTTGGATGCGTGCATGACGGACGAGATGGTCTGTGGCGCGGATTATAAAAAATGTTTGGATCCGACCAAGCGGTATATCGACGAAAATGGCGAGGTTGTAATCGGGCAAGACATTACCAAAATCACAGAATTTATGGAAAATTATAATAATGCCAAGATAGATCGCAGCTTTTTGAACAGATCTTATGGTATAAACACCACGTTGGATCCAGAATTTTGTGCCGAACAGGTAACCGATACCGAAGATGACAAGGGTGGTAATGATGGTCGCTGTATTGCGAAATATTTGTTGCAAAAAATCGGCACGAACGAGGTTGCCACCGCCGAGGGTCTGTGTCGTCCTGTGTTGGACAAGTGTCGCGCATATACATACGACGACGACAGATATATTCCATATAACGACATTGTTGTGAATTATGTCCAGCGTGCAATGGTGAACATTCGTGCCCAACAGCAACGGATTATATCTGATTATTCATCTACGTGCATATTGGATGTGGCAAATTGTTATAATCAGCAGGTAACCCAGGTTAACGCATGGTCATCGACAGCGAACGTGTCCAGTATATATAGCGTTATGCGTGGTGCATGCCGCAACGTGGCATTGACATGCGCGTATGCGGTGTTTGCGGATGATGAGACCCATTGCCCCAAAGGTGACAATGCCGATGACGATACATGTATTCAAAGTATATCCGAGATGTTCTATCAGTCATTATTGTGCCCAGACAATGCGATGTATGCAGGCACATCATGCCAGTCTGGCGTATCCCCAGATGGTACAGTGGGTGGGTGTGTGAACAATATGTGCAAATGTATTGGCAGTTATGAATCATGGGGTACGTATTGCTATGCGCCGTGTGGCGAACATGCCACCAGAAACTCGAACCGCGTATGCGTGTGCGATTCAGGATATATAATGAAAAACGGCGTTTGTGTATACGACGATGGCACGGGCTCTGGTGGCGGCGGTAACCAAGGCGGCGGCAACCAGGGTGGCGGTAATGATGACGATGATGAACCCGATACACCCAATTGCGGCGCGTTGGAACAACTGGTTAATGGTCAATGCGTATGTGTTGCCAACGCAACCAAGGTTTCTGGCAAGTGCCAATGCGATTCTGGATTTGTTCAAAGTGGAAACGCATGCGTACCGCAACAAGATGAACAAACCGATCAAGAAAAATGTGCGGCATCTACTTTGACAAAGTGGGAGAGTAATACGTGCTCGTGCGTTGAAAATGCAGTCAGAACTGGCAATGGTTGGAATTGCAAATGCGATGACGGATATGTGGAAGAAAACGGCGCATGCGTACCAACGGTGTGCGATAATTTGGAAGAGTTGAAAGATGGTGAATGCGTGTGTGTTGCCAATGCAACCCGAGATCCAGAATCAGGACTGTGTCAATGCAATGAAAATTATGAGCAAAACCAAAACGCTTGTGAACCCCAAGATTGTGGAATGCTTGGATCATTTGATGCCGAAAGCGGGCAATGCGTATGTATCGAGCATGCGGTACAAGACCCAGAAACAGGCAGATGCGACAAATGCGAAGAAAATTATACCAGTTTTGCCAAACCAGATGCCGGTTTACCACTTGCTTGTTATCCGTATGATACTGTGTGTAATTTGGGAACTTGGGATAATGACTACGCAATATGCAGATGTTTCCCAGGTGCACATTTAACGACCGCAAACATTTGGTGCGAATGTGACGATGGCAAGGTACCTAACGCAGATAAAACCGGATGTATACCGGAATCATGCGGCCAGTTGGAAGAAGTGGTTGGTACCGAATGCGTATGTGTTGCCAACGCAACCAAAGACGAAAACCTTGTTTGCCAATGCGACGAAGGATTCGTGGAAGAAGATGGTAAATGCGTACCAAAAGGCTGCGGTGTGTTGGAACAAGAGGTTGATGGTGAATGCGTGTGCGTTTCCAACGCAACCCGAGATTCAGAAACGGGTCTGTGTCAATGCAACAGCGGGTTCGAAAATGTTAACAACACATGTAGAATTGCATGTGGTGTTCTGGGGATTGGTCGCGATGAAGATACTGGTGAATGTATATGCGGACCTGGGGCGACATTGGGAATGACCGGTGCGTGTGGATGCCCCAGGGGAACAACCAGCCAATATCAGACATTCAAGGTACCGGTGTGCTGTACAACAAATTCCAGGTACGACCGCGAATGCGCGGCGTCGATTAACAAGCGTGAAAGTTGCGTGAACGATTATTGTGCGTGCGTTGATGGATACGATCCGTATGATTCGCGTTGTGTGGAATCGTGTGGTGCCTTTACCGATGGTCGCAACACAGATGGATCGTGCAAATGTGTTAATGGGGCGTCTTTGGTGGCCGGAACAAATTATTGTGAATGTGACGATGGACACCTCCCAATCTATAACCCGTATGCATGTTTGGAACAGCCCATAGTCGGTGGTGGCGACGGTGGCGAGGGCGGCGACAAAGACCCCAGTACAGATGTGGACAAAGATCCAGTAATCCCGGTCCCATAAAAAAATCCCCGATGTTCGGGGATTTTTATAATTATGCCTTAATTTTTTCCATAAATGCGTTGTGCGCCGCCAATTCGTCCGCGTGGGCAGAAAAACTGCGGCGTGGAAAATTCGCCCCGATTTTCGGATGCGCCAAAAAAGCAGCATGTTGTTTTTCGATTACCTGGGATATATCTGGCGCGGGTGTGGTGTTTTCCAGTTCTTTATAAACCTTGGCCAAAATTTCAGCGTCAATTAACGCGCCGTGTGCGTCTGCACGCGTGGCCAGCGATATTCCATACCATTTTGCCAATGCGTCCAATGAATTGCTTTTTGGGCCAAATACACGATTGCGTGCAATTATCATTGAATCCAATTGCTGGGTACGGGGAATCTGGGGCAAGCCAATCATTTTTAATTCATTGTTTATAAATGGAAAATCAAATTCTAAACCATTGTGCGCAACAATCGGGCTGTCGCCGATAAATTCCAAGAAACGTGGCGCAACCGTCGCCATTTTGGGTTTGTCTTCCAAAAATGCGTTTGAAATTTTATGAACTTTGTACGAATCGGGCGGAATAATTTTGCCGTCTGGATTTATATATTCGTGGAAAACGTTATCTGTAATTTTGCCGTCAATCATTTCAACCGCACCGATTTCTATGCACCGATCGCCACGCAAATATTCCAATCCGGTCGTTTCAATGTCAAAGCAAATAACGCGTCCCATCTGTCCACATCCCCATTAAAATATAGTTTTGTAAAGTTTGATTTTCTGTATTATAATACGGTGGTGAATTTAATGCTAGAAAATCTTAATCCTGAACAAAGATTGGCGGTTGAAACAACCCAAGGACCGTTGTTGGTATTATCTGGGGCGGGGACTGGAAAAACCCGCGTTTTAACCACGCGTGTGGCATATATATTAAACCGCGGTCTGGCCGCCCCATGGCAGGTTTTGGCACTGACATTTACCAATAAAGCCGCAAATGAAATGAAATCGCGTCTGGCGGCATTTTCAGACGGCACTGCGTGGTATGCGGGTGACGTTTGGTGTGGTACATTTCATTCAATGTGTTTGCGGATATTGCGGTCGAATGCGGATGCGGCCGGATTGCGCCGTGACTTTATAATCTATGGCGATGACGAACAAAAAACGGTATTAAAAAATGTTTTGACTGATATGGGAATGGATGTCAAAGATTTTAATCCCGCAGATTGGGTCGAACGAATTTCCGCCATCAAAGATAAAGGACTGCACAGTACTGAACAAACGTCCGCGGTTGCGCTGAAAATATTAAACGCATATAACGCTGAATTGGCGCGTATGGGCGCGGTGGATTTTGGCGATATTATACTGCGCGTGTTGCAATTGTTTGATGCGTTTCCAGACATCCTGGCGCGATATCAACGCCAGTTTCGATATATATTGGTCGATGAATTCCAAGATACCAATGCCGCCCAGATGCAATTTTTACAAATGCTGACGCGTGGGGTTGAAAATCCGAATATTTGCTGTGTGGGCGATGATGACCAATCGATTTATTCTTGGCGTGGGGCGGAAATAAAGAATATTTTGAATTTTGAAAAAACTTTTCCAACGGCAAAAATAATTCGATTGGAAACGAATTATCGCAGTACCCCGAATATTTTGGGTGCCGCAAATTCACTGATACGTCATAACACTGGGCGATTGGGAAAAGATTTACATACGCGTCCCGACGCGCCTGCGGGTGAACCTGTTTATGTTTTAACCGTCCCATCTGATTTTGACGAAGCGCGTTTAATCGCCGATACAATCCAACATAAAAATGCAGATGAACCATTTTCAAACTATGCGATTTTAATTCGTGCGGGTTCATTGTCACGCATGTTCGAAGAAGAATTTAATACTCGTGCAATCCCATACAGATTGGTCGGTGCAACAAAATTCTATGACCGCGCAGAAATTCGTGATGCAATTGCGTATCTGCGTTTGTTGGTGTATCCGTTTGACGATATATCGTTCGTGCGTATAATCGGAAAACCAAGGCGCGGTTTTGGGCCGTCTGCGATTGCGAAATTGCGGGCGTCTGGCAAAAATTTAATGGATGGGCTGCGTGTGGCGTCGCTTTCCGGGAAACAGCGCGCCGCCGCAGATGCGTTTTTGTCTGCGTTTGATTTTGATTGGATGTCTGTGCCGCCAATGGATGCAGCGCAAAAATTATTGGATAACGTGGGATATATTCAAATGTGGCGCGAATCGCGGGATGTCGATGCGTCGGACAGATTGGATAATATTCGCGAATTGGTAACCAATGTAATTGGCAAATATGATACGTTGCCTGAATTTTTGGAACATGCCGCGTTAATGATGACGGACGATAATGATTCAGATGATGCCGCACCCGCATCTGATGCGGTCAGCATAATGACAATCCATGCGGCCAAAGGACTGGAATTTGATACCGTGTTTTTACCCGCCTGGGAAGAAGGCATATTCCCCAACGATATGGCGGTGCAATCCGGCGGGTTGGAAGAAGAACGGCGTCTGGCGTATGTTGCGATAACGCGTGCGCGCCGTCGTGCGATAATTATAAATGCTATGTCGCGCATGGTGTTCGGTAATCGGCAATACAATTCCCCCAGTCGTTTTATTACTGAAATGGATAATAAATTTTTGGAATTCCAGGGCGGTACACCGCATGGCACGTATAATTACCGTACGTCCACACGTCCAACACCAAAACCGCACCCTGCAAAACAACAAAAAAATATTGTTGGCCAATTGGTTGAACATGCTGAAATGGGACGTGGTGTCGTTATCGAAGAAAATGGCGATATTTTAACCGTTGCATTCCGTGCACGGGGCATCAAGAAAGTTGACCGCAGATATGTAAAATTTTTGGATTAAACAAACTTATTTCTTGCGCACATCTTTTATAAAATTTTTGGCTTTTCCGTATGTGTTTTTCCACAATCTGACAATATCTTCTGACATAGCTTTTCCAAAATTATCGTTTACACGGCCACCAATATTTTCTGCAATCGTGCCGGCACGCGCCGCCAAATACGCCACCAATGCCCCGGTTAATAACGTTGGTATAAATCCATCATTTTCCAACGTCGGTATTTGCGCAGACATATCAACGCTGACCGTTCCAGATAATAATGCCACACAAACCGCAATTACAATCGACAACGACACAAAATAAATTGCGGCGTTAATAAAGCGTTCGATTTGTTTTTGTAAAGTCTCGGCACTGAATAATCCCAAAAATCCATTGAATATATCGCCGGCGATTCCTTGGTACGATGTTTTGTCTTTTAATGTTTCTGCTATTGCGGTAAAAGGCAACATCATTACACCCAAGAATAAATCGACAATTACACCGAATGCCATCATTGCAAATTTGAATCCGTTGTATAAAAACAGCACAATAAAAACCGCACCAACCAAGACTGTAAAAGCACTGTGGCCAATTCCTGCAATCATCCATTGCCATCCTGCGCCGATTCCGGTTGTGAAAAATCCAGACAGCCGCGTCGGTATGCACAGCAAAGTTGCCGCAGATTCAGCATCCATAATCATACTGTCGGATAAATTGTTTATGGTATACTCGCGTATGGCCGCGCAAGTGTCAGGCAACTGAACACCAACCACCGACGATACAGCGTTTAATATCAAATCAGATAAATACGACGCAATCATAATAATCGGTCCCATTACCCACATAAACACCTGGGCGGGGCCAAAATTCAAAATGATTGACCATATCATAATAACAGCGGCTTTTTTGAAGATTTTTTCACCAAGTTCCTTGGCTGACGTGCCTTTTTTTACCATGTTATACGCTTCGAACATAATCCAAAACGCGTACGCCAAAAGCATAAATATAATCGAAAACCGAACCAATGACGAATCCAACATGTCCGAAATCATGGATAACCCATTCATCATTGCCAACCCAGCCTTGGCCACAATGGGCACATAATCATCAACCAATTGGGTGGATTGCGGTTGGAAATTTTTCATATCTGTTTCGATTGCGCTGTCGAATTGTAAAATATTATCCACAGTCATCCAATTGCCGTAATCACCAATTTCAGTAAACGGCAGATTTGATGTTGCATCCGCGGCCAATGCGCATGGTGCAATCAACACCGCCGCAGTCGCGACAATCATAAATTTGGCAAAAATTCGTTTTAATAAATTCATTACTTTTTGCCCAAAGCTTCGGTCACAGATTTTACAATTTGTTTTGGCGTATGCCAGATTTTTACCCCCAATCCTTTGGCCCACGTGCCAAAATCAAACGTTTCGTCTTTGCCGACTTTATCCAATCCGAATATTGCATCGACGCGTGATTTAATAACCCAAAAGTATAACGCGAATAAAAACAGCATCAGTATCAAGAAATCCCATCCGTTACGCATAAAATCAAACGCGCCAGGGTATTGGTTTTCAATGGCATTACGTTGCGCGGTAAAACAATCTTTGAATAATTCTTTGTCGACGACACCATCGACTATGGACGCTTGCTCGCACGTGGCAAAGACGTTTATGACAGACATAGTTTGTGCATCTGGATTTTCAACAGACTGTCCCATCATCGGCGGTAATACAGCACTGTATCCATCAACGGGCCCGGGGAAATAAGCATCTGCGGCGTATGCGACAATTGCAAAAATGATAATCGTCTTTAATGAAATGGCCACAATTCGAATTGCAGATGTCACCAACATATTTACAGCATTTTTAACCACGCCACCCGCCAAAGACCAAGTTTGTTCGAACGCGGCTGCGGCCAAAATAAGTGGTAAAAATATTATCAGAAATACTAATTTGAAAATAACCGACAAAACTTGGAACACCAAATCAAATCCGATGACCAAGAACATCAAAACCAATGCCAATCCTGCAATCCACGTAAATACGCCGCCGCCCATGCCCAACCAAGCATAATTCATTAACGAAAATCCGCCGGCCGCCCCAGCCAACATAACGCTGTTGATATTGCTGATGGCGCACATAAATGGTTGTAAAATCGGATTCAGAATATCACCAGTCACGGCGGATGTATTTATTGCAGCGCACTGTGCCGCATCCGATACACCAGTTGCCAACATAGATAATTCAGCCCCCACAAACAAAACCGGTGTAATGGTAATATTTGCAACTGTGCGTAATGCAGCGGTTCCGCCCATGCCCAATGCGCCCATTAACGCGCCGACGATTAACACGCGTGCACCTTGGCGCCAGACTTTGTCGAACCATCCCGCGAAATCTAATTTAATTTCTTTTGTATCCAATTTTGCCGCGGGCTTGGCGGCGTCATATATATACTTACCGGTGGTTATAATTAAAAATAATCCGAATCCCAAAGCCAACAATATCCATATATTATCGACCATAGCGGTCCAGAACATCTCGGCCGCATTACCGATAACCGAAAACAATTGTTCAATATATCCGCACAGAAAACAACCATTCGCCGATGCAATATCGCCATTTTCAACACCAATGGCGGTCATAAAATTATTTACACTGGTATATGTAATCGCATCGCCGCCAATGGATGAAGACAAATACCAAACACCGACCCCCAACGCGATTGCGCACATAATAAATTGTATGGCAAAGATTATCAGTCGTGCTTTCACTTTTTACCGTCGCCCCCAGTGGCGCCACCATCTTTTGATTTTTTTGTGGTATCTTCTTTATTATCAGATTTTTCCCCACCACTTAAAATATTTTTACCGGCTTGTTTTACAACATTCAAAACATCGTTTGTTAATTGCATTGCGTCATTGGCCAATTGTTCGCTTAATTTGTTTTCAGACGATACACCGAACGAACTTAATACCATTGAAGTAACCTGTGGAATTTGTCCGTATATAAAGTTTAATACATAAACCAACACGACGCATCCGCCCAGTGTCATGGCCTGTAAATTTTCTTCTGATAATTCATCCGAGTATATTTCGCCGCTGGTAATCATGTTCATTATATCGGCCGCACTTTGCCCTGGTTCCGCAAAGAATTTTGCCAAAATGACCATGAGCACTGTATAAGTTAACACAGCCGCCGCCAGTGCGACAATAGAATCTATTAACTTTTTGAATTGATTTGTTCCCACATCTTTCCCCAAACCACTCATCCATTTTGGTGCATTATCGCCTTTGAACGCAACCAATATTAACGACAAAGGAAAGAAAAAAGCAAAGAATGTCATTGCGACTATAATGTCTGCGAAATAAAAACAGAACCGCAGGAACAGTTTGAAAATCCCGATAAACAAGTACATCCCGATAAAGAATAAAATAATATGCTTAATCAGCGAAGATATACTTAACAACGCGCTTAACGAAAACGCTTTATCCATCACAGCGATGCCAAGTTTCATATACGATTGGAATTGGGTGATTGTTGTTTTCATTAACATCACGATACTGTCGCGCAACTGGGGGCGATAAAATCCATCATCTTCGATTTTTGCAGGTTGGTACGTTACACGTTCATTAACTTCATCTGGGTTTGTTTGCAGCATGCTTTGTGTATAAATAACCGTTATATTTGCGACTGGTTCGAATGTGATGGTTGTGATAAAGCGCGGCAACACAACCCCCATGCTTAAAAACGTCAGCGATACCAAAGAATTTATAAACAATGGTTTCAAAGATTTTTGATAAAGCGGATCGGTAATACCGTCTTTGAAATTTTTCCATACCGCGTTTATCAGGTAAAACACAAACAGCACACAGAATAATATCGCACAAAATATTACAAATTTATCGTAAACAGCGGCCGCGGCATTTGACACAATCTGGAACAGTCGGTCAAAGACCTCGCACCCCCAACATTGGACTGTGGATTCGACAAAAGAATTAACCAATCTGTTCATTTTTTCTTTTTAATCCATCCGATTGCCTTGGCCAAAGAAGACCCATATTTTTTTGCATCTTTGGTTAAAGTTTTTACATCACCGCGCACCTGGTTATACAATCCATCCATGCCTTTACCGATATAGTCATTTAATCGTTCGCGTGTCATATCGAATATACGGAACATTAAATACAATGTTAACACAGACGATAACCATAATATCGAATGCTCGCCAAATCCCAAGGCAGATGACGCCATTGTCGGGACGTTTGACGAAGCCGAACCGCTCGCCGCTGTGACAAAGACAGACGAATTCCATTGAAAAAGCGATCTGATTATTGCGATATTAACACACAATATGAACGCGCATGCGATCATAGTTACAATAATTTTTTGCAAAGATTTTGTAATTCCACTGAATGCAGGCCATATATCAAACCATTTATCACTTGGTTTAACAACGTATGCCAAAACCTGAAAAGGATACAGAACCAACGACATTCCGAAATTAAAGATGGCCTGGATAATCAGCAACGCCATGAACAGATTGCTGGACACAAATGTGGAAACCAATAAAATCCCAGTTATTAAATTCATAAAATTTTCCCCGCCATGCGGAATTAAAGTTATCATTCCACGCAAACCAGATTTAATAAAATCAAAACCGCGTTTAATAACCTGGTTATTTGCGTATGACAAATCCGAGACTGGTTGAACCAAAAACTCGCAACTTTCTGGACTTATCCAACCCTGTTGTACAACGGATGGCGGGCATTCTATATCTGGGGCAATGCCTGCGTTATTCAGTGTTTCTGTGATACTTTCTGTATAAAGTGCGCCGAACTGTAAAAACGGGTTAATCAGCCATTCTGTTAAATATACCGGTTTGATTTGCAGTAAAACAGTTACTGCGATAATTGCGCGTATCGACGGCCGCAATAAATTTTCGGCGATGGTAAAACCAGACACACCCTTGTCAAACATTTCACCGCCATCTGAAAAACCAAAAAACGACACCCAGACCTTTGGAAAATACATTTTTAACAGATACAGTGATATGGATATTGCCAAAAATCCCCAGATTAAAATGTAAATAATACCATTACCCTTGCCGACAAAAAAATCATATCCACCCGTTGCCACCGCCATCAAAGCATCCAATATTGTCGGAATCAGTGGTGCCACATTTAACGCATCAACAATGGCATAATCTGCGGCATACGCCCCCATCGGCGACATTAACAAAATCACCGCAACAGCATATAAAAACAAGCGTTTTATTAAATACATTCCCCCGATATAATTTTTTATCTTTTCAATTATATCATATTTAATGCAAAATATGGTATACTTAAAACGATGAATGGATTAAAAAAATTCTGGATAGTATTTTTATCGTTCCTGCCTTTTTCGGCGGGGGCGGTTGCGCCATTGGTTGTTGGGGCGATTGCAGGTATCGGTGCGATTGCGGGATTTTCAATATACAGAACGGCTGTACCCGTCAATATGGCAGATGCGTTAAGTTTTTTTTCCAGTTGTTGGTCGTGTCAAATGTTTGCCGATATTATGGCGACAATGTCCGGTCTGGTGCCGCGCGTATACAGCGCGGTAAGCAGTGTTATAATACCTTTTTCTGCGGGATTGCTGGGTGTCTGGTTTGCATGGAATCTGTTTTCAGGATTTCTTGGTTCTAAATTGGAAAGTCCATGGTCTATTACCAGTGACTTTGCAACAAAATTTATGAAATTGGGTTTAATAATTGCTTTGTTAATGGTGCCGTTGCCGCGTTTTTTAACCGATGTGGTAATCGAGCCTGTTTTTAACGTCGGATTGTCGCTGAATCGCGCGATTGCCGGCAATGATAGTTTTTCAGAATGCGTTGTTGCCACTGCTTTGTCAGATCCAATGACAACCAGTGTTGATGCCGCCCAGTCGGGCGCGTTTTCGCCACGTTTGCGTCATAATCTTTCGTGCGAGATTTCAAACGTTCACCAAATGACTGGATTGGGAATGGCGATTGGTTGGACGGTTATAAACATGGCATTTGATGAAGAATATATGCACACTATGATGTGGGATATTCCAATATTTCCAAATATCCCGATGATTTTGGTTGGTGCGTTAATCTTGTTATTGTACTTTGCGGCACTGTTGCCGATTCCTTTGTATTTTTTACAGGTTTTTATTACATTGTCGTTGGATTTAATAATGTTGCCATTTATGCTGATGTCTTGGCTGTTCAAGGGTTGGAAAATATTCCCTGATGGCGGTCGTAACATAAAAGATATGATAGATGACGTGATAAAATCGACCGCAGGAATTGCGATGGTTGGCGTGTTTGTAACGTTTTCTGTCATGTTTTTGAATGCGGTATTTGGCAAATGGGATGGCGCAGACAGATTGGCGCTGGCATTGGAACAAAACGATTCGAGTATTTTGATTGACGGACTGTTTATGCGCAACGACAGTTTGATAACGGTTGTTTTAATGGGGATATTCATTGCGATGTTTATGACAATGATACCTGCGCTGGTCAAAGCGTTATTTGCCAAAGTACAAATTCCGGAAAAATTCTACGAATCGACGAAAAAGCATCTGGAAATAACGTGGAAAAACCTGAAAAACTGGTATTCCTCACTAAAAAAATAAAAAATCAAGCGCTTTATTTCACGCGCCCCCCTTTTTTGTATCATCCGAATCTGATATAATTCATAGCAATGAAGCAGTTTCCGATTCTTTATTGGCCACGTAAAACAACCGCAGATGCGGATTACCAGTTATCGCGCAAGGTTATTAACGCCGCGGCCGGTGTTATGCCAGACGTTGTGACGGGTAACGTTGATTTGACGGATGTATTGGAAAAAAATCCGAATGCGACGATATATTATCCTGTGTTTTGCGAATCGACTGGTTGGTGGGGCGAATTGTTGGGTGCGTCCGCGGTTGTGACGGACAAACTGATTATATCGCCGGAATGCCAGTTAATGGTGATTGAAAATAAAACCGTGGCATCGCGTGCGCCGCGTGCGGGTAAAAATCAGTTATTGGCGGCGGAAATATATCCAGCCAGTGGTTTTTTCAAAAAAATGAATTCCGGGATTGCGACGGTTGCGGACATGTTGGCCACGGACGCGGGGACGATTTTGGCGCTGTTTGCGGGGCGCAGTCCGACTCAATTTATAAATGTCTTGGAATCGACCGGCAATTCATATTTGGGATGTATTGGCCGGTATTAAAATGCTAATATTGCTTGCTTTCTGTAAAAATACTTGTATAATTTCGTGGCTTTATGGAATTTAATAAAAGGATAAATGATGAAAAAAGGGATTCATCCAGAATATCATCCGATTAACGTAACACGTACGGACGGTAAAACAATCCAGATGTTTTCAACTGAACCCAAAGATTTGGTGTTGTCTGTTGATAATTTGAATCACGCGGCATTTACAGGCCAACGCAACAACGTTGCTGAAAAGGGCCAACGCGCGGCTGATTTCAAAAGTAAATTTGCTGGGTTCAAATTTTAATATACGTGTTTTACGGGGGGCGCGAATATGGATTTGTTAATCAAGGGTTCGACCGAGTTAAACAAGATGTTTATGGCGTTACAGCGGACCGCGTCCGGTCTGCGCCACGATTTTGGCGAGGTTGAAAACCTGCAACAATCGTTGCATGGCGCCCGTGATTTCGTGAAAAAGGCCGCCGCCCGTATCGAAGAAAGTATTTTATCAGATTTATTATTGGTACGGCCGTCGGCGGGATTGCTGACGCCGAACATGATCCAGGATGGTGCCGGACGGGACGAGTTTGTGTTGGCATTGTCTGGGGCGGCGAATTTTGTACGTGCAAATCCGCACTTTGCAATATCTTTGGCATTGTGCAGCGATGATGAAACAAAAATTGCGTTGGTGTATTCCCCAATCGATGAACGTCTGTATTATGCCGAAGAAGGTCGTGGTGCGTACGTATATTCTGCATATCATTCTGCCCGGGTGCGTGTATCAAATTTATCGAATCCATCGGATTTGACGGTTGCATATAACACAACAGATGGACGTAAAACCGTTGGTGATGTGCGTCGTACGGGATGTCCTGCGTTGGATATGGCATGGGTTGCGGCCGGTAAATTTGATGCCTATGTTTCCGATATGTTGGATTTTGCCGAAATTGCGGCGGGCGAATTATTGGTACGCGAGGCGGGCGGAAAGGTCCATGTTGGTGCAGATTTAATCGCGACCAATGGGAATATAGATTTTTAATAACAAAACCGCCGAATGGCGGTTTTATTTTTCAAAGACTTGCAAAAGGCTGATAAATATCTTAAAATTTGTTGGCTATGAAATTCAAAAAAATATTACGCGTTTTTCTGAACATATTGTTTTGGGGTTTTACAATTGGCATCGCGGCGGTTGCGGTGTTGGTGTTTATTTATGGTAACGATTTACCGGATTATAAAAAATTGGCGACGTATGCGCCACCGGTTGCGACCCGTTTGTATGCATCTGATGGCAGTTTACTGATTGAATACGCCGAAGAACGCCGTGTGTTCATAGATTTTGATGACTTGCCGCCCCAGTTGGTTAATGCTTTTGTTGCGGCCGAAGATCAAAATTTTTGGACACATCCCGGTATTGACGTCCAGGGCATTGCCCGTGCATTGGTAAATAATGGTCTGCGGATGTTGGGATTTGACGCGCGTTTTTCGGGCGCATCCACAATAACCCAACAAGTGGCCAAAAATTTCTTTTTAACATCGGAACGCACAATATCGCGCAAGGTAAAGGAAGCAATCTTGGCGATGCGATTGGAACGTACTTTTTCCAAGCAGCATATTTTAACCCTGTATATGAATCAGATTTATCTTGGGGCGCGTGCGTATGGTGTTGGTTCGGCTGCGTTGATGTATTTTAATAAACCTGTGTCTGACCTGACATTGTCCGAGTGTGCCTTTTTGGCCGCATTACCCAAAGCGCCAAATAATCGCGACTATGCGATTCAACGCCGCAATTACGTTTTGCGCCGTATGGTTGCCGAGGGATATATCACCCAATCCCAGGCGGATGCCGCATCTGCGGAACCGTTAAATATCAACAGTGGTTTTACAGAACAAATGGACGTTGATTTCCAATATTTTGCCGAAGATGTTCGTCGTCAGTTATTAAACAGTCTGGGGCGCGAAACGCTGTATAACCAGGGATTGTATATAAAAACAACAATTGTGCCTGAATTGCAGCATGCTGCGTCCGCCGCGTTAAACAAAGAATTGGATAACTATAATTCCATTCGTGATGAACACGAACCAAAATTACAGGGCGCAATTATCGCGATGAATCCGCATACTGGCCGCATTGTTGCGATGTCTGGCGGGCGGTCTTTCCGCGAAAGTTCGTTTAATCGCGCAACCCAGGCAATGCGCCAAATCGGCAGTACGATAAAACCGTTTGTGTATTTGGCTGCGCTTGAAAATGGCACTTCGCCCGAGGCTTTAATTCTGGATGCGCCGATTGTTGGATGGCGCGAAGATGATACTTTGTGGAAGCCTGAAAATTATGACAAGAAATTTTTGGGCGACATCCCGTTGCGTTATGCGTTGGAAACATCGCGTAATGTGCCGGCGGTTCGTATGGTGCAAAGTCTGGGCGTTGAAAACGCGATTCGTGTGGCGCAACGTTTTGGTGTATATCCAGAAGATTTGCAAAACATAAATCTTTCTATGGCATTGGGGTCGGGCGAAACCACATTGGAACGATTGGTGTTGGGGTATTCTGCGTTTGTAAATGGTGGATATGTAATCCAACCAAAATTGGTTGATTATATCCAAGACAGATACGGAAATACATTAAATGGCACAGCGCCCCAATTGATTGAATGGCAACCTGATTTATTGCCGCCTGAACGCGTGTCCGATGCAGAACCGTTATCTGACCCACAAAGTTTATATCAAATGGTGTCGATATTACAGGGCGTGGTTGAACGCGGCACTGGTCGCCAGGCCCGTGTTCCTGGGCATACAATTGCGGGAAAAACCGGTACGACAAATGATGTCAAAGATATATGGTTCGTTGGATTTTCTAAAAATTTAATAGCAGGCGTATATTTGGGATTTGATATGCCGGCACCATTGGGGCGGGGCGCAGGCAGTCACATGGCCGCTCGTGTGTTTGCTGATTTTATGAAAACGGCATTGGCAAACGAAACAAATCAGCCTTTTTCAGTACCAGACGGCATGACGTTCGTTCGGGTTAATCGCATGAGTGGCGCATCGGCCGCCGAAGATCCCGATGGCGTAATTATTACCGAGGCATTCAAACCCGGACAAAAACCAAACCCGGCACCGAAAAAGAAATCTGTTACATCCAGTGCGGTTGTTGGTGGTGTATTTTAATACAAAATAAACAAGGGGGGATTTAATGAAAAAGATATTGCTATTATTGTGTGTTTCTTTGGCGGCGTGTGGGCGCAGCGATACGACTGCGATGACATGTGGTGACCATAACGTAAAATACACAATGTCATCTGATGGCGAAACATTGAATGCGATAATAGATGAAAATGCAGTAACGTTAAACATTGCGATTTCTGCATCTGGGGCGCGTTACGTCGGTAAAATGCACGACCAAGACGTTACTTTATGGAATCATGGGGCGGATTGGATGATGTTTTTTAACGAAGATGCGCCGATTTCATGTGTTATTAAATAATTTTGGCTTTGTAATATTTATGTGGTAAAATGTCAGCATAAGTAAAAGGAGATTATTGTATGCTGACATCTTTATTTTTTGAACATGGTGCGACTTTTTTTGCCAGTGGTTGGACTCAATTCGCTGCGGCATTCGGTTTGGCTTTTTTAATAATGATAATATTTGGCCGCCCATTTATAAAACTGATGCACAAGATTCAAAAACGTGGTCAGCCAATCAGTGAAAATTTACCCGCAGAACATCGTAAGAAGGCCGGCACGCCAACCATGGGTGGTCTGTTGGTGGTTGCGGCGATTTTAATCCCCAGTTTGCTGTTTATGCCACTGTCAAATCCGACAGGATGGATAGCATTGCTGTCTTTGATATTGTTTGGCGCGATTGGTTTTGCAGATGATTGGCGCAAGGTTGCCAGTCAATCGAAAAAGGCATCAAATGGTTTGTCGCCTGCCACGCGGTTAATATTGGAGGGTGTGTGTGTAATTATTTTGGCATATTTCATTAACAAAACATTTCCGCTGTATATTCCTGAATTATCACTGGCGTTACCGTTTGGGATAATTTTACCATTGGGAATTATATACTATATATTTGCATACTTTGTAATCGCAGGCAGTGCAAACGCAACAAACATCACAGACGGACTGGATGGCATGTTGGTAAAGTTGTATATGCCTGTGTTGGTGGTATTGGTGGTTGCGCTGTATGGTGCGACACGAATTGGTTTTATGGATACGGTTATGTTCTTGCCAACGGCCAGTGGTTTGTACGCGGTATTGGGCGCGGCGTTTGGCGCAGTATTGGGATTTTTATGGTTTAATTCCAAACCTGCGGCGATATTTATGGGTGACGTTGGTTCATTGGCACTGGGTGGATTTATGGGCACGGTTGCAATGTTGTTAAAATCAGAAATCATAATGGCAATTGCGGCCGGCATGATGGTTTTGATTTTGTTGTCTTCGTTTATCCAAACAATGTACTTCAAAGCATCTCGTAAAATCACGGGTACGGGTCGACGGGTATTTTTACGTGCACCACTGCACCATCATTTTGAAGAATTGGGATGGCCTGAAACCAAAATAGTGGACAGATTTTTCATCATGTCGATATTGTTTTCAGGCTTGGCATTGACGTTGTTGAAATTTGCATAAAAATAAAAAATGTTACGTACCGAAGAAAGTAAACTGACCAGTTGGTATTTTGAAATAGACCGGCGATTGTTGGGCTATGTGTTGGCGTTGATTGTTATCAGTATAATATGTATGATATCGGCGGGATCTGTTTCTGCGGAACGACTTGGGCATCCATGGAATTATTATATACTTAAAGCAATTCCGTTTTATTTTCTGGGGGTTATTTTTTTATTGGTGTCCAGTGCATTACCAAAAAAATGGGTGATATGGCTGTCATGGATAAATGTAGCGGTTGGTTTACTGTTGTTGTTGGTAACGTTTGTTTTTCCACACCCAATTAACGGTTCGGACAGATTTGTATCTTTATTTAATCATAACGTTATGCCCGCAGATATTATGAAGCCCGGCTTTATAATAATTACTGCATTATTTTTATCAAAAATGCGTGATGCGTATGGCGATGATATGTTTTTGTCGCGTGCGGCATGGCGATTCAAGTGGTTGTCTTGGTGGCCATATTTGGCGGCATTTATTCCGGCATTACTGATAATATTCAAACATCCTGATTTGGGAACGGCGATTTTGTACTTGGCGGTGTTATGTGCAATGTTGTTCATAGCGGGATTGCCGTGGGTTATTATACCTGTGATTGGATTGGCGGGGATTGGGCTGTTGACTGTGGCGTTTTTCACGATGTCGCATGTGCATAATCGTATAGTTTCATTTTTTACCGGTACGGGCGACACGTACCAGGTTGATAAGTCGTTGGAATCTATTCAAAACGGCGGTTTGTTCGGCCAAGGCGACAGTTCTTTTGTTAAACAATCTTTGCCTGATGCGCACACAGATTTTATCTTTGCCGCCATTGCCGAAGATGCCGGTGCAATTTTGGCATGTGCGTTAATAATCTTTTTAATGTTGGTTTTACGTCGTTTGGTTTTGAATGCAACATCTGCGCGTGATAACTTTGTGTTTTATGCAACGGGTGGTGCGGCGGCTTTGTTCGGAACCCAGGTATGTATTAACCTGATGTCAACATTGCATTTGTTTGCGCCAAAGGGCATGACTTTGCCATTTATATCGTATGGCGGCAGTTCGTTGTTATCGTTTTGTCTGCTGTTTGGGATGATTTTGGCGTTGGTTCGTGAAGACAAGTGGAAATAACGCTTTGTTGCAATACCCAATTCCAGTGGTATAATTATATACAATATAACAAGGATGCAAAGTCATGAAAATATGGATTGCAACGGGGGGGACTGGGGGGCATGTTTTCCCCGCATTAAGCGTTGCGCATGAATTATCAAATCGTGGACATAAAATTACAATCTCGACAGATTCGCGTGTTGATAAAATGGTGCGTGATGGCGCGCCGTCTGGGGCGCAAATTGCACGCGTGTGGGCGTCGGGCGTTGGCGCCAAAAGTCGTGTTAAGCAAATAATTGCTTTGTCCAAGATTGCTGTGTCTGCGGTATGGTTAACAATAAGATTTGCATTTTCACGCCCAAATCGCGTGGTGGCGTTTGGTGGGTATGCGTCTGTGGCGCCGGTATTTGCGGCGCACGTTTGGCATATTCCAACATTTTTGCACGAACAAAACGCTGCGATTGGTCGCGCGAATAAATTTGCGATGCGATGGGTTCGTACACTGATGACCAGTTTTCCATCGGTATCGGGTGTGCCAAAAAATACATCTGCGCGTGTGGTGTACACTGGGTTGCCGGTTCGTCCAGACATATTGGCGGCGGCGGGTGCACCATTACCAAACGCTTCGAAATTATTGGTAACAGGCGGATCACTGGGGTCGCAAATATTGGATGATGTTGTGCCGGCTGCAATTTTTCAGATGAAAAATAAAAAGATTTTTGTGACACATCAAACGCGACCTGAAAACGTTGCGCGTCTGCAAAAATTATATGCAGATAATAAAATTCGCGCGAATGTTTTGTCTTTTATTCACGATATGGCTGGCGCGATTGTGGATTCTGATTTGGTAATCAGCCGCGGCGGCGCAAGTACAGTTATTGAATTGGAAACAATTGGTCGTGGTGCGATAATTGTGCCATTGAACATTAACCCAGACCAAGCGGCCAACGCGGCCAGTTTTGCCCAGTTGGGGGGCGGCTTTGCGGTTTCTGGGGAAAAATTCACACCTAAATGGTTGGCGGCCACATTATCAGATTTATTTGATAATCCGTCACGATTGGAAAAAATGGCGAAAAAGTCACTGGTTCCGAATACCGCAGTCAATGCCATTTGTGATGAAATAATAAAATAATACATAAACGCATTTTTCCACTTGCGTGCGATTCGTCATTTGTTCTATGATGATAACAGGAAGGAAAGGAAAATGCGTTACGCTGCAGTTTCTGTATTATCATTTTTTGTTGTTTTTCCGGTATTCGCGGACGCGCGATTGCCGGTTGTGAATTTGGCATCGGCCGGTGTTTCTGCGCGCGCAGCGTTTGGTGAACCAATTGTTACACCTGTGGCGGAAAAGCAAACAAGTCGGCCTGTGGCGGATGTTGCGGCAAATAATGCGCCCCAGTCTTTAAGTGTCGCGTCGGCGCCTGTGGTAAGTCGGCCAACTGTTTCGCAATATGCGCGTACGGCGGATTTGGGTGGGCAAATCGTTGCATCTGGGGATGTGTTGACGCCGCGTCGCCCCAGTGCGGATTTATGGGCACATTCGTCGAATTCGGATGTTGTACCGTTGCGGTTGCCGACACCCGATGAATTTTCAGTTATCCGTTCCGATGATGTTTTGCCGGAAGAAAGTTTGAATAATCCAATGCCTGCGCGTGCGGTGCAAATTGCGGATAATACGCCAACTGTATCGCGTGCCGCGTCTGATTTATCAGAATTGGATGCACAAATTGCACGCTTGAACGAATTGCAACGCCGGGCCGAGGCCAGCGTCAGCCCCGATTTTATGCGTGTTGCGTCGATGGATGAACCTGTGGATACGGTTGTGCCAACTGTTACGAATCGTCGTGTTGTATCACGTCCGGGTCGTGTTGCACGTACTGCGCGTGTGGCACCTGTCCAGGAAACTGAAAGTTATGTTGATGTGGGCGATGCGGTGGAAACGCGTGTTGCGCGTGCCGATGTTTCAAATCATGTACAGACCCGCGATCGTGATGAGGGGGTAAAAATATCGCGCATGGTTGTGCCGATGAATGACATGACGGATGATGTTGTTGTTCGTGCTGTAAAGCGTGCCGAGTCTCCGCGTATAACGTCTGTGCGTGATGATATGACAAAAATGAGCCCCAGTGAATTACGCAAAGCGTTCAGAAAAACGTTCTTGTCTGAAAATAAACACTTGTCGACATTCCAAATTGACGACAGATTTGACGTTGCCAGTGATATGACTGCAAATGCGGCCGGATTTACAACGGAACGCACTTTGTCTGAAACAGGCGGCATTCGTCCGTTGGAAATCAAGATAAAATTCCGCAATGATGATTCGGCTTTGTCACGTGATAATTATAATTTGTTGACCGAATATGCAGGCATAGTATTAAGCAATCCAACACGTGCGATCCAGGTTTCTATTCCGCAAAGTGTTACAAATGATGCAGATGGTCGCAAATTGGCGGCGCGTCGTTTGGCGATTATCGAACAAGTTTTGCGCGATAATGGAATTTCAGAACAGCGTATTTTACCCGTACTGGCGGCACGCGATGAATCGGATGGATTATTGTTGCGTATGATTTCGTTGGAACAATATGAAACATTGACCAAAAAACAACGCGACATATTTGGTGATACTATCAGTAAAAAAACTTACAGAAGTATGTCTTGGTAATGATGCTTTTAACCCGCGCGGCAAAAATAGTTTCAAATGCCGCGCATTTTTCGATTGGTTTTTTCTTTCCGACATCTTGTCCATTGTGTGGTGTGCCTGTATCCACAGATGGTGAATTATGTGCAGATTGTTGGGCTGCCTTTAATTGGATTGCGTCCCCGCGTTGTGAATGTTGCGGTTACCCGTTTCCTGCAAATTTGGATTTGGGGGCGCATCCGATTTGTCCGAATTGTGCGGGTGGTGGTTGTGCGTTGGATTGTATTCGGTCTGCATGTGTATATGATGACGCGTCGCGTGCGGCGGTATTACCGTTCAAACACGCAGGACGTGTCAAATATGCGCCGTTTATGGCACGTGCAATGATATGGGCTTTGCATGATACAGATATTTCGCCAGATGTCGTAATACCTGTACCATTGGCGTGGCGTCGTTTATTTCATCGTGGATATAATCAGGCAACTTTATTGGCACGCCCAATTGCAGACGCATTTGGTGTTCCAATAGATTTGGACAGTATTCGTCGCGCATACAGACCGGATATGGGACACAAAAATCCCGCGCAACGTGCAGAAAATATTCACGGTGTATTTACCGTTGTACATCCAGATAAAATTCGCGGTCGAAAAATATTGTTGGTTGATGATGTTATGACAACAGGTGCAACATTTCGCGAACTGCGCCGCGTATTAACAAATGCAGGTGCCGCAGCCGTATATGGTGTAACGTTTTGTCGTACTGCGCGCGCGATTTAGTGTTTTTAACTTTCCCACTGATTTTGTGTGGATGCAAATTGTTTTATCATGTTTGATTTTTGATTTGCATATTCTTGGGCGATAATTTTTTTTGAACATAACTGGGCCAAGTGTTCCAGTTTATCGGCCATAGTTTCTTTGCCAGATTTTTGGGGTTTGCTTAATACGGCCTTGGTCGCAGATTCGACCAGTTGGCCATTTATAAATAATTCGTACTTAACGTACGGTCCAAACGGGCCGTTGTATGGATTGGATAATTGTATATCAACGTGCAAATCTTCATCATCCGCAATAAAAGTATCGAAAGAATATAAAGTTACCAATGGATTATTGAATGCAGAAATACAACTTTGTGGAATCATCAGACAAAAAAACTTATAAATAATCTCATTCATGTTGGTATTTATACCGCGTATACGCAGATGTGTCAAGATTTGTCCGCCATATACTTGAATTTTTATTTTAATGTGATAACCTTGGACGCGTGTCATATAAACTGGGGATGATGATATGAAAATCGAATTGGGTAAAAACATAAACGCGCGTGAAATGGAAACCAAAATTCAGCAATTTTGGGATTCAAATAATTTTTGGGATAATGATGTTAAATCTGATAAAACCCCATTTTGTGTAATGATGCCACCGCCGAATGTGACCGGTAATTTGCACATGGGACACGCGTTGGACAATATTTTAACAGATATAATTTGTCGTTATAAACGCATGTGCGGATATGATGTGCTGTGGCAACCCGGCACCGATCACGCGTCTATTGCGACCCAGTTGTTGGTTGAACGCGACCTGTCAAAACGTGGGATAAATCCGCGCAGTTTAAGCAAAGAAGAATTATTAAAAATTGCTTGGGATTGGAAAAATGACAAGGGCGGCCAGATTATAAAGCAATTGCATATATTGGGGGTTACACCGGTATGGCATCGTGAACGTTTTACTATGGATGACGGATTGTCACATGCGGTGACGAAACTGTTTGTGAAAATGTATAACGACGGACTGATTTATCGCGCAAAACGCTTGGTTAATTGGTGCCCGAAGCAGCAAACATCCGTTTCGGATTTAGAAGTTGAAACCCGCGAAGAACACGGCAAATTTTACTATTTTAATTATCCACTGGTTGACGGCGGTGTGGTGGAAATTGCAACCACGCGTCCAGAAACACTGTTTGGCGACCAGGCAATTGCCATACATCCAGAAAACGAAAAATTAAAACATTTGATTGGCAAAACGGCAATTATACCACTGACGGATATCAAAATACCAATTATTGCCGATGAACACGCCGATCCAGACAAGGGTACAGGTGCGGTTAAAATTACACCTGCCCATGACTTTGATGATTGGGAGGTTGGCGTCCGTCATAACTTAACACCTGTCAATATTTTGACCCCAGATGCAAAGTTAAATGATAACCCTGTGGTGCCTGAAAAATACCGCGGAATGGACAGGTTTGATGCGCGCGCGGCGGTTGTTGCAGACATAGATGCGGCCGGTTTGTTGGTGAAAATAGAAGACAAGGTTATTCCAACCCCATATTCTGAACGTGGCGGTGTGGTTGTAGAACCATATTTAACCGACCAATGGTTTGTGGATGCGGAAAAATTGGCGTCTGTGGCGATACGCGTTGTTGAAAATGGGGATATTAAGTTCATGCCGGATCATCGGTATAATCTGTATATGTCTTGGATGAAAAATATTCGTCCATGGCCAATTTCGCGCCAGTTGTGGTGGGGGCATCGGATACCTGCGTGGTATGATGCGGACGGTAATGTTTTTGTGGCAGAAAATGAAGCAGACGCAATCAAGCAATCTGGCGGTAAAAATTTAACCCGCGATAATGATGTGTTGGATACATGGTTTTCGTCGGCGTTGTGGCCATTTTCTACATTGGGATGGCCGGATGAAACGCCTGAATTAAAAAGGTATTATCCAACAGATTTATTGTATACAGCTGTTGATATTATCTTTTTCTGGGTTGCCCGTATGATAATGATGGGCATGTACGTTATGAACGATGTTCCGTTCAGAACGGTGAATTTTCACGGATTGGTGCGCGACGCAAAGGGACAAAAAATGTCCAAAACCAAGGGTAATGGTACCGATCCGTTAACGTCGATTGAAAAATTTGGTGCGGATGCGTTGCGTTATTGGGCTGCAACGGCGCCAATCGGAACGGATTTGCGTTACAGCGATGACGAGGTTAAACGTGGTTCCAAGTTGCTGACAAAATTGTGGAATGCGTCAAAATATGTTTTAATGAATTTGACGGATTTCGAACCGGATACAGCGGCACCGGTTGCGATTGAAAATCGTTATATCGAAGACAGATGGGTGTTGTCAGAATTAAATAAAACAATTGCGGACGTTCGTCGTCATCTGGATAAGTATGATAACTATAATTCACGTGCGGCGATTGACACGTTCTTTTACGAAGTGTTCTGTGACCAATATTTGGAATTTATCAAGGACAGATTTTGGTCGCCTGAAAAATACAGTGCCGAATCAAAACTGTCTGCGCAATGGACTTTGTTCGAAGTGTTACGTGCGGTTATCGGCATGTATGCGCCGTTCATCCCATTCCAGACCGAAGAATTATGGCAAAAAATTTATAAAACATACGAAGGCGGCGAAACACTGCATTTAACGTCGTATCCGGCGGTTGATGCGATGCGTGATACAGATGTGTCCAATATGCAAATTGCGCTGGATATATTAAAAACAGTGCGTGGTATGCGCACAGAACGCAAGGTTGGCAATGGCGCAAAATTGGCGACATTAACAATCCCGTCCACTGTGCCGGATTCGTTGTATGGTGTGGTAAAGTCCGCAGCCCGTGCGAATGAAATCGTGATTGGGGATACGATCGATTTTGTTGTTGCAGAAAATGCACAAACAAAAGGTGAATAAATTGACGGAAAAACTGATTGAAAAACGCGTATTACAGGCATACCAATGTGACCGATATGGTTATGTACGCCCACTGATTTTGATGAATGAATTACAGGGCGTTGCCGACACCCATGCCGAGATTTTGGGATGTGGTCGTACGTATTTATTGGCGCATGATATGGCGTGGGTTGTTACGCATTATTTGGTCGATATTATCGAAGATCCGCGCGAAGGCGAAGAATTTTCGTTCATTACATGGCCATCTGCACATGATGCGCTGCGTGCGACGCGCGATTTCGAAGTTCGTGGTGCAGACGGACGCCTGTTGGTGCGTGCAACATCGCAATGGGTGTTGATTGACATGACGCGTCGTCGCCCGCTGAAATTGGATGAAAATTTACCGCACTGGGCAATTATTCCAGAACGCGCATGGGATATGCCTTTTGAAAAATTTCCGGATTTTACGCCGACAAAAACGCATACTATGAAATGTCGTTTTGATGACATTGACGTTAATCAGCATATTAACAACGCGGTGTATGCAGTATGGGCAACTGAAAGTGTTGGTTATGTTTATCGTAACCAACATAAATTAAAACGTATCGAATTAAATTTCAAAAAAGAAATCAGTCCCGATACGCCCCAGATTGCAGTTGATGTAGTAATAGACGGTTTAACCAGTCGCCACAAAATAAAAACCGGCGATACGGTTCATGCAGACGTTATTTGTACTTGGACTGAAATGTCATAGTTCGGTTAACTATATCGTTAAAAAAAAATCGCCAATCGGCGATTTTTTATTTCACTGCATTAACAGCCAATCTTTTACGACCCGCTGCGCGACGACGATTCAAAACATCGCGACCGCCCTTGGTCGCCATCCGTTCACGAAACCCGTGCGTACGCACGCGACGTGTTTTAGATGGTTGATAAGTACGTTTTGTTGCCATAATAAATCCTTTTGTGCCCCTATTTAATCACAGGTTTTTGAAAAACGCAACACTTTTATTTAGATTTTACCAAACCAAGTTTTTTTAACCCTTCCAACGACAGGTAATATACAAACAAAGCAGTAAACAATTTCCATAATGGTAAAAACATATTTGTCCCCTTTATCTGGTACGGATGGTAGTGTTAATTTTGTCGCGTATACGTAATAAGCCCAATCCGCACAATATCAGCGCGCGTGCCACAGCATACTGGACATACCACCCCGCAACGGCCAGATTATTTATATTTAACTTGTTATTTTTGTTTATCTTCATAGCCCTGTATAATGTATCACAAAGTTAAATTTTGTCAATATAATTTTTGGGGTTTATTTCTTGACCCAAACGGTAAAATTTTGCTATTCTGTACTTATCAAAAAACAGGGGAAAACCAAGTATGTCAGAAACAAATAATATCAACGAAATAAACGAAATTAAAATCCCACAATCATCGCTGGAACATGAAATGAGAACCAGTTTTTTGGACTATGCGATGTCTGTTATTGTGGACCGTGCATTGCCGGATGTTCGTGACGGGTGTAAACCTGTGCATCGGCGTATTTTGTACGTTATGAATGATGTGGCGCCTGCGACCAAGGCAACGGTTAAATCCGCGCGTATTGTGGGTGATGTTATGGGTAAATATCATCCCCATGGCGACAGTTCTATTTATGAAGCCATGGTTCGCATGGGCCAGGATTTTTCCATGGGCGAAATGCTGGTCCAGGGGCAGGGTAACTTTGGTTCACGCGACGGAGATAAAGCCGCGGCCATGCGTTATACCGAAGCGCGCCTGTCCAAACTGGGGGCGTCCATGATGGACGATTTGGACAAAGATACAGTTGATTGGCAACCGAACTTTGACGGCACTTTGCAGGAGCCTGTTGTACTGCCGACCAAGTTCCCGAATTTTTTGGTAAACGGTGGCTCGGGTATTGCGGTTGGTATGGCGACGAATGTTCCGACGTATAATTTGGGCGAAATCTGCAACGGTATTTTGGCGATTTTGGATAATCCGCAAATCTCGGACGACGAATTATTCGGCATAATTCCGGGGCCTGATTTTCCGACGGGTGCGGTTATAATGGGGCGTGCCGGCGCGTATAAAGCGCACACAACTGGCCGCGGTTCAATAATCGTTCGTGCAAAAACACACAGCGAAACTTTCCATGATCATCCCGCGATTGTTGTTGATGAAATTCCGTACCAGGTAAATAAATCACAACTGATTATGAAAATCGCGGAATTAAGCAAAGATAAACGTATCGAGGGTATTTCTGAAATCCGCGATGAATCATCCAAAGAAGGTCTGCGCATAGTTATTGAATTAAAACGTGATGCGATACCGGATGTGGTATTAAATCATTTGTTCCAATACACAGAAATGCAGACTAATTTCCCGGTTAATATGATGGCGTTAAATCGTGGCCGTCCGATGTTGTTCAACATTCGTGGCGTACTGGACGCGTTCATAGATTTCCGGTGCGAGGTTATTCGTCGTCGTACAATATTCGATTTGAATCGTGCGCGTAATCGTGCACATACTTTGCTGGGACTGTCGGTGGCGGTCGGCAATCTGGATGAAGTTATCGAACTGATTAAATCCAGTGCCAACCCGGACGAGGCTCGCACAGCCTTGATTTCGCGTGGGTGGCGTGCGTCTGATATTGAAAATTATATCCAGTTAATTGACGATCCAAACACAGAATACAAAGACGGAATGTTTTATATGTCCGAAGACCAAGCCCGCGCAATTTTGGAATTGCAATTGCATCGCTTGACTGGATTGGAACGCGAAAAATTACACGCAGATTTGGTGGAATTGGGCGCGCAAATAAAAGATTTGCTGGACATTTTGGGCAGTCACGCACGCATCATTCAAATCATTCGCGACGAAACAACAACTGTGCGCGACAATTGGGCCAGTCCACGCCGTACTGAAATTTCCGATGCTGAAATCGATATAGATATCGAAGATTTAATCGCACGTGAAGATATGGTTATCACAGTATCGAATACTGGATATATCAAACGTGTGTCTTTGGATACATATCGTGCGCAAAAACGCGGGGGCAAAGGCCGCAACGCAATGGCGACCAAGGACGATGACTATGTGGTCCAGGTATTTGTTGCAAATACACATACGCCGCTGTTGTTCTTTTCGTCCCGCGGAATATGCTATAAATTAAAAACCTATAAATTGCCCGAGGCCGCAGCCGCCGCCAAGGGACGCCCATTGGTAAATCTGTTACCGTTGGAAAACGGCGAAACAATCACAGCGATTTTGCCTGTACCCGAAGAAGACATGGCAGCGGCCGCCGCATCGGGCAAAGAACATTATTTAATGTTCGCGACTGCGTCTGGGACTGTACGCCGCAATCGTACATCTGATTTCGATTCGATACGTGCAAACGGAAAAATTGCAATGAAACTGGACGATGGCGACAGTTTGATTTCAGTACTGCCATGTACCGACGACCAAGACGTATTTTTGGCAACATATCGCGGTCGTTGCATACGATTCCCTGTGACCGAAATCCGTGTATTCGCAGGCCGCAATTCAACCGGCGTGCGTGGCATGACGTTGGGCGCAGATGATAAAATTATCGGCATGGCAATGTTAAATCATGGTGAATCTGATGCGTCAATACGCGCGGCATATATCAAACAATCGCGTGCCGCACGTCGCGCCGCCACAGGTATAGAAGAAGAGGCGTCCGACGACGAAGAAGATGCCACGACCGTCACATTAACCGATGACCAGATGGCAAAAATGGCCGCGTCCGAGCAGTTTATATTAACTGTGTCCGAAAACGGATTTGGCAAACGCACGTCATCGTATGAATATCGCACAACGCACCGCGGTGGTGGTGGATTTGCGAATATCAAACTGGGCGGAAAAAATACAGCCGTGGCGGGTTCTTTCCCGGTTGCCGATGATAACGACATCATTATGGTCACAGACGGCGGAAAAATCATCCGCACGCCTGTGCGCGATGTTCGTATCGCAGGTCGTGCAACCGCGGGCGTGACATTGTTCCGCACGGCCGAAAACGAACGCGTGGTGTCTGCGATTTCGATTTTAAGCGACGAAGCCGAAGAATCCGAAGTCGAATCCGAGGTCGCCGAACAACAAAGCGCACAATAACAAACGGGGAACGGCATGGACAAAGAATATTATTCTTCTATTAACGAGGTTTCAAAACGCTTATCTGTGCCGGCATATACCCTGCGTTATTGGGAAAAACAGTTCCCGGTTGTAATTCGTCCGACGACGGGCGCGGGTGGTCGTCGATATTATCGTGCAGATACGGTCGAACGTCTGACTGTAATTCGTGATTTGCTGTATAAACACGGCATGACAATTGCCGGGGTAAAAAAATTATTGCGCAGCGGTAATTTCCCCGCGTCTGCATCTGAATTTGCGCCGATGCAAACGGCGGTGGATACGGAAGATGCAACCGAAACGTCCGCGCCCACCGTGCCGACGGATGTGCCCACGCCGGTTGATAATGTACAAATCGGGATTGCAATCGATTTATTGTCGCGCGCACGTGATTTATTAAAAAATGGTTAAAGAAAAAATCGCCCGAATGGGCGATTTTTTTATCTGCTGCGTTCTTGTTTGAACTTTTGTAATTCTTGCAAACGTTTTTGATGGAACTTGATACGCGCGTTATTGTAATCGCGTTTGAATTCATCAAAATTATCGTTCATGCGTTCAGCAAAAGTTTGACTTGCGCGTTTTTGTGCAAACATGGCACTGTCGCGTTGCATTTGTGTCAAGCGCGCCTGGCGTTCTTGCATTTTTCGTGTAGCGACAAATAACGCACTGTCTTCGCTGACTTTTGCATTAAACAACTCTTCTGCGCGCGCTTCAGCCGCGGCAGTTTGCTGTTTGTATTGGTCATACAGTTTTTTATATTCTTCATAACTTGCAGCACGATTTAATGAATCAGCCGTTTTTTGTGCCCGATATTTCAATTCAGCATATTTGGCATCTTTGGCCAATGTATCAAAACCTGCCTGGACGGCGCGTTCATGTGCGTCTTGATATTCGCGTTGCGCATCAGGCAACATGTAATCGCGTACATTATCCATGGCGCGCGCGTCATAACCATTGCCGCCATAGTTTGCAATTCCCATAAATGCGACCAAGGCGAAAAATCCCAATGTTCCACCGGCCAAGGCCAAATTCTGTTTTACGTTTTTAGACATTCGTATCCTCCTGTTTCAATTTTTGTTTCTCTTGTATTATAGTACAAAGTTTTGCTTTGTCAATACCTGAGTAACTTTCTTAGTAACTAACACACCCCATATTATATAAGTCAATTTTTTGGAAATAAAAGACATCGCAATCCCGCGGGGACATTCACATAATTCGTATTTGCTGGTTCCCAACAAATACAAATTATGGCAGTCTGGGCGGGAATACTTCGTCACCTTGGCTCATTATGTGCGTGGCACATAACCGGCGTACTGCCGTCCGCCTTTCGCCGGCGGTTCGAACCCTTTGTCACGTGTTCAATTCCCGGGGGCACCACAAAATATTTATTTACCACTTCGCGGCAAATAAATATTTTGGCAGTCCCAACGGGAATCGAACCCGTGTTACCGGAATGAGAATCCGATGTCCTAACCGCTAGACGATGGGACCAACGCCGTATATATTACAAATTATTTCCCATTTTGCAAATGGTAAATGTATTGGGGCTGTTTTTGTGTTGTTAGTCGTTTGTGTGCCGATTTTATCAGTGTTTAGTAAAATATGGAATAGAAAACGTGAAAACACGTTTGAATGTATCACAAGAAAAACACTGGTAAAACCAGTGCTACTTATTTCTTTATGTGATACATTATACATGCCTTTTACAAAATTGTCAAGTATTTTATTTGTCAAACTGCTATTGACAACATATTGTTTATACTCCATATTTTAAGTAACCCAGAAAAACGGGGTGAATATATGATTAAACTGCAAGAAAAAACTTCGTATTGGAAACTGGATGATATATATCGCAACAGCGGAACATATTAAAACCTAAATAACTAAATTTAAAGGAGTCAAAATGAAAAAAATAATACCTTTTTTTACCAAAATTTATCAGGTCGTTTTGTATATTGATAAAGACAGCAAGCCTAGTATTGCATATTCTGCATACGATATTTTTAATAAAGACAGGAAAAATCAAAAATTTGAAAATATGCCAAAGTTGCATTTCATGGATATAGACAGTGCAAACAGATGTCTGGCAACACGAATTTATCCAAACATCGTATGGGATGCTACGGTCCAGAACGCTACTTCCAGAGGTGATGCCGAAGAAGAACAAGAGTTTGCAAAAACGGGCAGCTCAACCGGTGGCAGTGGTAATCAATTTTACTTCGCTGGTACCGAAAATCTGAAAGAGTGTTATTTTGGTTTTTATATGGCCACAGAAAATAAGGTCAGACGTAAAATTTTGAAACACAAAATCAGACAAAAATAGTTTGAAAGTTCTTAAAACCAACAAAACTTGCCCCAGATAGCGGGTTTTGCAATTATGCCTGTGGGGCGCACGGATTCCCTCGCACGGCGCGGCGCGCCGGCTGCGGGGAACCCGTAACGATTTGACTGCGCGTGTGCTTGTCAAATCTACTTGTTTTCGAACCGGCAACGTTCGTTGCAGGCTGCGAACCGTGGCCACGAACCAAAAATAAAAACGCCACAGGGGCGTTTTAATTTTTGGTTGGGGCGCACACGGGGGAATGGGGGTGTTCCCCCATTTCCATTTCGGGAAATCTGCGATTTTCCGAAATGGTTACAAAACATTAATAATGTTTTGCAGTGCAAATGTGAAACGTATTTGCACAATCCGTGCGAATACCAAATAAAAAATACCCCTGTGGGGTGTTTTTTATTTGGTTGGGGCGCACGGATTCGAACCATGATAAAGAGAACCAAAATCTCTTGTCCTACCATTAGACGACACCCCAAAAGCAACACAGATTATAAATATCTTTTGCGTTTTTGCAATAACATTTTTACAATTATGCACATCAAAGCAAAAAAAATTAAAAAATTTATCATTTTTCCCCTTGCATTTTGTTTGTTAAAAACTATAATTATTCAGGTTTTTAATAATTAGCAACCAAAAGGTCGTTGGCATGGCTCGTAAAGAATTTGTTAAATTATTCGAACAAAACATTTTATTATTCGATAAATTATCCGATAAATTAAAACGCGCGCCCGCGTTTTTGGCGGGTTTCCCGCGCCAACAATTAAGCGTTCTGGTGCGGTTGCATCTGGGTGGACCTGCTTTATTAAAGGAAATCGCCCGTCGTGAAATGCTGACCACGCCGAACCTGTGCGCGGTGTTTCGCAAATTGGAACGCGATGGTTTGGTTTTGCGCAAGGTTGATGAAAAAGATCGTCGCAACACTTGGTATTCTGTGACTGCGGCCGGCGAAAAAATCGCGTCCCAGGCGATGGATGTAATGCGTAACGCAATAGAAGGTTTATTTGCGGGTATTTCACGCGAAGATGAAAATGCGCTGACTGTGGCGATGAAGACGATTAACAATATTTTAACGCGGATGGAGATTACAAATGCATAAATTAAAATTTGCCGCAGTGGTATTGTGTGCGGCTGTGGCGGTAACGCCGTCTTTTGCCATGGATTTGTCGTTGGACACGGCGGTCGATATGATTTTGGCTGAATCCCAGGATATGAAAAAGGCCGATGCCAACCTGAAAAAAGCCCAGGCGTCTTTGGATGCGGTTAATGCAAATCGTTGGTTCAAAATTGACGGAAATGTTACATACATGAATTTGATTGACGTTGCCAATCCGACAAAGTCATATTCTGTGGATATTCCGCCGGAATTGGGTGGATTGTTGGCGCAGTATTTGGGGCAAAACATCCCGTTGCCGGATAAATTAAATATCCCGGACAGTATGTTTATGGCGGGTGTGTCGATTACCCAACCGATTTATACTTTTGGTAAAATCGGCAACGCGGTGAAATCTGTCAAGGCGGCGATTAAAATCGCGGACGCGTCGCGCGAAATGACCCAACGCGAGGTTCGTTACAGCGCAACAGATTTATACTGGACCGCAAAAATGACGGATGAAATCGTGGATATTTCGCGTGCCGATTTGAATGCTGCGCGCGATGCGCGTAAAAGTTTGACATCCGCTGGTCGTGCCAACCGCAGTAATTTGGTGAAAATTGAATCTGATATTGCGGCCAAAGAAATCAACCTGTCGAATGCCGAATTTAATCGTGATACTGCGCACAGAATGTTAAAAATTTTGGCGGGGATTGACGTTAATGAACCGCTGAATTTAACCGATGAATTTCCGAAAAATTTCCCAGACCTGGCGGCGGGCGAATTAAAATCCACGCCACAGTGGGATATTTTGAACGAACAAATCCAGATGTACGAACGCAACGCAAAATCCAAACGTGCAGGTGCTTTACCGACTTTGGCGGCGACCGCATCGTACAACTATATCGCGATGGGTGACAATATTCCGAACGTGTTTGATGGGTTTGAAAACCAGTCTGCATATTGGGGATTGGCTTTACAGGTGCCGATTTTCAGTGGTGGTGCAAATATGGCAAACGCCACAATCGAGGCCATGAATGCCGAGGCTGCCCGTCAAGACTTGGATAAATCCAAAAAGTTGGTAACAGAAGAATACACGCGCGCCATTGACCAATACAATCATTTGCGCGGGAATTTGAAGACTTTGGAAAATGCGCGTGACTTGGCGGCCAAGGCGTACGAATTTTCCAGTGGTCGTTTTGCGGCCGGGCAAACGTCTGCCGTCGAATTGGCCGAGGTTTCCGCCGGTCTGTACCAGTTGGACATGGCGTTATTAAATGCGAAATACAATATTTTAATGTCTGCGGAATCTGTGAAAAAATTGGGTGAATAAAGATGGAAAAAGTAAAATTGCAATTAAAGTCTGAAAAAATAAAAAACATTTTGTACGGCGCATGTGCGGTTGCGTTGATTGGATGGGTTGTGTTTCGGTTTGCCGCCATTGGTGCAGAAAACGCACGTGCGGTATTTAATCCGGCGCGCGCGGCTGCGGACGTTGGTGCGCCTGTTTATGCGATGAAAATGACGCGTGGCGTTGGTGTGTTGCGCGAACCGATTGAAATAAAAGACAATCGCGCGTTGGTGTCTTCTGTGCGCGTTGGTAAATTGCAACCGGGCCAGCGTGTCGGCGACGGCGAAATTGTGTCTGTATCAAATAACGTTGATTTGAACACAGGAATGCACATTGTGCGCACACGAGGCGCGACGGATGGATTGCAATACGCTGAATTTGAATCAGACGGATATTTTGTTCCGTTATATGCAGTATCAAATGGTGTTGTGATGTTGGATGTTGATGGTGTTGCAACGCCGCGCGATGTACATATCGTGCGTTCTGACGCGCGTACCGCATTGGTCGAAGGGTTAAGCGACGGCGATGTGGTTATTTTATCGCACATTGGCGCGGGCGACAAAGTTCAAATTGTTAAATAATCTGTGTTTTGTGTTTAAGTATTTTCAGGGGGAATTATCATGTTAAAGTTTTTTGTTCGCAGACCTGTTACAACGGTTATGTTCGTATTATTCTTTGTGGTGTTGGGATTTGTATCGTTCCCAAAAATGAACATAGAACGCACCCCGTCGGTTGAATTACCGATGGTGACGGCTACATTTATTTACCCTGGTGCTGCACCGTCTGAAATTGAATCCCAGGTTATAAAACGTGCCGAAGACGCAATATCCGAAGTGTCTGAAATTAAAAAAATCACGTCCCAGGCATTTGAAAATGGCGGTTTTGTGATGGCTGAATTTAACATCGGCGTTGATGTTAATGACAAAGCGACCGAGGTTAAAACAAAACTGGATTCTTTGATTTCAGAATTCCCAACTGATATGGAGCAGCCCGTTGTTGAAAAATTAAACCCGTTGGAGCAACCTGTTTTGGATATTATGGTAACGGGCGAAAATCTGCGTGATTTACAGGAATATGTTGATGATACTTTATCCAATCGGATAACCGCAATTCCCGGCGTGGCCAGTGTTGATGTGTTCGGTGGCGAAACGCGTGCGGTACGCATTGAAATGAATCCAGAAAGTTTGGCGGCGCGAGGCGCGACGGTTATGGATGTGGTGACTGCATTGGGACAACGTAACTTGAATGTGCCGGGTGGTAAAATTGAATTTGGTTCAAATTCTTCGAACGTGCGTTTTGTTGGTGAATTCGCCAGTGTTGATGAAATTGCAAATTTGCAATTAACAACAGTCGAAGGTCAACGTTTCAAATTATCCGAAATCGCAACAGTTACCGATGCTGCGCGTGATTTGGAAAACGGTGCGCGTTATAATGGCCGTGACGTTATTATTGCGTCTGTTGTAAAATCGTCTGACGGTAACGCGATAAATGTTTCGCGCGCATTGCATAAACAGTTGCCCGAATTAACGGCTGAATTAAAAACAGTGTTTCCAGACGCGCAAATGGAAATAATTTCTGATACATCAACATCCATTGCCGACGAAACATACAGCACAATCGAAGGTATCATCCTGGGGGTTATATTCACAGTATTGGTATTGTTGGCATTTACGCGTAATTGGCGTTCGACGATTATTGCGTCTGTTGTGATACCTGCGTCACTGGTTGCTGGATTTTTCTTGATGGATGCCAGTGGTTTTACAATCAACGCATTGACGTTGTTGGCATATTCGTCTGCGCTGGGGACATTGGTGTCGAACGCTATTATTTTGATTGAATCTGCGTTGCAAGAAATGCGTCGTGGCAAATCACCCGAAGACGCCGCAATTGACGGTACGAAAAAAGTTGCTGTATCCGTATTGGCGGGTGTTGGGACAAACGTTGTGGTGTTTTTACCTTTGGCGTTTATGGGCGGCATAGCGGGCCAGTTCATGAATCAGTTCGGTTTGACAGTTGTATATTTAACTGTATTATCATTGGTGTTTTCATTTACTTTGACGCCGATGATGATTGCGAAAATTTTAAGGATTTCCGAAAACAAAAAATCGAAAAAAATACAAAATGCAAAAACAGTCCGTGCAACGGTTGTATCTGATAAAAAAGATGCAAAATCACAAAACAAACCATCGCGCCTGCGTCGTTGGTTTGATTACCAGCATGCGCATCCGTGGCGTGTGGTGGCGATTGCGGTGGCTGTGTTAATTGGATCGGGTATGTTGATGGGATTTGTTGGAAATGAATTTGCGCCATCATCAGACACGAACGAAATTAACATCACGGCGCGTGCACCAATGGGTGCAACGTATGAAAAATCCGTCGCGATTGCAAAACAGATGGAAGAAAAACTGTCCGGGTTTGAAGACGTCACGGCAACATCGGTCAAGATTGGCGATCGTGGTTTGCAAAACATAGATGTGAAAGTAACACTGAAAGATTTATCCGATCGCAGCAAATCCGATAAAGAAATCGCGCGTGAAATTATGCCTGTGCTGTCTGAAATCCCAGACGTGGAAATCCAGGTCAGTGCCGGCGCAGCGATTTCGGCCGGTACATCAAATGCAGATATAGTCTTGAACGTATATGGGCCAGACGATGATAAACGTATGGCATATGCAAATCAAATGCTGGATATGATAAACCAATTACCCGAAGTTCAAACGGCGGTATTGGCACAACAGCGTCCTGCGATGGAAACTCAATTTGTCCCAGATCAAGATAAAATGAACTCGTGGGGCATAAATAATTCTTATGCGGGTGTGACATTGCGTACGGCGCTGTACGGCAACGACGATTATAAATACAAAGAAAACGGTGAAGAATACCCGATTATTTTGGAATTCGCAGAAGCGTTCAAGTCAATGGGTATGTTCGACAATGTGTTTGTAAATTCGCAACGTGGCATGGTGCCTTTGTCTGAATTGGGCGAAATTCGTACAGTTACGGCAACACCTGATATTATGCGTATCGACAAAAATCGTATAACTGAAATCGATGTCACATTGGGAAAATCAACCATGGGACCGGTTCAGAAAAAGATTCAGGCCGCCGCGTCCAAGATAAATTGGGAAACAGGATATGGTGTCGAGTTTGGCGGCATGTCTGAAATCCAAGGCGAAACGACAACTGAAATCGGCAATGCGTTTTTGCTGGCGGTTATATTGACATATATGTTACTGGCGGCGATATTGAATTCGTTGGCACATCCATTTACGATTGCCACGTCCATCGTAACCAGTTTTGCAGGCGTGTTTGCGTTGATGTTCTTGTCTGGTGCATCTATGAACGTGGGCGCAATGTTGGCGTTTGTTATGTTGGTTGGATTGGTGGTGAATAATAACATTTTGGTGTTGGAACCAACCGTCAATCGTGTTGCCAATGGCGAAAGCCCCGCGACAGCATTATGGACAGAATTAAAAGATAAACAGTCCATGATTTTAATGACGTCAATCGCAGTTATAACCGGGATGTTGCCGCAATTGTGGGCTGGCGACGGAATGAAGGTCGCGATGGCTGCGGTGATGATTGGCGGTATGTTCGCCAGTATGATATTTACGTTTGTATTAACACCTGCATTGTTCTTTTTGGTGGAACGTGGCCGCCAAAGATTAAAACGTCATAAAAAATAAAGGGTGGGGCGCATGCCCCATTTTTATTGCAAAAAACAAAAAAACATGAATATAATATTGCGAATAACAGGAATGTATGATGTTAAAAAAAGAAGATATAACGGTATTTGATTTTGATGGAACATTGTCCGCACATGATACGAATGTGGAATTTGCAAAGTATTGTTTTCGGCATTCTGTGCGACCTTGGTTGTTTTTACCACTGGTTGGCATTGCGGCGATTGCGCGTATGTTTAACCCAGGCGGCGTATGGTGGCGTCAAACAATGCGCAGATTTTTAACCACAGACATGGTGAAAAAATTTGCGCCCGCGTTTATAAAACAACACCTGCGCGAACGTTTTGGTTGGGCGGCAGACCAGGTTGCCAAAGAACGTGCATCTGGGCGTACGGTTATTTTGGTTTCTGCCAGTGCGGATTACATGATTCCGTGCCTGGTGCGTGATATGAAATTCGATGCGGTGTTATGCTCGCGTATGGATGAACGGCATCCGTGGAAATACGAATTTTTATGCTGGGGCAAAAATAAAGTTTTGGCCATGGATGAATGGGCGAAAAAAAATAAAATTATACCGCATGTCGTGCGCGCTTATTCAGACAGTAAATCCGATATGCCGATAATGGAAATCGCGGACGAGGCTGTATGGATAGACAGAAAAACAGGATTAAGAAAATCAACCTGGTGCGAATAAAAAATAAATCCGTTACAATCGTCGTATGGTTATAACGGATGTTTTATATGATTTAACGGTTGGTGTTGCAGGCGCAGTGATTGGTGCGCTGATAATGTTGGCGTTTAATCGCAAAAAAACGCGGCGATTATCGAACGAGATTTTGGTTAATCGTCATGATTTGGAAAAATTACGCCTGGAAAATAATAAACTGATAGAAACGATAAAAGACCGCGAAACTCAGATTTTGAAACTGCAACGCAAAATCCTGCAAAAAAAATCAAAATCGTAATTTAGTATTATTTGATCTCTTGTTCGAACCTCGTCACACCCGAATGCTTACCGCCGGTACAATGACCAACCCGGCACGCTTACCACCCACGAAAATTGCATTTTCGCGGGGCCCGGTATCGTGCCACCCCTCCGCAGAGGGGAACTTGGCCTTCGCCTCGTTGCGGAACCAGTCCCCCCCCCATTGGAGGGGTGGCGGCTGTGCCGACGGGGTGGTAAGAGAATTCGTATTTATCCACTTACTCCTTATACTCTGTCATTCCCGCGCCCGGGGCCCCCGCAAATACATTTGTAGTTTCGCGGGGGCTTTAGCCCGCAACGGTAATAAAATTCCGCGCACATGCGCGGACATTATCTACACTCTATTATCATGATTCAAAATCCATATCGCGTAATTTTTCAGCGCGCGGTGCAATTTTTCTGATGGATATTTGCAGGTCGTCTATATCTTTGGTGGCCTGGGAAAAATGCTGCTGTACTTTTCCGGCGCGTTCGCCCAGACGGGACAAATCTTCCAATAACAAATTCAGTTCGCGTTTTATTTTATCCGCAACGCGTTTGATTTTTATGTCTGATAATGCGGCACGCACAGTGTTCAATGTTGCCCATAATGTCGATGGCGATACAATAAACACTTTGCGGCGGGCGGCGTAATCTATTGCGCCTGGGAATTCGCGATGCAGCGTTTCAAATATGGATTCAGACGCAATAAACATCATCGCAGATTCCGCCGTTTTGCCCGGAATGACATATTTATATGCAATGTCGTCAATATGCTTGCGCACGTCCAGTTCAAATTGTTTTCGCGCGCCTTCGTCATTTTGTTCGGTCATGCGCGTATAACTTTCCAGCGGGAATTTACTGTCTATAATCATATCGCCCGGCGGGTATGGCAATCGTATAACGCAATCCGGCCGCACGCCTGTATCCAACACAGTTTGAAACGAATACGTATCTGGTGGCATAATATCTGCAACCAAATCAGCCAATTGTCTTTCGCCGAATGTTCCGCGTGCCTGTTTATTGCCCATTAAAATATTTTTGAAATTTGCGATATCCGCACTGATATTTTTTAATTCGATGGCGTTTTGACTAAGTGCGCCCAACCGTTCCGCCAACCGTTCGCGCAGACGTGCATTATCTTCGCGCAGGGACGAAATGTCCACAGTCGGCCGACGTACCAATAATGCAATCAACATCACAATTATAACAGCCAATAACACGAAAATAAAAGTTGTCATTTTCCAATCCTTTGATAAAATCCATTATAAAAGGATTTATATATGTTGCAAATGAAACTTTGCGGCGATTTGATTTTGCGCGAAAAATGCGCGCCAATAACGGAAATCACGCCGGAATTGTTGGATATTATGACGGAAATGGTCGGCATGATGCGCGACCAGAACGGTGTTGGTTTGGCTGCGCCCCAGGTGGGTCAATTAAAACGATTTTTGGTTATGATGGATCCAGACACTGAAACTGTATTCAAAATGATTAACCCAAAAATAATCACGCGCAGTTCTGACCTTTGCACAATAGAGGAAGGATGTCTGTCCGTGTTGGGTCCCGATGAATTGCCTGTTTATGCGAATGTGACGCGTCCCGCCGCGGTCGAAGTTGAATGGACGGATGAAAATGGCAAACAAATGGCTGCAAAAATGTCTGGGTTGCCCGCACGTATCGTCCAACATGAAACAGATCACCTGGATGGGATTTTGTTCATAGACTATCTGTCGCCGGTGCGGCGTGAAATGGTTATGCGAAAGGTGCGGAAACACAAATGAAAATTGTACTGATGGGCACAAATGATTTTGTTGTGCCAATCTTTGACGCGGTATTAAATGCAGGTCACGAAATCATGGCCGTGTTTACGCGTGCACCAAAACCTGTTGGTCGCAAACATATTTTAACCCCATCGCCGGTGCATATTTGGGCGCAATCGCATAATTTGCCCGTGTATACAAATATACGTGATTATAATTTTTCGCCCGATATGGTGGTGGTTGTGTCGTATGGTGTGATATTGCGCGATAATGTTTTGTCGTCTGCGCCATGTGTAAATATTCACCCCAGTGATTTACCTAAATATCGCGGACCGTCGCCGATACGCACTGCAATATACAATGGTGATACAGAATCAGCTGTTTGTTTAATGCAAATGACGCCTGAATTGGATGCTGGTGGCGTGTATATGCGCCGCGAATTTGACATCGGTGAAAATGATACAAATGAAGATGTTGAAAGCGTTGTATCAAAAATTGGTGCGGAAATGCTGACAGAATATTTATCCAATCCGTTTGGGTATGTGCCCACGCCCCAGGTTGGTACCCCAACATATACGCGTAAATTTACAGGCGCGGACGAGATAATCGATTGGTCAAAATCACCGCGTGAAATACATAATCAAATTCGTGCGCTGGGCGCGGGACGTACAAAAATAAACGGCGTGGATGTCAAGATTTTGGAAACGCGCGTTGAAAACAATGAATTAAAAATATTAAGGATTCAGCCCGCCGGTAAAAAGCCAATGGATTGGCGCAGTTTTGTAAATGGTCTGCATGGCGCAGAAATAAAATTCGGGGAATAAAAATGAAGTTTTGTGGATTGTGGCACGCGCATGTAAAATTATCTGTTCATAATGATTTTGGTAAATGCGAATGCTTGGGGTGTTTTGGGTCACATTGTCACAGTTGTAAAACATATGCACGTATGCAATCATTGATTATGTACACGTTTGAAAAAACTAAATGTGATAAATGTTTGGGGCGATAAATGACGCGGTATAAAATAACTCTTGAATACGATGGTACAGATTTAATAGGGTGGCAGGAAAATCGCCAAGGGCCGTCTGTGCAATCTATATTGCGTGATGCGATTGAAAAATTTTGTGGTGAACGTCCTGATGTTGTTGCAGCTGGTCGTACCGATGCAGGTGTTCATGCAATTGCAATGGTTGCGCATTTTGATTTGCCGTCCGCGCCGGATGCAAATACAGTTATGCGCGCGATGAATTTTTATTTAACAAACGCGCCTGTATCGGTATTGGACTGTGAAATTGTGTCTGATGATTTTAATGCGCGATTTTCATGTGTTGCGCGCCATTATAAATATATTGTTTTGAATCGCAGTGCTGCGCCCGCGTTGGATAAAAATCGCGTATGGTGGGTGCCACGCAAATTAAATGTTGCGGCCATGCGAACAGCGGCAAAAAAATTGGTTGGCCATCATGATTTTACCAGTTTTCGCGCCACCCAGTGCCAGGCCAAAAGTCCAATAAAAACATTGGACGTGTGTAAAATCACATCACGCGGCGATTTGATTGTGTTTGAGTTTTCTGCGCGTTCATTTCTGCATCATCAGGTTCGTAATATGGTGGGCACACTGGTTGAAATCGGATTGGGTAAACCGTATGACCCAGATGAAATTTTAGCCGCGCGTAATCGCAGTGCCGCGGGACCAACTGCGCCCGCGTCGGGATTGTATTTTATTCGTGCGGATTATGCCACGGACGCGCATTCGAAACGTGCTTGATTTTTCCATTTGGATAAATTACAAGTCCACCACGTAAAATTTTATGATTGCACCGTGGCGCATCAACATTGAAATAAGAAACTATGAAATCAACATTTTTATCTGTGCACAGATTTTCTATGTTCTGCATCAGTGGTACAAATTTTTGAATATATGCCAATTTGAAATTTTCTGCCTCTAACATCCACACACCCTGAATTGGTTTGCGGCGAATGTTTTTAATGCCGGCCGCTTCGCCATTCATTTGCCGCCAAGTATCAAAAGTAAAATAATGATTTGATGCGCGTGATTTTGTAAATTCTAATTTTCCATCATCGCCGACAAACCCGGCCAATTCATGATCGTGTGTTACATAAAACTTGGGCCGTGGTTGCACAACAACCAATGTAATTCCAATTGTGAAAAATATTGCTGCGCAAATATAATTTATTTTCACGCGTATATTGCGAATAAATATCAGCGACATAAATCCCAAAATTATAAACACCATCGCAATGTTTGGAATATGAGGCAACAAAAGGGTCGCGCCGGGCAGGGTGGCTATGTAATTACCAATCGTCAAACATACATCATAAATCTGATTTGCAAAATCCAAAGGCCACATCCAACCAAAGGTTGCGCCCACAACACCGACACACGCCAACGGCATAATTGCGACTGAAAATACAGGCAGCAAAACTAAATTCCCAATCAAACCATAAATCGGCAATTCATAAAAGTGCATCACCACGAACGGGGCTGTAAACAAGGTTGCAGTGATGGATGTTAAAATTGCTGTATAAATTATTTTCAGTATTCTGTTGCGCGGCATTTTTGGCTTTACATCGCCCCATAGCCATACCAATCCAAATATGGCCGCAAAAGACAATTGAAAGCCAGGCTGCATAACAAAGTGAGGATTGGTTAAAAATATTGCGCTGAACGCCAGACATACATTACGCATGGAAATCGCATTTCGTCCGAATAAAAATGCCAAGAATATCAGCGACGCCATTATAAACGCGCGAATCGTTGCAACATCACCGCCGGACAACACAACATAAAACAATAATCCAAACCAAGCACAAACTATTGCGGGCTTTCGCGCGGGTATGCGTTTTGTAATACACGGCATGGCGCGAAATATGAAATAAAAAATCGTAACCAACCACGCAGATACCAAAGTGATATGAAATCCACTGATTGACCAAACATGCCCAACGCCTGTGGCAGTCCATACAGGCGTGTCATCGTCTGGGACTGCGTTTTTGTAACCCAATACCAATGTGTCTGCCAAAAATGAATTTGCACGCCGATGAATATAATCGCGCAGTGTGGCAATGCTGGTTTTATGTGCGGGCGTGATAATATCAAATTCGGTCATATATCCGTTTGCAGTTAATCCGTTAAAATACGCCCAACGTGCATAATCAAACGATTCTGGTGCGTCCGCACCATCTGGGCGAAACAGACCGATGGTTGCGCGAATTTCATCACCCATCTTTGGCGGTGTAATATTTGATTTTAATGATACGCGAACAATCGTGTCGCGATCGCCTGCGCCGATTTGATTGGCGGGCAATTTTATATAAACGCGTGTTTTGTCGGGCGTATAATCGATATTGTGAACCGTGCCAACAATTTCAGCATTGTGAATTTCGCGCGTAATCTGGGGCGTGTTTATAAAGTGTGTAAATCCACACGCATAGCAAAATCCAAATATAAAAATCGCAATTGCGCGAATCGCAAAATGCACGCGACACAGTGCCACTGCGCCCGCCACAATGGCACCGACAATACATAAATTTACATTTGGTTCGGCCGATAAATTAAAATACAGCGCGGCACCAAACGCCATTAAAAACGGCACCCATAAAAACGCATTAACTGACTGATTTTCCAGTAATTGTCGCATGTAAAAATTATAGGAATTTATTTAATTGCGCCGCAATGAAAAATTTCGTATGATGGAATTCCATAAGGGGGCATTTCTTATGGCAAAATATATATTCATCACGGGTGGTGTTGTTTCCAGTTTGGGCAAGGGCGTCGCGGCGGCAAGTTGTGGCGCCCTTCTTCAATCGCGCGGATATACGGTGCATGCGCGAAAGTTTGATCCTTATTTGAATATCGATCCGGGTACTATGTCGCCGTTCCAACATGGCGAGGTTTATGTCACCAACGACGGATATGAAACAGATTTGGATTTGGGTTATTACGAACGGTTTTTGGGCGCGCAATTATCACGCAATGATTCGGTGTCTGGCGGTCGAATTTATTGGGATGTGTTAAATGCAGAACGTCACGGGGATTACCTGGGGGCGACTGTGCAGATGATTCCGCATGTCAGTAATAAAATCAAAGAATACATTGCCGCACCAACAAATACTGATTTTGTGGTGTGCGAAATCGGCGGTACGGTTGGCGATATCGAAGGCAAAATATTTTTGGAATCCATCCGTCAATTTGCAAACGATGTCGGGCGAAAAAATGTGATGTTTGTACATTTGACTTTGGCGCCTTATTTGGAAAAAAGTGGCGAATTGAAAACCAAGCCAACACAAATGTCTGTGCGCGAATTGTTGGAAAACGGTATCCAGGCCGATATGTTGATCGTGCGCAGTCCGCGTATGCTGACCGCGGATGAACGCGCAAAAATCGGGATGTTCTGTAATTTGCCGGCCAAAAATGTAATCAGCGGAATTGACGTAAACAACATTTATAAAATTCCATTGGCATACGATGAACAACATGTCTTTGACATAATCGCAGACCATTTTGATTTGGCGCATGCCGCCGGCAATATGGAAAAATTTAATCGCATAGAACATTATCTGGATGCCGATTTACCACATGTAAAAATCGGCGTTGTGGGTAAGTATTTTGATGTACCTGATGCGTATAAATCGCTGAACGAGGCTTTGTTCCACGCAGGTATCCAAAATAACGTTCATGTTGATATTGAAAAAATAAATGCAGAACATTTTTCGCCCGACGTGGCAGCAAATCTGGATGGGATTTTGGTGCCGGGCGGATTTGGTACGCGCGGCGTCGATGGAAAAATCGCAGCCGCCGGATATGCACGCGAAACAAATACGCCGTACATGGGGATTTGCCTGGGTATGCAGGTCGCAGTCATTGAATTTGCGCGTAATGTATTGGGAATATCGGATGCAAACTCGACAGAATTTGTAAAAAATTGCACACCGATTATAAATATCATGCCCGACCATAATTCTGAAAACATGGGCGGAACATTGCGATTGGGCGCATATCCGTGTGTGATTACGCCGGATACTTTGGCATATAAAATATACGGTAAAACCGAAATTTCGGAACGTCATCGCCACAGATACGAAATGGATATTTCGTTCAAAGAAAAATTGGCCGCGGCGGGTATGATAATATCCGGATGCAGTCCCGATGGCCGACTGCCTGAAATTATCGAGTTAAAAAATCATCCGTTTTTTATCGCAGGGCAATTTCATCCTGAATTTCAATCCAGTCCATACACAGGGCATCCGATGTTCAATGCCTTTATCGCGGCGGCGGCATCGCGACATACACGCGAATAAAAAAATCCCCAAAATGGGGATTTTTTATAAAGTTTTTTTATTACAGACCCAACGCGTTACGATACATTTGTGTCAATTCGTCGGCTTCGTCCAATTCATCTGGATCCAGTTTACGCAAACGTATCATTTGGCGGATATATTTTGGATCGAATCCTGCGGATTTAGCCTCGCTATAAATCTCTTTTATATCGGCGGCGATTGCGGCAGAATCCTCGTTCAATTTTTCGATTCTTTCGATGATGCTTAACAATTGCTGATTGTCGATTGCACCGTGATTTGCGTTTTTCATTGCTGTTTTCCCCTTGTTTTTTGACGTGTTATATGATATATCATAAAACGAAAAAATCAAGTTTTAACGTTACAGGATTTTAATATGAGATTTACAAAAATAACTGCCTCGATTGGGCCAAAATGCGAAGATAAAAAAACATTAAAACAAATGATTGCTGCGGGCGTAAATATATGCCGTCTGAATTTCAGCCACGACACTGGCGCGGTCCAGGGTAAAAAAATCGATATGATTCGTAAAATTTCTGATGAATTAAATACCCCGGTCGCGATAATGATTGACTTGCAGGGGCCGAAACACCGCATTGGAAATTTTGAAACCGAGGATAAATATCCCCTGACCATCGGCCAAAAATTTACATTTGATTCAGATCCCACGCCCGGGGATGGTACGCGCGTTAATTTACCCGACGCGGATGTTATGAAATCGTTAAACGTTGGCGACAGAATTTTATTAAATGACGGAAAAATCGAGATGACGGTTGATTCTGTGACGCCTGATAAAATTGTGGCTGTGGTGGTTCGTGGCGATGCAATCTGGTCCCGTCGCGGGTTTAATTTGCCAGATACTGAAATCGACACGTCTGTTTTGACTGACAAAGATCGCATGGATTTGGAATATGCAATTACAAAAAATCCAGATTGGGTTGCGATTTCGTTTGTTCAACGCCCCGAAGACGTGGCCGAGGTTCGCGATTTTATCACCGCGCGCACGTCACATCCAATAAAGATAATTGCAAAAATCGAACGTCCGAATGCGGTTGCGCGTATATCTGATATTGCCGCGGCGGCCGATGGGATTATGATTGCGCGTGGCGACTTGGCGGTCGAGGTTCCTTTTGAACAAGTTCCTGCAATTTCACGCCATATAATTCGCGAATGTCGTAAATTAAATCGGCCTGTGATTATGGCGACCCAGATGTTGGGCACGATGGTTGATAATGAATTCCCCACACGTGCAGAAATCAGCGACGTTGCAAACGCGGCATATTTGCGTGCGGATTCAACCATGACATCCGAAGAAACAACAATGGGAATAAATCCTGTTAATGTGATTAACACAATGAACAAGATTTTAACATATTCAGATAACGATGCGATTGCCAATCCGTATGATTGGTCGCGTGTGGAAAATATTCCTGAAAACGATTGGTCACGCAGTGTTGCGTCCATGGCATATTTGAATCGTGCGGCTGCGATTGTTGTATTTGCGCGTGATACAAATATTACGATGCAGATTTCATGTCGTAAACCCGACATCCCAATTATTGCGGTGTGTGCAGATACGGCAACCGCCAACCAATTGTGTATACTGCGTGGTGTATTTCCTGTATTTGATACGGATTTATTCGCGCAACGTGACGCGTTTAATTCGGCACATAAATTCGGCATTCGCGATGGAAAAATTGTGATAGTCGATGATGATAAAATCAGTTTACGCACACTGGATTAAAATAAAAATTGTTTGTATTTGGCGCGGGTTTTTGTGTTGACCTGCGCCGTATTTTTTTATTATCATTAAATCCGAAATGAAGGGATTTTTTGCAATATTTTTTATGTGCATAATGTGCATGATGCCGGCGCATGGCGCGTCATATCGTGCGGCTTTGGTGGCCGATATGGACACGGGGCGTGTGTTGTACCAAGAAAACGCAACCGTACAAAATTATCCCGCCAGTTTGACTAAAATAATGACGCTGTATTTGACATTTGATGCGTTGGAACATGGTCGTCTGCGGTTGGACGATTATTTAATTGTGTCTAAATCCGCCGCCGCGGCCGAGCCTGTTAAACTTGGCGTCCCCGCTGGTAACAAGATAAAGGTCGAAGATGCTATCAAGGCTTTGACTGTGTTAAGTGCGAATGACATCGCGCGTGTTTTGGCCGAAAATTTGAAGGGCGGGATGGAGGGCAACTTTGCAGATTTAATGACGCGTGTTGCACGTGAAATTGGTTTGACGGGGACTAATTTTGAAAATTCGTCTGGTTTACCGAACGATGATCACATGTCTACTGCGCGTGACATAGCATTACTGTCTATGGCGGTATATAAACATTTTCCGCAATATTGGAAATATTTTTCGATTAACACATGGACATATAATGGCAAAACATATACAAACGGCAATCGGTTGTTGCGCACGTATCCTGGGTGTGATGGGATGAAAACTGGGTATACGCGAAAATCCAAGTATTCTTTGGTTGCAACTGCGCGCCGTGACGGTCATCATTTAATTGCAGTGGTGTTGGGTGCGGATAACAAAGATGTCCGTGCAAATGTTGCGACGAATTTGTTAAATCATGGGTTTGAATTGGTGGCGAACGGGGCGTCTTCGTCGCCGAATGTGTCATATTCTTATTCGGCGCCAATGCCCGTGCCCGCACCGACGCCAGCGCCGGTTCAAACATATTATGCGCCCGCACCAAGTGTTACAGCAAATTACGCGCCTGCGCCAACAACGTTCAGTGCGGCATATAACACCGCCACTGCACAAACTGTACCGGTTGCAGATGTGTCGAATAATGCGCCCGGAAATGCCGGTGTCCAATTTGGTGCATTTTCATCGCGCGCCGCCGCCCAATCCCAGGTTAATAACGTTATGAATCAAATCGGGGTTGGCACAGTTATCGAAACCGCACCGAACGGAATGTTCCGTGTTCGTGTGAATAATTTATCTGAATCTGCGGCGCAAAATATTCGCGCGCGTGCCCAAAATATGGGAATAGACTGTTACGTATTTCATTAAATAAATTCATTGGTGGATATGGGTAATGAATCCGAAAATAGAACGTTTGATTAAACAATTTGCGCGCTTGCCGCGGTTGGGTGCGCGTGCCGGTCAACGCATAGTATTATCGTTGTTACAGGATAAAACTGGCCGTGCAGAAAATTTGGCGAATGCATTGTTGGATGCGGCGGCCACAATTCGTCCGTGCCCGCGTTGTGGGGTATTAACTGATGCAGACGCGGGGCTGTGTGAATTTTGTCGTGATGCGTCACGTGCGAACGGGCAACTGTGTGTTGTGCGTGATTTGGCGGATGTTTGGACATTGGAAAAGTCTGCGGTATTTCATGGGCGTTATCATATTTTGGGCGGCTTGATTTCGGGCGCATCCGGTACGGTTCCCGAAGATTTGAATATTTTGACTTTACCCGAACGAATTAAGTCCGAATGTATTACCGAGGTTATTTTTGCATTGCCCAACACGGTCGAGGGCAAAACCACCCAGCATTATGTTATATCGGTTGTCGGTGATGTGCCAAACGTACGTTTTTCAGAATTGGCATCTGGTGTACCATTGGGTGGCGATTTAGATTACTTGGACGATGGCACATTATCGTTGGCATTTGATGGACGTCGGGGGGTGTGATGATGCAAGGCCCAGAATCTTTGCCACCTGTATCTGCGATGATGCGTGCCGCGGGTTTGGAACCCAAGAAGCAATTCGGTCAAAATTTTTTATTTGATTTGAATTTGACGGGTCGCATTGCGCGCAGTGTTCCTGATATAAAGCATACCCCCGTGATCGAGGTTGGACCCGGCCCAGGTGGTCTGACGCGCGCTTTGTTATTGGCGGGCGCACCACGTGTAATTGCGATTGAAAAAGATAAAACAACATCGCCGATATTAAATGAAATCGCGCACGTGGCACCACAATTGACAGTGATATACGATGACGCGTTGCGTGTGGATTTTGGTGCGTTGGGGGTCAAAGATTATGCAATTTGTTCAAATTTACCGTATAATGTCGGGACGGAATTATTTACCCGTTGGTTAATACGCGCGGCGCACGGTGAAAAAATAAAATCTATGACACTGATGTTCCAGCGCGAGGTTGCCGAACGCATCACTGCAAATTGTGGCGACGTGCAATATGGGCGTTTGGCGGTTTTGACATCGTTGATTGCAGATTCAAAAATATTATTTAATGTTCCAAATACTGCGTTTGTGCCGCGCCCACGCGTGCAAAGTGCGGTTGTCCAAGTCATTCCAAACGCGAAAAAAATTGCTGCAATATGCGATGTTGATAAAATCGAAAAAATCACAGCAACTTTGTTTGGACATCGTCGTAAAATGATACGCGGAATAATTCCGAATGTTGATTGGACTAAATACGGATTAAGCGGAACAGAACGGGCGGAAAATATTCCACCCCAAACATTTGCGTTAATCGCAGATGATTTGTTATAATGGTTATATACCCAGGAGAGAGAATACCCAATGACATTACCAATTTTATTATTTTTCTTAATATTGTTTGTATTGGTGTGTGTGTTGCGTACTGCGCGCATAGGTGCCTTGGTTGCGTTTTTATTTGCAGGTGTCTTATCTGGGCCGTACGTATTTAATTTATTTGAATTAACGGACACTTGGACGTTTTTGGGTGATTTGGGCATAATATTTTTGTGGTTTACATTGGGATTGGAAATAAATATGCGACGTCTGTGGGATATGCGTCGCACGATATTCGGCTTTGGCGCAGCCCAGGTTTTAATGGTTGCGTTTATGATGTTTCCGATACTGATGGGTGCAACCACTTGGTCGGTGTTGGGATGTATAATGGTTGCGCTGTTATTCGCGATGTCCAGTACGTCCGAAGATATGCAGATTTTGACCGATAAAAATCAGTTAAACACGAACATGGGGCGTCAGACTTTTTCGATTTTATTATTCCAGGACTTATTGTCGATACCGCTGCTTGCCATGTTGCCTGTGTTTGCGGGTAAAAGTTTTAATTTGGGTGCAACCGCAATAGATATTTTGGTGTTATCAGTTGCGCTGATATTGGGTGTTGTGGTTGTTGGGCGTTTCGTATTAAATCCGTTAATGCGATTGGTTGCGCGTCTGAAATCGCGCGAGGCATTTTTGCTGGCCATCATGTTGAACATAGTCCTGTGGGCATTGGTTATGCAGTGGTTGGGGCTGCCGGCGGGTTTGGGCGCGTTTTTGGCGGGTATGTTGATGTCTGAAACAATATACAGTCATCAGGTTAACGCCGAAATTTCGCCTTATTCTATGTTGTTTTTGGCGTTTTTCTTTGTTGCGTTGGGCATGGGGTTAAATTTGCCATTACTGGGTGAAAAGTGGTACATTATTTTGGCGGGCGTTGTTGGATTGGTGGTGATAAAGTTTATTGCTATATTTATCGTTGCCCGTGTGCGTCATGTATCTGTGCCTGATTCAGTTGGGATTGCGTTATTGTTATCCCAGGGGGGCGAGTTTGGTTTGTTAATGTTACAAACGATGAAAACTTCGGGCATAGACGCTTTACCGACACAACATCAAGAAGTTCTGACCGCCATCATTATTTTGTCTATTATGTTAACGCCGATATTGGTTGCGGTATTTGATATGTTGCGCAGACGTGGAAAATTATTATCAAAATATCCGCTGCGTACGATGGATGACATAGATAAAAGCATAAAACCAATTGTTGTGATTTGCGGTTTTGGTCGTGTTGGACAAATTGTGGCCCAGATGTTGGCATCGGAAAATATTCCTTATATTGCGCTGGATTTAGACGTTAATGCGGTTATGATGGGGCGCGAACGTGGTTTTAATGTCATGTACGGTAACAGTTGCAGCGAGGCTGTCTTGCGTGATTTTGGTTTGTCGCCACGTCGCACGCGTGCGGTTGTTGTTGCGTTGGATAACGTTGCGACGGCGCGCAATACGATACTGACTGTGCATCAAATTGCGCCGCGTGCCAAAATTTTTGCCCGTGCGCGTAATTTGGCAGACACGCGTGAATTGTTAAAACACAACGTGGCCCAGGCATTACCTGAAACGATTGAATCTTCATTTTTCTTGGGGTCTGGCGTATTGTCGTATTTGGGGGTGTCTGATGGCAAGATAACCAGTTTATTGAACAATTTGCGTGCAGATAATTATGCGGGGGTTGAACAAACAATCGCAGACAGGACGTAAATCATAATACATACATACAAAAAGTCCCATATTGGGACTTTTATATTTGATTTTATATGTGTGTGTTGTTATATTGCGTTGGATGGGGAAAAATATGAAAAAATATTGGAAATATATCGCGATAATATTGGCGGCCATTGTTGCCGACCAGATTACAAAATCCATACTGTTATATTTTATAACGGGTACAGTTCCGTTTGCAGGACCCGCGTGGGATGTGGTACCTGTGCCTTATTTGATGGCGCATGTGTGTGATTTCTTTAACATTGTATTTACGTGGAATCCGGGCGCATCGTTTTCCATATTGCGCAATTTGGGCGAGGCTGCACCCATAATCATAATAATCGCGACTGGATTTATCATCGGTTTTATTGGATATTATTTATTTGCGCGCGCGCCGAAATACGAACGTGCGCCGTTGGCGTTGGTTGTTGGCGGTGCAGTCGGCAACTTGATTGACCGTGCGCGTTTTGGCGCAGTGGTTGATTTTTTAGACTTTCATGTTGGCGGGCGGCATTGGCCTGCGTTCAACGTTGCAGACATGTGTATTGTAATTGGCGTTGCGTGGCTTATATTAAACTTGATATTGGCGCGTCGTCGTTGTGTGCGTGCATGTAAAGAACAATAATGGAAAAACGTTATGGTAAAATATTTGAATAATAATACATCAGGATTTCAACAATGGAACGCTGCGCGTGATCGTGACGCGAATGCCAAAAAATCGCGTCTGGGCGGGATATTGTGGTGGTTTATTTTGTTTATAGCATCGTGGTGGTTGTTGTCTTGGTGGATGACACCAAATACGCCAAAGCCAGAAGTAACCGATACCCAAATCGAAACGGTTGATGTGTCTGGGGTGCCGACGTCTGAAATATCGTCTGAAAATTTAACCGCCACGGTTCAAGGTCTGCGTATATCAGACGTAAAATTGTTGGATTATGCTGCGGACGCGTCCAATGATGAATCCGACCCGGTTGTATTGTTGGGTGCGGACGGTGCGTACGCGTTGGTTGGTATGATTGCCAATGGGGTTGATGTCCCGACACAAACGACGGTGTGGGAACAAAACGGCGATACTTATTCGTGGCGCAATTCAGATGGCGTTGAATTTAACCGCAAAATCACGGTTGATGGATATGTTATATCGGTTAATGACACGATAAAAAATAATACATCCGACGCGATTGCGATTGCCCCCTATGCAGAAATTCTGCGTGCGAACGACATGGAGTCTTCGGCGGGCGTGTATAGTGGTTCGGTTGCATACGTGAATTTTGATTTGGAACACGAAGATTGGCCACGCATTGCGGATAAATCGTATGCTTATTCGACAGATTCTGGATTTATCGGATTTGTGGATCAGTATTGGGAAACAGTTTTGTCCATTGCGTCCCCCGATCAAACAATGCGTGTAAAGCCACTGGGCGATATGTTTATTGCGGATGCCGCGGCCGCCGCAGTCCAGATTGCACCGGGCTCAGACGTAACCATTACAACGAATTTATATATGGGGCCACGCGACCATCGCATATTGCAGTCGGCCGATACGATAATCTCGGGCTTGGATGAAACGGTTGATTATGGATGGTTTTGGTTCTTTGTTCGTCCGATTTTATGGTTGCTGCACATATTGAATTCAGTTGTTATGAATTACGGCGTGGCAATTATCATAATGACATTGTTGTTGCGCTTGGCAATGTGGCCATTGACACGCAAATCATATACATCCATGGCGGCGATGCAAAAAATGCAGCCTGAAATGGCGCGGATTCAAAAACTGTATGCCAATGACCGCGCGCGTATGCAGATGGAAATGATGCGTCTGTACCAAACGCACAAGACGTCCCCGATGTCGGGATGTTTGCCGATGTTGATTCAAATTCCAATTTTCTTTGCGCTGTATAAAGCGCTGCTGATATCGGTTCAAATGCGTGGCGCACATTTTCTGTGGATATCTGATTTGGCGTCAATGGATCCTTACTTTATCTTGCCGATACTGATGGGGGCGACGATGTGGTTACAGCAATATATGCAAAGTGCATCCGCGCCAAAATCAGACACCAAGAAAGACGACCCTGTGGCCCAGACCCAGCGAATGATGAAATGGATGCCGTTACTGTTTACAGTAATGTTTGCATGGATGCCGTCGGGATTGGTCTTGTACTGGACGATTTCAAACATCTTTGGCCTGGGGCAGATGTATTATATTAAAAAAGTTACCCGTAACTCGTGAATTGGGCGCGCCAGTGGCGCGCGCTTTTTGCGAGTAACCGATACAGCCCCAATGGGGTAAATGTTCGCGCTGAACGTATCCCGATTGCCAATTTACAAAACGCAACGCACGACCGACATGCACGTGCGCGTTGCATTAAATCGCGGGGTGGGACGGCGGATACAGTTATAAAATGCCAACCATTTGCCCCCAGGATTTTTATCGCGCGCGTGGTCAGATAAATTTGCGCAATATGCCCCCGATGCACGAATTGGTACATAATGAACCGCCCGCGCGTGGGTTCGATAATGGGCGCGCAATGGCGGAATTTTCTGCAAAAAATTCGCGGTATAATTCGTGAAGAATTCGGCGAAAAAGCAATTATCATGATAATATCCTGTGGCTTGTTAACTGTAACGATATAAAAAAATCCGCATGGCGCGCGGACAACATTTGTAAAAAACAGTTGCTTATTATTGTTCCAACCATCCCATTTGTTTGGCGGCTGAATCTATTACATCCATTGCGCTGCGCCACAGTGCGGCCGCATGGTTTTCAGCCCAAATATACTGATGTGGTGCCCGCCGCCGATCGCCAAATTTTTTCATCACAGCCAACTGGGCATCGGTTAATTTACCAGATAAATACAGTTTGGTAATTAACGTTTCTACATCCAGAATTTCGCACACGCGTCGTGTTGTTACATTGTGATTTTGATTAAAACCATTTCGTACAGATTTGGAATATAAAAACCAAAACCATAATTGTTCTGCGCTTTGGAATTTTTCAGCATTTGATGTTAATTCGCATGTGTTTTGTTTATTCATTTTATCTCTCCTTTGGGTAATTGTTAATCGTGTACTTTATGTATAAAGCATTTGGTTGAATCTGTAAAACATTACAACTGTTGGTTGTATATCGAATAAGTTTTTCGATTCGTTCCCAGTTTTTTTAATTTGCATTGCGAATCGCGATAATTGGATTTTTTTGCAATTGCAAATAAAAAAAGCGCGCCAATGCGCGCACAATTTTAGTATCAAAAATACTTATAGTGCATCTTGCAAATATTTCAATCCCCCACGACAGGAACGCACCAATGCCCACCGACCCACACCGAGCCCCGCGCAAACAAAGTTTACGTGGGTGGAACCTGGGCGGGGTAAGTTACCCTTTACGATGGATGGTGGTACTGACTCTCGTACCGTCGCGGAACAAAGTTCTCCATCTAGCGGCAGAATATGGCTGCTATCTCTCGTCTTGTTGCGGTCTAAGTTCCTCATCTAGCGGAGGGGTGCCGCGATACCGGGCCCCACGAAAATGCAATTTTCGTGGGTGGTTGGGGCGGGGTGGTCTATCGCCCGAAGCCCTGGCGAAGGGTGGTTTATCAAGAGTTACGAGTAACAAGTACCCCCACCGCTGTCATTGCGAAGGAGTACGATCAACGTTGAAAACGTTGTCGTACGACTGTGGCAATCCAGTGCAATATGTCTGCGGGCGAATGCCCGCAGTGCTTTTTTATTCACTGGATCGCCACGATCGTTTCACTCCCTCGCGATGACAAAGGGGACTAAGTGCTCAAGCCCGCACCACTCTTGTCATTCCCGCGCAGGCGGGAATAGGGTCTATTAAATTCATATCGCGGATTGCGGGTGAATAAAAAATATAACGCTGAATTATTCCCAAAATTAAATAATTATTAACAACCCAAGCCCTATTCCCGCCTTCGCGGGAATGACAAAAATTATTGCTAAAAAGTTATAGAATTCCCGCCTTAACCACCCCACAAATACATTCGTATTTGCGGGGACCCTGGGCGCGGGAATGACAAGGGATTAAGTACCTAATCCTGCACTCTCTAACCACCCCGGCGGCAAGCCACCACCCCTCCAATGGAGGGGAACTTGGCTCGTCCCGTCGCGGAACAAAGTTCCCCATCTAGCGGCAGAATATGGCTGCTATCTCTCGTCACGTCGCGGAACAAAGTTCCCCTCTGCGGAGGGGTGGCACGAAGTGCCGGGGTGGTTTATCACCCGAATCCTTGGCGAAGGGTGAAACACGAGTAACGAGTCACGAGTAACGAGTCACGAGTAACCCACACCTACAATATCGGCGGGAAGCAATCGCCACCACCATCGGGGCAACAATTGAATCCTTGTTCGCCCATATCGGTGTAAGTTTCACCTGGACAGCACCCATTTGCATCGGGTAATGCACCACCTTCGCACGTAATAACCGTTTCAACCGGTGCCGTTTCTTCGACGCTTGCAAATGGATTTTGTATTGCACCATCATCGTATGTCAGACCCAATACTTCTTCGTTATACTTTTGATCGCCCTGAATCCCAGACAGACTGCCATACGATACAAATGAATCGTTGCTGGTTACGTCACTGTACGAGTCCTGGAACTGTTTTTGTTGATCCTGATACAGCGCATCTTGACGCGCATTATTTATCGCCTGGTAATTCAGTGATTGACAATACCCCAACACAGTCCTGTAATCATAACCTGATTCCTGGATTTCGCCGCGCTTGCTATTATCAACCCCCCATATACCATCTGCGTCTTGGATACAGAATTTGCTTAAATCGAATGACCGGGCTTGGCCAATCCAGGAAGAATCAGCATAGTCAACACGTACCTCCTGAGCATCTCCCCGCCAGTCATCCTTGCGCATGTTGCGTTCCATATCTTTTTCTTTGTCTGCGGCAAGAAGACCAGATTTCGAGCGAACATTTGATATGGAACATTCTTTGCTGTCGTCTTTACCGCACGTAATTACCAAATCTTGGGGTGAATACACGGTAATACGGGTACCCGCCGCAATCGAGAACGGTGGCACGGTATTATCCAATGCATCCATCAGTAATTTTTGTGCAACCTGGTTCCACGCGGTAATAATTTCTTGTTTTGCCAATTCAGACGAACGTACAGTTCCGCTTTGCACGACAGTATTATTATCCAAATCGATTTGATTTACAAATGTATCGGCGATTGGTGCAATCATATTAACCGCAGCCGGCACAATTGCCGTAATCATAGGCATAACCAATTGTTCGATATAATCAGTGCTGCCATGTCCGGGAACACCGGCACGTCCCTGGGAATCGCCGGAAAATGGCGCGTCATTTTTGGAAAAATTAAACTCGACACCACTGGGCAAGATAAATTGGTACCATTTTATCTGCATACGCCCAACCGATTTATATGGTCCGGGTAACTCGCCGGTTACATATCCCAACATCAACGTTCCTGTTGGTATGACAACGGTACGACCGTCATCAGAATAAACATTGCGGTCAACAGTGGCACGTACAGGCAATGTTTGACCGGAACAGTTGCCGCCGGCTGAGCCACAACTGTATAATGATGGGTCGGCACGAACCTCGGACACGATTGTTGCCGGAATTGGTTTATATTGACGCAATACAAATTTTCTGTCAAACGGGTCGGATGAAAATACCGCCGTTCCACTGGTGCCGACAATTACATCGGGCTCTGGCGCCGATGCCAGATTCAGACCAAGTGGTTTGCTGGTATCTTCTGGTAATGCTGTAATTTCACCACCAATTCCCAATTCCTCGTTGGTTGCCTGGCGGGCGCGCCCAGATACGCTGCGCGTGGATACAGGGTTTGACAATTGCGGAATAACATTCCCACCAATTGCAACCATACCGATGTTTTCAGCATCGGTTCCGATTTTTTGGCCTGGGTTATTTATATCTGTAATAATTCCGTTGTCTGGGTTATATACCCCGGTTGGGTTGCTGCACGTCGTATCAGAAAATGGGTGATAATAGTATGCGCCACCACTTGGACGAATCCACCCGCTTTGCACCCCCGATAAATTATATGCAGGCATTGCGAAATCATCACAGGCCTCGGGCGGGCGAACGTATTCAGGTTCTGTATCCAGTGGTTCGTATATCGGTTCTGGTTCAAACAATAAATTATCATCCAACGAAAAATCGTTTTCTGGGATTAAAATTTCCAAATCGTCATCAAAATCGGTCGTCGGTTCGGCAACTGGTTCTGGTTCTGGGACAGGATCGGGTTCAGGAATCGGTTCTGGTTCGGGGATTGGTTCGGGTTCCGGTAATTCAGGTTCCACGGCACCCAATGTTAAAACAACCTTGTAACTTTCCTGCATAATATCGTTTTCGTCTGCACCACGCCAATCGATATACATTGCGTCTGGATATGCACTGATTGCACCGGTTGGGCTGTACGTAATTTTTATCGAGCACGAAAGTTGATCATCTATTGTCATTGGTGTGCATGTTTCAACATGGCTTAATCCGTCAACGTCATTCGCAAAACGAATATCTGTTATGCGCACGGGTGCATTTGCCGACAATTGCAAAGTTTCCGTAACGGTTTCGCCAACCATAACATTTGCCCAATCAACGGTATCTGGCGTAACATATAATTCCAGCGCGACTTCATCTTCTGTGGTTGTAACGGGTTCAGTATCTTTGCGGGTCAATAACAAAGTTAACAAAATCAAAACCACAACAAAGGCCGCCGCCAACAACAACCATTGTATATGTTTTGGTGTGCTTTTCCGCAAATCAGAAAATTGCTTTTTCAACTTGTTCATAATTAACCGCCATCTTCCCCCACAAGTAACGAGTTACGAGTAACCAGTAACTTACTGTACCCGCACGACATTGCAACTGGTACCGCTGAATTGCAATAACTTATTGCACAATTCTTGGGCTGTTACAACATCGGACAAAGGCCCAATGCGTAAACGATACAAGCGTGCAGTCGAAGATTCAGCCCCCAATTCGCCAACACCTTGTTCGTCAACGGCAAAATATACCATGTTCTTGTACGGGGTCAAAATGCCTTGGCCATCAGCACCACTGAACTTGGCCAACAAGTTTGCCCAATAATCATCCAATGCCTTGACAGATGTATCCGATTTTAATTCAACCGCAACCCCAGTTTGATTACTGGAAATCAGCGGGATACTGGTTTGGGGCAAGAATGACCCCGCCGTCAATCTTTCGGTTGGAATCATATTCAGTCCGCTTGTCCCGCCGCCAGTGGTGCCACCATACATCTGGGTTGGCATTGCATACCCCGCCGGCGCATAGTAGCCAGACGTAGCGCCACCCATCGGCATATTGCCCATCATCATCGGTGTGGTTGCATAACCATTCGCAGACGCGTTAATCGCATTCATATCGGACGTATATGCAATGTTATTCAGCGATTGTCCCGACATGATGGATTGTGCAACATTCGCCTCGGCCAGTGCCATAACGGATGCTGTATCTGCAATCAAGAACGGCTTTGCACGCTTTTTAATACAAACGATACGTTGCCCACTGCGTAAAACCATGTCGCCAACGGCCTCGACAATCAGCAATCGTCCATCTTCGCCATCGGTGCGGAATCCGACGGGGGATTCGCCGCCCTCGATTAACAGTGATACGACCGGACGTTGTGTCATGGAAATAACCTTGTCCCCGAAATCTATGTATGTAAATATCTGGTCGCGCCACACACGTTCAGGTGCAATAACATAATCGTCTGGATTTGGAACAAAAATATCCAAATCAAATCGGAATTCAGACGGGTCAATTTTCATGGATTTAATCCAACCATAATCCTCGCCATCAACACCGATTGTATTCGTTGTGGCATTGGATACCTTTTTGAAAATAGACCCCGACGCATTTGTTGATGTTGCCGTTGTGGCATTCGGCAAAAACGTATTATCGCCCAATGTAATATCAACCTGGGAATATGTGATTTCGCTGGAATTAGAAGGTTCACTGCGCAGATAGAATATGTACTGATTGCCGGACTCGCCCGTGACGATCAAGTTTGTATCAGATCCTTGATTTGATGCGGCGGGTGTAATAAACATAGTACTGCCGCCCTGGGTTGCAGCGATTGAAAACAGATTTTCATTTCCCACCACTGCGTCTGCAATTTTTTCGCCGTTTGGCAATGTGACCAAAGTGGTCATTCCGTTGCGCAACTTGATGGGCAAAACGCTGCCGTGCGACCAAGGCAATTGTGCATATCCAGGCTTCAAACTGCCTTCGGCCATATTGGCGGTTGGGTTATCCCACGCACTTTGTATGCCATATTCCGCGGCCAAGGCATTCGCGCACAGCATCGCAATGCACAACACAGATACATTTAATTTTAACATACTTGCAAACGTCATGACTGTTTTCCTTCCTGTTCGTGGCTACTGGGTTATGCCGGTTGTATCCAGATACCCGGTATCCAGTGGGTCGCCATTTCCCGATTCAATTACATATTCAGAAACACGTATCCCCAGTGGATTATTCAGACGTTCCCCCCATTTTATTTGGGTTCCGTCCGCCATATCCAACTTTACCCTTATTTTATAATCTTTTTTATCCATCTGTCTATCACTATCTGAACAAAAGTATCTGAAATTGACCGAATATTCAGTTCCTGCGCGATCGCGTGGCTCGATTGCGCCAGTTTCAAATTCAACAGAACAAGAAAATTCAAAATCTGGAACGCCACTCATCCACGCGTTCCACATATTTGTTTTTGTAAAATCGTTATAAATTTCCGATGTTGACCAAGAATTTACGACGCCTTCGGCACCGTTGCTCCATTTTTCGCGCATTATGCGTGCATCTGGCACGATTTCATTGCGTGCCCGAATATATTCACGAATAAACGTGCGCTTGAAATTATCAAACATTTCGCCTTCATTGGGAACCATCTCAGCCACAACAATATCCAGATTATTTTGTGGCGCGGTCATCAAAAAGAATATCTGGGGTCTGTCCAACGGGTACATATTATATAATGTAACCCCCAATACACCCAACACAACAACCATTGCGGCGAACACAAAAATCAACAATCTGGACAGTAAAATCGGCGGTTCTATACGTGTTGCCACTTGGGTCCTCTCCTTACTATTAACCAGATTGTAGAAAAAAAGCAGACAACTGCGCAAGCAAAAAATAGTTACTTGTAACTCGTTACTGGTTACTATTTTTTGCTTGCAGTGATAAAATTAAAAAAGTATAATAATTCCGCTTGATTTTCTGTATTGTTGTGCTATCTTTACCCCGACTGCGGGGTCAGACGGCGCGCAAGACGGGTGATTTTACAGGCAACAGGGGCATAGTTCAACGGTAGAATATCGGTCTCCAAAACCGCGGATGAGGGTTCGATTCCTTCTGCCCCTGCCACAAAATTCACCAAAATATGCTTGCCATATTTTGGGGAATTTAATAGGTATAAAGAAATTCTTTTAGGATACATTTATATGAAAAAAATACTGGGCTATATCAAATCAGTACGCAGCGAATGGTTCAAAATTGTATGGCCGTCGCGCGACACTGTTATTCGTGCAACCATTATGATTCTGGTATTTTCTGGATTGGCAGCGTTGTTCTTTTTTGTGGTGGACAGTATTCTGAACGCGTTGGTTGGTTGGGTTTTCTAAACGGGCGGGGGTTACAGATGGAAGACAAAATGCAGTGGTTTGTTGTGAATGTTCATACTGGGTGCGAAGACAAGGTCGCGCGCGGTCTGCGTGAACAAATCGACAAACGTCGCTTGAACGCCTATTTTGGCGAGATTTTGGTGCCGACCCGCGAAATTACCGAGGTCAAGGCCGGCAAACGTGTCAAAACTGAAAAGAAATTCTTTCCGGGTTACATCGTTGTCCAGATGATTATGAATAACGAAACTTTTTCGTTGGTGAAACTGATGCCCCAGGTTGTGATGTTTTTGGGTGCAAAGAATAAACCAATCGCCGTCAGCGAAGAAGAGGCTCGTCGTCTGCTGAAACAAGTGGAAGAGGGCAGCGTTATCACCGAAGACGTTATGTACGAAGTTGGGCAAGAGGTTCATGTTATCGATGGGCCATTTTCGGGCTTTAACGGCATCGTGGCCGAGGTTGATAATGTAAAACAAAAAATGACCGCCACTATTTTGGTGTTCGGTCGTGAAACCAGTGTCGAATTGGATTTCGAACAAGTTGAAAGGGTTTAATCGGGTAACCGACGGGCGTGTGCAAGGCGCGCAAAATACGTGGTAGATGCGCCACATCGTACCACGAACACTAACCAAAAATGGAGTGAATAAAATGGCAGCAAAAAAAGAAGTCAAGGGGATTGTAAAATTGGTCGTCCCCGCAAAACAGGCGAATCCTGCGCCACCGATTGGACCGGCGTTGGGTGCGGCTGGTGTTAATATCGCAGAATTCTGCAAACAATTTAACGACAAAACCGCTGATAAAGAACCGGGTATGCCGATTCCATGTATTATCACAGTTTATACAGACCGCAGTTTCGAATTTATCATGAAATTGCCGCCGGTGTCTTATTATATTAAAAAGGCACTGAAACTGAAAATCGGTTCGCACAAACCGGGTCGCGATTTTGTTGGTACAATTACCAAGGCGCAAATTCGTGAAATTGCTGAAAATAAAATGCCGGATTTGAATTGCTCTACCATTGAATCTGCAATGAATATCGTTGCGGGTCAGTGCCGTTCAATGGGCGTCAAGGTGGAGGAATAAGATATGAAAACGACAAAAAGACAGCAAACTTGGGCTAAATTAGACCAAAATAAAGTTTATTCCGTTGCCGATGCAATCGATGCTTTGCGTGAATATGCGTCCAAAAAATTCGATGAAACATTGGAACTGGCGGTGCGTTTGGGTGTTGATATTACCAAAGCGGATCAAAACATCCGTGGCATGGTGTCTTTGCCAAATGGTACTGGTAAAACTGTCCGCGTTGCGGTGTTCACTGTCAATGCTGCGGATGAAGCCAAAAAGGCCGGTGCCGACGTTGTTGGTGGCGAAGATTTAATCGAACGTGTTGCTGGCGGTGAAATAAATTTCGACCGTGTTATCGCAACACCGGATATGATGCCGAAAATGTCGAAAATCGCACGCGTTTTGGGACCAAAGGGCTTGATGCCGAACCCGAAACTGGGCACAGTTACAAACAATGTTGCCGACGCGGTTGCAACCGCCAAAGCGGGACAGATCGAATATCGTGCTGAAAAGAACGGTATTATCCACGCGGGCGTTGGTAAAATGTCGTTTGCGACGGACAAATTGGTCGAAAACGTTAATGCGTTGGTCGAACAATTGAAAAAAGTTAAACCTGCATCCGTCAAAGGTCAGTATATCTTGGGCGCGGCTGTTGCCACAACCCAGGGACCTGGATTAAAGGTTGATATAAAATAAAATCGCGGCGGGGATGATATTCCCCGCCTGCGTACGGATTTCTGTCCAAGACTGATGGTGCCCGATAACCGGACTTAATTGCCATCATAGACAAAGAAAGTTTCTTTGGGGCAGAAAAGTGGCCCCACCCAACGGCAACGTTGGATGGAAAGTTTAACAAAAACAGGGATTTTGTGGCATTTGTCATAAAATCTTGCAGACAAGGGTAAAAAAATGAGACGCGAAGAAAAATCAGATTTGATTTCAGCGTTGCAATCATCCTTGCAGGACGCAAACGGTGTTTTCGTTGTTGAAAACCATGGTTTGACTGTGCGTGAAATGGAAATCTTGCGTAATGAATTACGTCCATTGGTTTCTGTGTTCAAGGTTGTCAAAAACCGTTTGATGAAATTGGCATTAAAAGATACCAATTTTGAACCTGTGTCCGATATGTTGAAACGTCCGACGGCGGTTGCGGTTGCGACTGATGCGTTGGCGGTTACCAAAGTATTGGCAAAATTTGCGGATGAACATCCGAATTTGACAATCATCGGCGGTAAAATGGACGCAGACGTTCTGGGTGTGGATGATATTTTGCAATTATCCAAACTGCCGTCACTGTTGGAAATTCGTGGCAAAATCGCGCGTATTTTGGTCGAACCTGCATCGCGCCTGGCACGTGTTTCAGCAGAGTATGGAAAAAAGAATTAAAACAAACCAGAACAGCAATGTTCTGATTAAATAGGAGCAAAAAAATGGCAGACATTCAAAAATTAGTTGAAGAATTGTCAAAATTGACTGTTATGGAAGCAGTCGAATTGTCCAAAGCATTGGAAGAAACATGGGGCGTCAGCGCCGCCGCCGCAGTTGCAGTAGCAGCCGGCCCGGCCGCAGCAGCCGCCGAAGAAAAATCGGAATTCGATGTTGTTTTGTCCGATGTTGGCGCGAACAAATTGGCGGTTATCAAAGCCGTTAAAGATATCACAGGTTTGGGTCTGGGCGAAGCCAAAGCATTGGTTGAATCCGCACCAAAGGCTGTGAAAGAAGGCGTTGCCAAAGATGAAGCCGAAAAAATGAAGGCTACATTAGAAGCCGCCGGTGCCAAGGTTGAATTGAAATAATTTAACCTGCGCATATTGCGCAAAATAAAAGTCGCGGAAAATTCCGCGCCGTCCGTCACCCATCCGTGGGAAAATTCCCCGGATGGGTTTGGGGCGTATAAGACATATAAGAACAGTTTTGTTTGCAAAACGCACAAAAAAAAGGATTGATACCAATGGCAGTTATCCAGAAATTCAGAAAATCTTTTGGAAAAAGTTTTTTGCAAACTCCGCTTCCTGATTTGGTTGAAATTCAATATAATTCCTATAAAGATTTCTTGCAGGCTGATGTAAAACCCGAAGACAGAAAAAATATGGGGCTGCAAAACGTATTTGCATCTATGTTCCCAATTCATGACTATGCGGGTGTTGCCGATTTGGAATTCGTTGAATACAGTTTGGATAAACCGGTGTACAATGTAAAAGAATGTATGCTGCGCAATCTGACATATTCCAGAAAACTGAAATTGAAGCTGAGATTGATTTTGTGGGATGTCGCAGAAGACGGCAAAAAAACTTTGCGTGATATAAAAGAACAAGAAATCTTCATGGGTGACGTGCCGCTGATGACGGGCCGCGGCAGTTTTATCGCCGCCGGTGTGGAACGCGTTATCGTATCACAAATGCACCGCGCCCAGGGTGTTGTGTTCGCAACCACCAAAGAAGCCAAAGTTGCGGGCAACCCAATTACATATACTGCACGTATCATCCCAGAACACGGATCTTGGATAGATTTTGAAGAATCCAAAGGCGTAATCTATGTTCGTATCGACCGCCGTCGTAAAATTCCGGCCACGGTTTTACTGCGTTGCTTGCCATGTGCCGAAGACGAGAAAAAATGGCAAGCAGACCCACGCAAACCAACAATCCGCGGCATGGACGATACAGAAATTTTAAGTGTGTTTTACAATCGTATCCCGTTAAAATTTGACGGAAATATGTGGATTGGCGAAACAGCCGCGTTCGATGGATTGGATAAATTCCGTTTGAATTATGATTTAATAAATCCGCGCGATAAAAAGGCTTTGGCGTCCAAAGGCGATCGTATGAATGCAAAACGCCTGGCCAAGGTTACAGCCGCGTCAAAAGAATTTGGTATTGCGGCCGATGCATTGGTTGGTGAATATTTATTCGACCCGATTTTGGACGGCGCGGGCAATGTTCTGTATCGTGCGGGTACTGAAATCACGCCGGATGTTTTGGCTGATTTAGAAAAATTAAACGTCAAAGAAATATCTTTAATCGCGATTGACAATGCGACGGTGTCTACACACATGTGTAAGACATTGATTGCCGACAAAACCGTTAATCGTGAAGAGGCTTTGATTGAAATTTATAACATCATTCGTCCGGGCGAACGTCCGACCCTGGAAGCGGCGATAAACCTGTTCATGCGCCAGGGTTTTGATGCGGCTTACTATGATTTATCTGCGGTTGGTCGTTTCAAAATGAACAAACGGTTAAAGATAGATTCTGGCAAAAGACCCGAAGACGAACGGTTGCTGACGAAATCAGATTTCTTGGCTGTGTTGAAAACTTTGACTAATATTATCGATCACAAAGATACAATCGATGATATAGATAATTTGTCAAATCGTCGTGTGCGCACAGTTGGCGAATTGTTGGAACAAAATTTCCGCACAGGTATGGTTCGTATTGAACGCTTGGTTCGTGAAAGTCTGTCTTCGCCGAACATCGCGAATATGCAACCCCAAGATGTCGTTAATGTAAAACCGTTAATGTCATTGGTTAATGAATTTTTGGGCACTTCCCAATTGTCCCAGTTTATGGATGCGTACAATCCATTGTCTGAATTGGAACACAAACGTCGTATTTCTGCATTGGGGCCAGGCGGTTTGAACCGTGATCGTGCGGGTATTGACGTCCGCGACGTGCATCCGACGCACTATGGTCGTTTATGTCCGATTAACACACCCGAAGGTGCAAATATCGGTCTGATTAACCATTTGGCGACGTATGCGCGCGTGAATCCGTACGGATTTATTGAAACGCCTTACTATGTTGTGAAAAACAGCAAAGTAACTGACGAAATGGTGTATTTGACGGCTGATGAAGAATTGGGTCATAAAATTGCCCAGGGTAACACCCCGACAACTGCGGCCGGTGTTTTGGCCGAAGATACAGTTACCGCGCGTGTTGATGGCGAATTCACCATGGTACCCAAGGAAGAGGTTGATTTAATCGACGTCGAGCCACGTCAAGTGGTGTCCATTGCGACCGGGTTAATTCCGTTCGTTGAAAACGACGACGCGAACCGTGCTTTGATGGGTTCAAACATGCAGCGCCAGGCGATTCCGTTAATGCGTGTCCAGGCGCCATTGGTTGGAACCGGTATCGAACGCGAAGTCGCGCGCGATTCCCGCACTGGTATTGTTGCGAAACACAGTGGTGTTGTGGAATCTGCGGATGCAAATCGTATTGTGGTTAAATGTATGAACAGCCGCAATGTTGTGACCGGCGTGGATATTTATAACTTGGAAAAATTCGAACGCAGCAACAGTGAAACCTTGATTCATCAAAAACCGTTGGTCAAGGCCGGCGACCGTGTATCTGCGGGCGACGTTATTGCGGACGGTTCGTCTATGAATTACGGCGAATTGGCGTTGGGGCGCAACGTTTTGGTGGCGTTCGTTCCATGGCGTGGATATAATTACGAAGATTCCATCGTTATTTCTGAACGTATTTCACGCGACGATGTTTTCACATCTATCAAGATTGTGGAAAAAGAATTCAAGGTTCGTGATACCCAGTTGGGACCAGAAAGCCTGACGCGCGATATCCCGAACGTCAGCGAAGAATCGTTAAAGAATCTGGACGAATCCGGTATCATTTATGTTGGTGCACGCGTAAAGCAGGGTGATATTTTGGTTGGTCGTGTTTCGCCGAAATCTGAAACATTGTTGACCCCAGAAGAAGCACTGTTGCGTAACATCTTTGGTGAAAAGGCTTTGAATGTCAAAGATACATCATTACGCGTTGGTCCGAACGAAGAAGGTACAGTTATCGGTGTAAACGTCTTGACACGTCACGGTGTTAAAAAAGACGAACGTACCCAGATGATTGAATTACAGGAAATCGACAAAATCAACCGTGATCGTAACGAAGAAACGTCCATTATGGAACGTGGTTTCGCAGACCAGATTTTCCAATTGGCCGAAGGCCAGGTTATAGATGCAGGTACCGGCAGTTTGAAACCATTTATCGGTAAAAAACTGACCCAGGAAGTTTTTGAAGGCATCAAACCATCGGACGTTAAGAAAATAGTTGTGCACGACAAAGAAATTCAATCAAAAATTGACGAGTTGCGTGAACAACATATCGCTACGTTAAAGGCCATGAATGAAAAGGCTGATGCGGAAATTGCCAAAGCCACCGAAACGAATTCATTGGGTGCGGGTGTGTTGAAAACTGTGAAAGTTTACATCGCACATAAAATGAAATTACAACCTGGTGACAAGATGGCCGGTCGTCACGGTAACAAAGGTATCGTGTCCAAGGTTGTCCCAATCGAAGACATGCCATATATGGCCGACGGAACACCGGTTGATTTGGTGTTAAATCCGTTGGGTGTGCCGTCACGTATGAACCTGGGCCAGATTTTGGAAACTCACCTGGGGATGGCGGCGCGTACATTGGGCCAGCAAATCGGTGCTGTTTTGGACGAGGTTAAACAAAAACGTGCTGTGACCGATGATTTACGTACCACAATCGGCAAGATTTACGGCAAAGAAGTATCCGAAAAATTGGAAAAAATGACGGACACAGACGTTCGTGCCGAAGCGGCATTATTGCGTGATGGTGTGCCGATGTCAACACCGACATTTGACGGTGCAACATCAGAAGATATTGCACGCATGCTGAAAATGGCGAAATTGCCGGAAACGGGTCAGTTCACACTGTACGATGGTATGACGGGTGAAAAATTTGCTCGTCCCGTGACGGTTGGTGTGATGTACATGCTGAAACTGCATCACTTGGTTGATGAAAAGATTCATGCACGTTCGATTGGCAGTTATTCTTTGGTAACACAACAACCGTTGTCTGGTAAAGCCCACATGGGTGGCCAGCGTTTGGGTGAAATGGAGGTCTGGGCGTTGGAAGCGCACGGTGCCGCACATTTGTTGCGTGAAATGTTAACTGTAAAATCGGATGATATTATCGGCCGTACCAAGATGTACGAAGCGATTATAAACGGCAGTAATGATTTCCAAACTGGCACGCCCGAAGCATTTAATGTATTCGTGCGCGAACTGCGCGGTTTGGGGTTGGCACTGACGCCAAAGAAAATAGATTAAGCGATTGTTGCCCGCGTGGCGCGCCCGCGCGGGACATTAACACTCGGTTGAAAGGAGCAAAATATAATGACCAATATGTTGCAAAAGATATTCGGACAAATCGAAACCAAGGAACAATTTGACGCGTTGCGTATCACAATCGCATCGCCCGAAGAAATTCTGTCTTGGTCGCATGGCGAAGTGAAAAAGCCCGAAACAATTAACTATCATTCGCTGAAACCAGAGCCAGATGGATTGTTCTGCCAACAGATTTTTGGCCCGGTTAAAGATTACGAATGCGCATGCGGAAAATATAAAAGAATTAAATATCGCGGCGTGGTTTGTGAACGTTGCGGGGTCGAGGTCGGACCATCGAATGTTCGTCGCGAACGTATGGGACATATTAAATTGGCAATGCCAGTTGCGCATACTTGGTTCCTGCGCGAAGGCAAAATTGCAACATTGTTGAATAATTTGCCCCAGAAAAAATTGGAACAAGTTATCTCGTATGATGCGTACATCGTTATCGAACCAGGTTTGACCAGTTTGAAACAATATGATGTCATCAGCGATGATGAGTATAACAAAGCGGTCGATGAATTTGGCGCAGACGCATTCCGTGTCGGTATTGGTGCCGAAGGCGTTCGCAGTATTATTGCCAATTTGGATATGGGTGATGAACGTACCCGTTTGCGTAATGAATTGGCGGAAACAAAATCTGATGCGAAACGCAAAGGTTTAATTAAACAATTAAAATTGGTCGAAGCATTTTTGGATTCCAAGACCGAACCTGCATGGATGTTGCCGGATGTTATTCCGGTTATTCCACCAGAAATGCGTCCGTTGGTGACGTTGGATGCGGGGCATGTTGCGGCGTCTGATTTGAACGATTTGTATCGTCGTGTAATTATTCGTAACAACCGTTTGAAACGCTTTATCGAAATGCACGCGCCTGAAATTATCGTGCGTAATGAAAAGCGCATGTTACAGGAAGCGGTCGATTCATTGTTCGATAACGGTCACAAAGCCCGCCCGATGGTGTCGCAAAATCGCCGCCCATTGAAATCTTTGTCGGATTCATTGCGCGGTAAAGCCGGACGTTTCCGTATGAATTTGTTGGGTAAACGTGTGGATTATTCAGGCCGCAGCGTTATTGTGTCGGGGCCATCGTTGAAACTGCACCAGGTTGGTTTGCCCAAGGTTATGGCATTGGAATTGTTCAAGCCGTTTGTGTATTCTCGGTTAATGGCGGGTAATTATGCAAATACCATTAAAACAGCGCGTAAAATGGTTGAAAATGGCGAAGATGTTGTGTGGGAAATTTTGGAAAGTGTTATCCATGAACATCCTGTTCTGTTGAACCGTCAGCCGACTTTGCACCGTTTGTCTATGTTGGCATTTGAACCGGTGTTAATCGAAGGCAAGGCAATCCGCCTGCATCCATTGGTGTGCAAAGGATTCAATGCTGACTTTGACGGTGACCAGATGGCCGTGCACGTTCCGATTTCATTGGAAGCGCAATTAGAGGCACGTACACTGATGTTGTCGTCCAACAATGTGTTGTCGCCTGCAAACGGCGAGCCTATGATTGTGCCGTCCCAGGACATGGTGTTGGGAGTGTACTATATTTCGTTAATTAACGGCGAGCATACGGATAAATCACCGCGCTTTGCCAATATGGACGAAGTGAAAATGGCTTTGGAAAACAAATCCATCACACTGCATACGCCAATTGTTGCACGTATTAACGGAAAAATTTACAAAACGACGGCCGGTCGTATGATTTTGGGTGAATTGCTGCCTAAATCTGATAATATGCCGTTCGATTTGGTGAACAAAGTTATGCCGGTTGGTGAAATCAAATCGTTGTTGGCAACAACATACGAACGTTGCGGGGATAAAGCGATGATTCTGTTGGCCGACGCGTTAAAAGATACCGGTTTTGAACAGGCGGCGCGCAGTGGTATTTCAATCGGTTACGATGATATTGTCATTCCAGAAGAGAAAAAACAAATCATCGCAGACACGGAACAGGCCGCCGAGGAAATTGAACAGCAATATCAAAACGGTTTGTTGTCTGGTGGTGAAAAGCATAATAAACTGATTGACCTGTGGCAGAATACAACCGATAAAATTGGTGATTTGGCATATGCCGCATTGGGTAAAACAACGGGTGATAACTGGAATTCTGTGTTAATGATGGCGTTATCTGGTGCCCGTGGTTCCAAACGCCAGATTCAACAGGTTGCTGGTATGCGTGGTATGATGCAGAAGCCCGACGGTTCGATTATCGAAGTTCCGATTATTTCGAACTTCAAGGAAGGCTTGACCATGGCGGAATACTTTACGTCCACCCACGGTGCGCGCAAAGGTATGTCCGACACGGCGTTAAAGACCGCAGACGCAGGTTACCTGACACGTCGTTTGGTTGAATTGTCACAAAACACGGTTATTACCGAACACGATTGCGGAACCGAAGAATACATCACTGCAAAACCAGTGTACCAGGGCAGCACACTGTCCGTGCCATTGGGTGATGTTGTTCTGGGGCGTACCGCGGCGCATGACATTGTGCACCCAATTACCAAGGAAATAATTGTTCCTGCTGGCGAATTGGTTACCAAGGCAGCCGCGCGCAAGATAAATGAATCTGGATTGCCGTCCGTCGATGTGCGCAGTGTTTTGACATGCCACAGTGATGGTTTGTGTGCGAAATGCTATGGTATGGATTTGTCGCGCCAGGCACTGGTTCATGTTGGCGAGGCCGTTGGCGTTATCGCGGGTCAATCCATTGGTGAACCTGGAACTCAGTTGACTTTGCGTACGTTCCACATTGGTGGTGTTGCATCCGGTGGTGCCGAAAGCCATTATATCGAGGTCCCAGTTGCGGGTACAATCAAACTGTCGAATGTTAATACAATTAAAAATTCGGCGGGGCGTGTGGTTGTTCTGTCGCGCAACGGTGAATTGACGGTTGTTGGCAAAGATGGCGGGAATTTATTCACAACCAAATTGCCATACGCATCCATGTTAATCGTTAATGACGGTGACGTGGTTGAAAAAGGTGCCAAAGTTGCAGAATGGGATCCTTATTCCAACACAATCATTGCGGAAAAAGACGGTATCGTTAAATTCCAGGATTTGATTGAAAACGTGTCATACCTGGAAGAGGTTGATTCCACAACTGGTATTACCTCGCGCAAGGTTATTAACTGGAAGACGAATACCAAAAAAGCATTAAATCCTGCGATTACATTGGTTGATGAACATGGCCAGGTTATTTCATTGGGTGGCAAAAAAATTGCCGAATACCTGTTGCCGATGTATTCTATCTTGAATGTGTCGAATGATGATAGGGTTGCGGCGGGTGACGTGTTGGCGCGTATTCCTGTACAAACCAAGCGTACAGGCGATATTACCGGCGGTTTGCCACGTGTTAATGAATTGTTGGAAGTTCGTCGTCCATCTAACCCCGCTTTATTGGCAGAAATTGACGGTACAATCGAATTGGAAGATGCAAAATCCAAAATCATTGTCCGCATTATGCCAACCGATGGTACTGCGCCGGTTGAATATGCGGTTCCAAAGGGTACGAATTTGTTGGTGCGCAGCGGCGACGTTGTGAAAAAAGCCGACAAATTGGTCGATGGCGATCCGGTGCCCCAGGATATTTTACGCATCTTGGGTCAAAAAGCATTGGCAACCTTTATGGTCGAACAAATTCAACAGGTTTATCGTTTACAGGGCGTGTCCATCAACGACAAACATATCGAAATTCTGATACGTGAAATGACCCGTCGTGTTGAAATCACAAATCCGGGCGATACAGGATTCTTGATGGGCGCGGTGGTTGACAGGGTTGATTTCGAAGAAGAAAATGCCCGTGTCACACATGATGGCGGCCGTCCGGCAACTGCGTCCCAGGTGTTGGTTGGTTTGACACGTGCGTCATTGACATCGCGTTCGTTTATATCGAATGCGTCGTTCCAACAAACAACCAAAGTTCTGGTTGATGCAGCCATCAGCGGCTCGACCGATAAATTGGTTGGTATCAACGAAAACTTGATTGTTGGTCGTTTGATTCCGGTCGGTACCGGTGCCTATGTTCGCCGCGTTCGTGAAATTGCGCGCGAAGAAGAACGTGCCGAAAAATTGGCTCGTGAAGGCAATGCCCAGCAGCAATTGTTGGATATATAATTCATATTCGTTAAACTTTGCCCAGTTGTTATTGTTATGACAACTGGGCAATTTTGGCGAATGCGGAATAAAGTTTTTCTTGCAAATGCGTCAGATTTTAATAGAATAGAACAACTGTAAATAAAAAAGGATAATAAAATGGCTACGCCAAAAAGTAAAACCAGTAAAGCACGTTCGGCCCAGCGTCGTTCGCATGATGCGCTGTCCGTGATGCCATGCACAGTGTGCAAAGTTTGCGGTGAAAAAAAACGCCCGCATCATGTATGTCCGGCATGTGGTGCAAAATAATATAAAACAGATATAATAAAAAAATGGCAGAATTTGGCGCGTTGTTTCACATTGTGCCGTTTCTGCTTTTTTAATAAGATATTATGACCACGAATAAAAAAATCATAGCAATCGATGCAATGGGCGGAGACAAAGGTCCAAACGCCGTATTGGGCGGTATGAATCAGTACCTGTACCAAAATGGCGAAGACAAAGTCTTTTTTCGTTTGTTCGGGCAAAGCGAACAATTAAATCCATTGTTGGCGAAATATCCGCGTGTTGCACGTAATTGTACTGTCGTTGACGCGCCTGGGGTTATTTGCGGTACGGATAAAGTGCGCGATGTCATCCGCCACGCCCAAGATACTTCTATGTACATGGCAATCAAAGACGTACGCGAGGGAAATTCTGCCGCCGTTGTCAGTGCTGGTAATACCGGTATTTTAATGTCTTTGTCGAAACTGGCGTTAAAGACCATTGACGGTATTTCGCGGCCTGCGATAACGACTATGTTGCCGTCTGGCGGTGGTGATTCACGTGTGGTTGTACTGGATTTGGGTGCAAACGTTCATTGTGATGAACGCGATTTGTTTGATTTTTCTATCCTGGGCAGTGTTTATGCCGAGGTTATTGGCCACATGGCGCGCCCCAAGGTTGGCGTTTTGAACATTGGTTCCGAAGAAACCAAGGGTAATGAAACACTGCAAAGGTTAAATCAGGTTTTAACCGAACATCGCGATGAATTGCCGTATGAATACATCGGCTTTGTCGAGGGAAACGACATCAGTGGCGGTAATGTCCAGGTCGTGGTGACGGATGGTTTTACCGGAAACATAGTTCTGAAAACGGTCGAGGGTACCGCCCGTTTGATTAAGCGCGTTGTTGTGGACAATTTGAAAAAATCCATATTGGCGATTATTGGTGCGTTTTTCTTGGTGCATGTATTCAAGCGACTGAAAAATAAAATCGATCCGCGTTCCTATGCGGGCGCAACGTTTTTGGGGTTAAAGGGATTTGCCGTTAAAACCCACGGCAACAGTGATGCTTTGGCGTTTGCGAATTCAATCAAATATGCGGCTGATTTAACGGGTGCGAATTTGAATGATGTTATTGCGGCGCGTGCGGCGGCTGTGTCAAAAATTCGTGATGAAATCGTAAAGCAAAGATAAATATTCGTTAATAAAAATGGGAAAACGTCCGTATTGCTATTACGGGCGTTTTTTTTGACCCTTGGAATTAACCAAAGGGGATTTTTATGAAACGCAAAACATCTTTGATTGTAATTTTGGGTATAATGGCTGTACCTGCGTATGCAGCGGACGCGCCTGATTTTGATACTTTTTACAGTTTATATAAAACAGCAGCCACGCAAAACGATATAACAATCACGTCCGATATAACGGCCACGCGGTTGGTAACTGCGCCTGGGGCGCAAACAACGGTTATCGATGGCGGCGGATTTGATTTTAATGGCGGTGGATTTAACGGATTTACAGTGTCCAGTGGTTATAATTTCACGCTGATAAACGGTGGCGTTTCTGCATCGAATACATCCTTTAACAACTTTAATCGTCCCCAGGGCGGTGTGTTCACAAATCTGGGCGGAAATGTAACAACAAGTAATTCTGTATTTGCAAATAACACATCCAACTATGGCGGCAGTGTTATATATCAAAACAATAACGCCACATTCAGCGCGCAAAATGTTACGTTTGACGCAAACCAAGTAACGCGCGGTGATGGCGGTGTGATATACAACGAATATGAAACAATCGCCACGTTTGATGGTGCAACATTTCAAAATAATACTGCGCCGAACGGGTATGGTGGTGTGGCATTTAACGACGGCACGTTAAATATTTCCAACAGTGTATTTACATCAAACTCGTCCAGTGGTGGCGGTGGCGCGTTATATAATTCAAACACCATGAATTTAACCAATGTGCGATTTGTTGGCAATAACGCGACCGATACAGCCGGTGCGATTTATTCGACTGGGGCAATGAATTTAACCGGCGGCACGTTTGAAAATAATACCGGTGACACAGGCGGCGCGATTGGTAATTATGGAATTATTGGGGATACATTGTATGCCGCGGTGTCTGATTCTTACTTTAATGGCAACAGTGCAACATACGGTGGCGCGGTTTATAACTGGGACGATATGTACATTATCGACAGCAGTTTTGAAAATAATTCAGCCACAGACAATGGCGGTGCAATATTTAACTTGGCCCAGTTATACTTGATTGCCAACAACACAGACATAAACTTTAACGGCAACACGGTGGCGGGGCAATCAAACGCGATTCACAGTACTGATATGCTTAACATAAACGCGGGCGCGTCGCGCAGTGTCACATTTAATGATGCAATCACAGGCGGCGGTGAAATAATCATAAATCGTCCATATATATACGATGCGCAAAATGTGCCGACAGGCGGGGCAGTTATATTAAACGCCGATATGTCTGGATTTGCGGGAAATGTTACGATTTATAATGGTAATGTGACTTTATCGGATAACGGGCAATTTTTTACAACGTCGGATTTGAATGTTTTGGGCGGCATATTGGATTTGGGCGCGGCGTCGTTTTCTGTGACGAATGCAGCATTTGCATCGGGTGTCACATTGCAATTATCTGTGACAGATGCAACCGCGTATGGTAATGTAACCGCAAACAATTTCAGCATATCAGACGGGGCAAATCTTAGTGTTATTTTATCGCCAAACGCATTGGGCGATGCAAATAATATTCGTGTCCAGTTATTACGCAGTGAAAATGAAATTGCTGATAATTTTTCGCCAAACATAAATAATAATATTTATGAATTCTTGAAATTGGGGGACGGGTGGTACGAAATCAGCGCCGGCGACAGTTTCGCAGATGTCATAACCAATAATGGTGGTACACAAAATAATGTCCGCACAGCCGCCGCATGGCAATTGGAACCAGATACCCCCGGCAGTCTGGCGCACACATTATATCTGCGAATGAATACTTTGCTGCAAACGGATGCGATTGGATATATCCGTGCGTTAAGTGCGCTGGCGCCGTCGTCTGCGCCACTGACGCATATAGTGTCAAACACGAAAGTTTCGCGATTTGATGCGATGATTAACGATGCAACCAAGTACAATATTGGTGGATTAAATGTATGGGCGACTGGATTTGGTGGCGGCGGAAAACTGGGCGCATCGCAACAGTACGCAGATTTTGATATGTATGGATTCGGTGGCGGCATCGGCGCAGAATATGCTGATGGTAATTGGACATTTGGCGCGGCATACGCATACCAATACGACAGATTAAAAAGTTGGGCACGCACAATACACGTGCCAACCCATGGTGGTGGGGTATATGCAAAATACTCGCCTGATAATTTTGTAATTCGCATGGCGGGCGCGGCGTTTTTTTCAGACTGGGGCGAAACAAAAAATGTTGCGGGATTGCAATTGGACAGTTCACTGAACATGATCACATACAGTGCATGGGGTGATGTCGGATATGATTTTGCGCATGCGTCTTGGCACATGTTGCCACGCGCAGGTGTGCGATATATGGCTGTTCATCGCGACGATACGGCTGATGATGCGGGGCAAAGTATCGTGGCTGCGGATTTGGATTTTTTAACAGCATACGCCAATATGTCTGTAACGCGCGGCAATTGGTATTTGGCGGGTGTGGAACTTACGCCATCTGTTACGATTGGCGCGTCGTATGACATGCACACGAAAGCAGACGATTTATACGTTAATGTAAATGATGCAGCGTACGTAATAATTGGCACGACTTTACCGCGTTTTGCATTTGATACAGAATTAAAATTGGGCGCGCAATTCAATGAATTTACGCAAATCGACTTCGGAATTTCCGCCCACTTTCGCCAGGATTATATAAATTACACAGGCCGCATTCGTGCGCGATTACGTTTCTGATAAAAACCACCGGCAATTACTTGCCGGTGATTTCTCCCCTCCTTCTGGATTAACCAGAAACTTTTATTTGCCCAAAACGGACCGCGGGCCGTGTCGGGATTATGCTGCGCGGGCAACAGATGCTTTATCTGTGCCGTCGGCGGCATCCATAATTTTCTTGGCTTCTGTAAACACCATTTCTTTTACGCGCAATGCTAAATTTTTAGTGTCCAACGTTTCGGCCGCAACATCAAAATTATCTGTGCGAATTTGCAGTGACACATACGCGCCAACCAACGACGGGCGTGGTAAATCTTCGATTGAACGTGGGGCGTTGTTATGTCCAATTTGTAATTCGTCGGCCAACGAAATTATTTGTCTGTCTTCATTTACCCAAACGGTTGTTGTTAAAACTTGGTTCAGGGCGATCATTATTTCTTTTATGGATTTTGCCATTGTGCGGTCCCTCCTTTCGGGTGTTTTTTGTGAAAAATCAACAAGATTTTGTATGTACAACGTGTATTTACAAAAATCATATTTGAATTTTCGGTTAAATTTTTATTTTTGCCGGAAATCCGGATTTTTCGCGGAATTCTGGGGCTTTTTGGTCTTTTCTCCTTGTCTATACAAACATGTTAGAACAAAAACGAATCGCAGGTCAAGCATAAAATATAAATATTTGAAAAATATTTTTAATATACGCAAATTTACTTATAAAACCATAAAATCCCATAAAATAATTATAAAATGTCATTGACAACCATAAAATGGCGTGCTAGATTTCGGATGAAGTCACGGGAAGGGGAACGGGCGGATGCCCATAAAAAGACAAGGACCGAAATGTCATTGTTTCTCTCATCTTATGAAAATCGTTTGGATACCAAGGGGCGCATATCTGTGCCGGCCGCTTTCCGGGCTTCGGTTGCGACTGAAAATTTCCAGGGTGTTGTTTTATACCGTTCTTTTACCCACAATTGTATCGAGGGTCTGTCCATGTCCCGGATGGAGCAACTGGCCGCCGCCACCGATAAAATGGGGGTATTCGACAGTGAATTGGATGATTTATCCGCAATGTTATTTGCAGACGCGCGCCCATTGGCATTTGATGTTACGGGACGCATAATAATTCCGGCTGATTTATTAAAGCATGCGGGCATTACCGATTGCGCGGTTTTTGTTGGCCGCGGGACAAGTTTTCAAATCTGGAATCCAGACGCATTCCGCGCGGCCCAGGCCAAATCCATGGACAACCTGCGCGCGGCGCGCCCGAATTTAATTATTGGATAAAGTTATTCCCCAAACACAGTATTTAATTGTGTATTCACGCGATAAAAAGTGGTGCATTTCGACACGTCTTTTAATCTGCGTGCGCCGATGTATGTCATATACGAACGCAGTCCGCCCAAAATATCCTGGTTCAGTTTATCTATGGAATCCTTTAACGGGATTTCGACAACGCGGCCTTCGCTGGCGCGATATTTTGGCATGCCGTGATAGTGTTTATTTTGTGCGTATTCAGACGACATTCCGTAAAATATCTTGAATTTTTTAGTCTCGATTATCTGATTTCCGTTTTCATCGACTTGATTTGTGATGAATTGTTTTTCGATTACGTCGCCTGCGGCCTGGGGGCATCCGGCGTAAAAACCGCCCATCATAACAAAGTCCGCGCCTGCGCCAAATGCTTTGCATACATCGCCGATGTACACAACGCCGCCGTCGCTGCAAATCATGCCGCCGATACCGTGCGCAGTATCTGCGCATTCGAAAATAGTTGATAATTGTGGCCGTCCGACGCCTGTGATGCGGCGTGTGATGCAAGCACTGCCGGAACCGATGCCGCATTTAACGATGTCTGCACCGGACAAAATTAAATCTTCAACCAATTCAGCCGTGACCGCATTGCCGACCATCAGCAATATGTCAGGAAATTTTTCACGCATTTTGACAACTAAATCTTTGACGCGCGGGATGTACGCATTGGGCACGTCGATACAAATGTTGCGGCACTTGTCGGGATATTGGGTTAATATGGTTTCGATTTTTTCATAATCTTCGTCGCGCAGCCCCATGGATAAAAACACATAGTCGCGACAATCGTTTTCAGTTATGAATTTGATTAAATCATCAACAGGATAATGTTTATGCAGACAACAAAACATTTTGCTTTGAATCATGTGGCGCGCGATTTCAAAAGTCCCGACCGTTGCCATATTGGCGGCAATGATGCCGGTTCCCACAATACGTCGCGGACACCATTTGAATTTGTATTCGCGGGTAACTTCTACCTCGGATCTGGAGTTTATGAACGAACGTTTTGGTTTAACCAACACATCTTTGAAGTCCAATTCGGTCTGCTCGTATATTTTCATATTAAATCCTTTGATATTCACAGGTATATTATTACCGAAATCGCGCGCATGCAATAAATAAAAACGCCGGCATTTGCCGGCTGTCCCCAGTGTTTTTTTGTTACACAAATTTTTCAGGAACCAGATTGGTTAATGATTTCCATATACGTCTGAACACAGATGTGTCTGGACTGTGATGATACACGCGTGGTTTTTTATCCCCCGGGCGGCTGCCGGTCCAGACGGGGTCGCCATCATCATCCAAAGTTACGTGCCAAGACGTCTTTGTGTCGCGGATTATCATTTCGCGCAGTTTATCTGCAAAATCGCGGCTTTCAAAAATCGCGACATTTTCAGTATTATAATATGCACTGCGCGGATCCAGGTTAAAACTGCCTATCCATGAAATATCGTCATCAAAAACGATGGTTTTACTGTGCATAACGGAAAAACTGGACTGTTTGCGTTCGCGGTCGTGTTCTTGGCCGCGCAGATTTTCCGCAGACAGCATAAATTCATACATATCCGCCCCAGATTCAATCAATTGCCTGCGATATTTTTCCCATTTTGCATATACGGTTGGGGCATTTGTTGACGCCAACGAATTCGTAACAATGGTCATGTGAACGCCGGATTTTTCTTCATTCAGCATGTGTTCCAGTCCGCCTTGGCCGGGAACAAAGTATGCGGCGGACATATATACAGAATCTTTGGTTTGTGTCCACAGTTCTTGCAATGCGCGTATGATGTCGCCACGATATTTTTCTTTTTCGTCCATGGACATTTCGACCTTTGACGGTGGGTCGGCCAAGAATTTTCCATATCCCCAACTGAAATCGAATTTTTTATTTTTATATTCATCCTGGGCCAGCGATATAATTTTATTGTATTCGCGTATTGCGTCGGCACTTTTGCGTTCGATTTCGTCAAACTTTTTTTCCAATCGGCGTGTGGCGCGTTGGGATTTGGAATTTGGAAACACGGTCGCCGGAATTGCCAGATGATAATTCCAGTATTCATCGAAACTGGCGGTTGCATATTTTGTCATGTCGCCGATGAATAATACGTCTGTGTCTGAAAAATTAGACGCAGTTTCGGGATAAAAATAATTGCTGCCTACATTACGGCCACCGGTTATGTACGCTATGTTATCCACTATGAACAATTTGTTATGCATACGCGAATTCAGCCGATTAAAATCCAACAAAAATTGCGGGTAATACAGCAGACGCGCCCGATTTGCAACCGGGTTAAAAACTTTGACTTCGATATTTGGATGTTGATTTAATAACATTACATCGGCGATATCGGATTTAGTCCCATAATCGTCCAACAAAATGCGTACTTTGACCCCGCGGTCGGCGGCATTTTTTAATTCGCCGATTAAAACCTTGGATGAAAAATCATTACTGTAAATATACGTTTGTAAATCGATGGTTTTGGTTGCCATGCGTGCGAACGCCGCGCGGATTACGAACGCAGACAATCCATCTTCGATAAGTGTTGCGCCACTGATTTTATCAGATTTTTTTAATTCTTTTGCATAACATTGTGCAATTGGCGTTGATCTGGGGTCGTATTTGAAATCCGCGGCGGTAATTTTTGGCGAATAATTTGCCAGACGTTCGTCTGCGGTTGTTGTGGGTATTGTTGTACACCCCATAAAGGGTAATGTAAAAATGAACAAAGAAACTTTTTTGAATACAGACAATTCTTTCACCGATATTTTGGACATAATATAACCACAAAGTTGCCCGATGTCAAATTCATTAAAAAAGTGAATGAATTCCTTTGCGTTAACAAATGTATTATTGGCAACAAAAGACTAACTTTTTTCGTTTGCACCATATCGCATAATGTGATAAAATAAAACGTAATAGAAGGGAAATTTTGCATGAAAAGACTGATTGCTGTATTAAGTGGATTGTTGGTTTTGCCCGCATTTGCCGAGATTGCGCCCGCGTATTATTACGAAGAACTGATGGCGCAGTATGCCGACCAAATGCCGGATATGGAACAAGTGCAGGGGTCGGTCGAAACTGAATCTGTGGCGGAAACTGACGACGCGCCCCAGGCCCAAGAATCAAAACCTGTCGCGCCTGTTGTTCCAACAACGGCCAGTCCCCGTAACGCCAGTGGTCGCGTGTCTGCATCACGGGCGATGGTAAATTCAAATGCAACTTCATCGACACGCAGTGTATCGTCGCGCAATGTTGTGGATGCAAATCCGGCGCGTGCGGTTTCTACGCGAACTGTGGTTACGCGTCCGGCGTCGCGTGTGGCGACACAACCAGTGTCCCGTGCAAGTGCAACTGCTGCGCGTGGTGCATCAAATGCGACATCAAATCGTTCGACATCGAATGTTCGTTCGTCGGTTGGTAATGCCCAGACAACGGGTTTAACGACGCGTGAATCAACACGCACACAAACAAATCCTGCGCGTGCATCGATTGTTCAAATGGATACAGTAAACACCCCATTGTATATCAGCAGTCGTGTTGGTGTTGGTACAAACAATGTTACAACGCGTGTTCCAACAATTCGTGTTGGCAGTGGCACTGTCACGACGGGGTCTGTGACAACGTCTGAAACGACCACATCTTCGTCATCATCGATGTCTATTGACGAACTGGCCCAGTTGACGGATTATTGTAAATCTCAATATGTTGCGTGTATGGATAATTTCTGTAACGTTTTGGATGATAACCAGGGTCGTTGCAGTTGCAGTGCGAATCTGGACAATTATGCCGAGACCGAGGCCGCATTAAAACAAGCGACCGAGGCTTTACAGGATGTCGCGTTGCAAATTCAGTACATTGGTTTGTCCGCGGACGAGGTTGAAACCCTGTTCACCCAGACCGAGGCTGAATTACAAATGCAAACCACCACCGACAGCAGCCAATTGAAAAAAGATTTGGATGCAATCAAAACTTTGATTGTTGATGTTAAAAATGGTGATACAACGAATTCGACGGGATTAAGTTTCGATTTATCGGGATTATTGGATTTCACAATCGACAGCACTGGATTTGATTTAACGTCGTTCTTTGGCGGGCTGATGGGTAACAGCAACAGCATCAGTAACCAACGTGGTGCGGATTTGTTCAAAACCGCCAGTTCGCGTTGCAAGGCGGCGGTGTTAAATACTTGTGCCGCCCAGGGTGTGGATACTGCGCTTATTACCAATTCATACGATTTGGAAATTGACAAAGCATGTATCGCATACGAACGCAGTTTGACCGATGCAAACGATCAAATGTCGTCAACTGTGCGTAATGCAAAATCTGTGTTGCAACGTGCACGTTTAATGGTTGCGCAACAGAAAAACCAATACGATTTACGTGGATGCGTGAACGCGTTGGATGACTGTATGCAGGACGATTTTGTGTGTGGTGATGATTATGAAAATTGCCTGGATCCAACCGGCAAATACATCGTTAATGGCGAAGTTGTTGTTGGCAGTCTGCCTGGCGAACCCGGGGCAGTACAGGAAAATGGTGATTACGAAATAGACGCAGGCGCTTTGTATTCCGTATGGCAATATAAAGGCGCAGATAACACCACGTTGTGCAATGCCTGGGTTCCGAATACACCAACAACAGACACGGATGAAGAAGGAACATCGACCAATGGTGTCTGCAAGGGTACATTGTCGGACTATGTCGACAATACTTTGTGGAATTCCACCACCAGTATGAGCAGCAAGATAAATTCAACGAATCTATCTGATTTCTTGCAGAACAAGATTGGTTACCATGACGATAACGAGGGCAAAGATTATGGTATGTGTATGTCTGTTCTGAATCGTTGCCAGAATCTTACATACGAAGGTTCGGGTCAAAACAAGAAATACATAGTCGATAACCAGGTTGTTCGTGAATATTTGATGCGTACGTTGGTACAAATTAAATCGGCCCAAGATACGGTTCTGTCCGATTATGCCGAACAATGTATTACCGATATCGCAACATGTTTGGCCCAGAATAACTATGACATCGACAGACAGACGGCCGGCGTCGATAGTGTTTCGAACGCCAATCAGATTGCGGTTCGTGCATGTTTGCCAATGATTCAAACGTGTATGAGTGTGAATGGCATAACACCACCGGCATCCGCGACTGTACAAAATGCAAATGTCTGGATTTGCTGGATAATGGGTGGTGATGAAGAGATTTGTGATAGTCTTCCAGGGGGCGAAGAAACAGGCGGTTAAAAAACGGGGTATTTACCCCGTTTTTTTTAACCTGTAACCGGTACTTTTGCCGCTTATCGTATTCGGGCGCGCCGTTTCAAAAACTCAATTTTTTCCATTATTTTATCGTAATCCACATCCCAATGGGAAATTTTTCCGTCCATAAACGTCAACGCCAACCCAATTTGTGTGCTGTTATAATTATTCAAAATATATCCAATGTCATTCCAAGAATTATATAACACTGTCCGTATTATTTTTGATACAAAACGTGGCGCGTGCCATCGGGGTGGGTCGATATATATCGCACCCAAATCCACAACAGTATTGTTAATTACGTTGCCGGGATTCAAATCCATAAATTGAAATGCGTGTGCGTCTGCAAAGCGTTTTTGTGGTGCGCGGGTGTGGCCTGTGGCATCCGGGACATACGGATAAATTATATACATTTCGCCACGTTGTGTGCTGATTCCGGCGGTTGCAATACTGCGAATACGGGTTTGTTTTCCGTATTTTTTTCCACCCAATAAAAACGAGTTTTGTATTTCAGTATCATGTGCCGTTTCGTGCATAATATGCGCATTGTTGTCGCAATGGTATATTTTCCACACGTATTTTTTATCGCCGGGTATTTGCATAATAAATGTCTTGGCGAACGCGCCACGCCCCAAGATACTGATTTTCATGGGCCGTCCCAACAATTTTTCTATATTTTTTCCCAATGATTTTAATGTATTTGTCGGCACATTTGCATCGGACGCGCTGTACAATTTGATTGCCGCGCGTTTCAGTATTTCATGCAATTTCTGCGTTACGGTTCCGCGCGCGCACGCGGGAATTTTTTCAATCCAAGAATATGGGAATGCGCCCGGATTTTTATATCCCGCCGCCGCGATAGTGTTCATTTCATCTGGGGTAATCGGGGTATTTTTCATCCATCTGGTACACGATTTGTTAACTGCGCGGCTGTTGGACGATTTTGGTGTGATTGCATACCCCAGTTTTTTTATGTCAATATTATCCAGTTCCAAAAAATTATTTACTGCGTTCGGATATTTTGCGAACAGTTTCGCCAGACATTTTACATTTTTTGGAATATTGGCGATATATTTGCGGATTGCATTTTCAAGATTTGGTGTGATGTTTACCGTGGTTGAAATGGTTCGCCACATTGCGTTACGCAGAATTTTTACATAAGTATGACATACATCTGGGTGTGTTGTTTGATAATTTTTCATTGCATTATCAAACGCACGCAGGGATTCTGTGCGCCAAATACGTAAATTATAAAAATCTTTACGGGTACTCATACTTGAATTGTAATACACAAAAATACAATTTGTCAATTTTTTTAATATATCAAAGCATATCTTATGATTTTTTATCTTTTCAACATGATGAAATTGTGATAAAATTACACGCAAGAGAGAATATGAAACGCATACCTGTATTTTTAGTATCCATATTGGCTTTGATGACGTGCGCTGTAATTGCGGCGCCTGTGCCATCAACTGTGGGCAGTAATTTAACCGCATATAACCCCAGTATGGGTGCGGACGATAACGCGCGATGGAATACGTACATGAATCCGCGTTCGAACGGTGCGTTGACTGGGGGTACGACCACTGCGCCGACGGCGGATTTTGGCAATTGTAACGCGCTGATTTTACGTTGTGCGCAACCAAAGTGCGCGAATGGTGGTTGTTCGACAATGGATGTTGCACGTCCGATTGTTACGGGTTGTGTCCAGTCAAACGAAACATGCAGCAAATATGGTACTGATTTAATTGAATTTATATCTGCGCAGTTGGTGTCTGATGCGAATGCAGCGGCGCAAACCGCCGCCGCAAATGCGCAAATTGCCGCGGCCAATGCGGCTGCCCAACAAAGCAACCAACAAATTGCGGCCATGCAACAACAAATGCAACAAATGCAGCAGCAGATGCAGCAACAAAGTGCTGATACCGCCGCCCAGATTCAGGCCGCTTTGGCTCAGCAACAGGCCGCAACCCAGCAAGCCATTGCCGACGCCGCCACCGCAAATGCGGCCGCGTTAAATAATGCCACCGCTCAGATGCAGCAATCTGTGGCGCAAAGTACGAATGCCGCCACGGCCACTGCAACGAATACGACGCCCGCCGTCACGACGGATGGGAATTTAACCACCGCCCAACAAATTGCGGCGCAATCTGGGGTTTCTGCGGAAGTGTTGGCGCGTGAACAAATCGCAGGCCAGATATTAACCCGCATCGAAAACGCGGAAACAAATTTGAATCGTGCCAAGCAAGCAATGCAGGATGCGTTTGATTATGCGGGCTGTGATTCCACGGGCAGTAATTGCATCGGACCAAAGCGCGTTTCAACATTCAAACACAAAGCGATGGATTTCTTTGACCCGTACAATGACGTGTTGAACGAACTGTACGAGGGGTTAATTTTGGCGCAATCTGCGGGCATAGATATTACAGACATTTACATGATGTTGAACGGAACATGTAATGTATGGGGGCTATACCTGTGTGCCGAAGGTCAGGTTATGCACTATACATCCGCAAATTGTATTAATGGAAAATCTGTGCCCAATCGTTATTCAGGTGGCGGCACCGTGTTTGGTGATGCTGATTGTAAGCCGGGTCAGGTTGTGCCCATGTCTGACGGCGGGTGTCAGTTGATAAAAATGCTGACCAGTGAAGACGAAGTGCAACGTAATTGGCTGTATCCTGAAACCGGCACCGACGGCGTCCAGGTTCGTGTTGGTTGCGCGTCCGAGGTACTGGATAATTCGTTCTTGTTCCGCAATTTGAAGCGCCAGGCCGACATAGACATTGACACATTGCAACGTATTATTGAACAAGATGCGCCGTCTGTATTTGGACATGGACGTTTTGGTTCTACTGAACCAAAGCCAGATGGCGTAAAATTCTGTGCGATTGGCGATGAATCATTTGCGGAACTGCAAACTGCGGCCAGTCTGCGTCAATTGCCGGATACCGTGTGTGTGCCCGATGACGAATTGGAAACTATTTATGACGATGATGGCAGAATGGCCGCGGTGCAGGGTAACACCAACAGTGGATATTCCAGTGTATGGGAAAAATGTTCCGGGCTGGGCGGATTCCAAATGGGACGTTGTTTGTGTGAAAACGCAGAAACACGCACGCCGCGCGTATGGAGGGCCGACACAGGTGAAGATGCCATTTTGGGCCAGGGCAAATGCGAATGTCTCTCAGATGAGTACAGTATTTGGGATGTGGATGACGCAACTTGCAAGAATGAAGATGGCAAGTCACTGGAAACTTGGCAATATATTGAATACGTGGAAAATCAACCATCAGTGGAAGAAAAATTTTGCAATGATTATATTGAAGATGGCGCAAAATGGGACAGTGTAACCGAAAAATGTGATTGTTCCGGGGTAACAGATACTGCCAAACATAGATTATGTGAAGCCTGGACAAGGGAAAAAAAACATGAATTGAATTTACCAACAGCGGAAGATATGATTAAAAATGCGTTAAATCCAAGTCTGAACAGGTGGAATCTGTTATGAAATTGAAACGTGGCATTTTTGACAGGTTAAAAATTTCGTGCGTGTTATGTGCTGTGTTGGGCGTGATGTGCGTGGGCACACCCGTCATGGCCGCAACGGTCAGTAACGGTTGCGATAAAGATGACAATAACCGCATTGTGCCGATGTTGGCATTGTGCAGCACGCATGCGTACAATCTTGGTCTTACAGAAAATCCGACAAACGCATCTGATCGGCAACTGATGCGCGATGTGGTTGCATTAAAATCCACCGTCATTATGCAACAAATGTATAAACAGTACGAATATCTTGAAGCAACTGTTCAACGATTAAAAACGCAATTGGAACGCGAAATTTTAACCACCAAATTCGAAACCGCGGGCGCATCATCGTCTGAACGCGCGTCGTCTGGATCGTCTTTGACGGGGAATAATGGTGTAACTGGCGCAGAAAATTGCATAAATGCCGGATTGACCAAAGACGTTATGGAATGTTTGTCACGTAATCTGGACAGAATTACAACCGCGATAAATGATGCCGATATTGGTGCCGCAAAACGCCAATTGGAAACAGATATGGGCGTGTTAAGAATGTTTGACCGTTTGGAAAAAGTTGAATGTGAATACGACGAACAAACTGCGACATATTCCACACCTTATTGCGAAGCACACCAAAAATGCACATCTGCATCGAAAAAAAATAACAGACAAGAAATGATGGAATGTGTTAACAGGCTGCGCGTGTGTATATCGCTGAATTTGGAAGAATTACAACGTAACACAAATGTATACAATCCGTTTGTCAGATAATTACCATACAACAAAAAAAACACCGGAAAAACCGGTGTTTTTTATTTGCCCGCCACACGCTTTCTGAATTCGTTGCTGGGGCGGAAAGATACAACGCGGCGCGCAGAAATTATCGCAGGCGCACCAGTTTTCGGGTTGCGACCCATACGTTGAGATTTTTCCAGTATTTTGAAAGTACCAAATCCTGCGAATTTAACCTCTTCCCCATTTATTAAAGATTCGCGAATTTCATTAAATACGATATCCACCAATTTGAACGCATCCGACGAAGTCACGCCAAAGCGTTCGCGCAAACGATTTGCAAAATCACTTCTGGTAATAGTTGCCATTTTTTACACCCTGATTAACGCCGCACCCCATGTCAGGCCACTGCCGAACGCAGGATACAGAACAAGTTGTCCACGTTTAATTATATTATTATCAAATGCGTACGATAATGCAAGTACGCCCGATGCGCCACTGGTATTTGCGTGTTTATCCACCGTTACCAGAATTTTTTCCAGCGGAAATCCCAACCGTTGTGCACCGCTTTGAATAATGCGCAAATTTGCCTGATGCGGAACAATCCAATCAACATTATCCGCCGTAATGCCCGCATGATCCATAATGTACTGTGCCGCATCTGGCATCAACGTTACAGCCTTTTTATAAGTCTCGGGCCCGTTCATTATGATTCTGTGGTCGGGTGACCCATGCAGCATATCGAATTCGCGCCCGTCCGACATCACGACTGTGTCAATGATGCCGGAATAACTGGACGACGAATGTTCGAATATCAACGCGCCCGCCCCATCGCCAAACAATACAGCCGTACTGCGATCGGACCAGTCAATAAACCGCGACATTTTTTCCGCGCCGATTAACATAATTCTGTGATGCATGCCGGCTGTGAAAAACGCGCGCGCGCAGTGCAGGGCATAAATATACCCTGTGCATGCCCCACGCACATCAAACGCCGGTGCGTTATTTGTCGCACCCAGCCGCCCCAGAACCTGGACCCCGACGGACGGGAAATCCAATTCAGGCGTTGTTGTTGCGACAATCACCATGTCTATATCGTTAATTGTGATACCCGCATTATCCAAGGCACGCCGGGCCGCAACCACAGCCATATCCACAACAGTTTCATCATCGCGTGCGAAATGCCGGTCGCGCATACCAGTGCGCTGGGTAATCCATTCGTCGGTTGTATCCATAATTTTTTCAAAATCTTGATTGGTCATGACCCGTTCGGGCAAATAAGAACCATATCCAATCAGTCTGCTTCCCATATATCCCTTTCCTTTTTATTTTTTTGCCACGGCATTATAACCGTCATGATTACAACTTGCAATATTAAAATCTGTGAATAAAATATAGTGCGTTGTCCCCATAGTTCAACTGGATAGAACGAGGGTTTCCTAAACCCTTGATACAGGTTCGATTCCTGTTGGGGATACCAACAGGAAGCGAACCTGTGGCAAAGGTTCGAACCGCAGCAAAAAAGCGGACGGAAGTACGCCGGTTGCGCCCAAGCGCAATTTTGCAAGGTGGCGAAGCATTCCTGTTGGGGATACCAGAAAGGATTTTATATTATGAAAAACAAAGCCGTTAAAATCGGAATAATTGCCAGTATTTTGCCGCATCTGTTTTGTTGCGTGTTGCCGATTGTTTTGTCTGTGGTTGGTTTGTTTGCGCCTGAATTTGCGCATTCTGAAATTGTGCCACATTGGGTTGAACCGTGGTTGTTTGTGTTTTCAGGCCTGATGTTATGCGTATCGTGGTATTTGGTACTGCGCGATTGTAAATGCGAATGCGAACATTGTCACGACGGCCACGGCCACAGCCATCGAACTCAAAAAATAATCATCGCCGTTATCACGGTAATATTTATTATCAGTTTAATTTTACACTTCGTCGCACATCATTAAAGTTACGAGTAACTACCTACCACAACTTTACACGTTTTTCGGGTGCCAGGTACAGTTTGTCGTCCGGCTGTACGCCAAACGCATCGTACCAAGCGTCGATATGCGGTAATATTCCATTCACGCGCCAACGCGCCAACGAATGTTCGTCCATTTTGGTTAAACGCAGTGCCTCGGCTTCGCGGATGTTCTGTGCCCATACACCTGCATACGCGATAAAGAAACGCATGTTGGCGGTCAATCCATTAAATTCAGGACTGGGCGTGCCAAAGTTTTTATATGCCGTGTATGCAACCGTTATTCCGCCGTAATCCGCCAAGTTTTCACCCAACGTAAATTCGCCATTGGCTTTAACACCGGGGGCAATTTCAATATTGTTAAAATAATCACGCATAACATTGGCGCGCGCGGTAAATCCGTCTGCATCCGACGCACCCCACCAATCGCGCAGGTTACCGTCTGCGTCAAATTGACGACCTGAATCATCAAAACCGTGTGTCATTTCATGACCGATAACTGCGCCGATTGCGCCATAGTTAAACGCATCGTCTGCATCCATATCAAAAAACGGATATTGCAGAATTCCGGCCGGAAAACAAACCTCATTTGTTGATGGATCGTAATAAGCATTAACCTCGTGCGCGTTCATATACCAAATGGTTGGGTCTTTTTTCTGGCCAATTTTTGCCAACCAAAACGCGTCTTCGAATTTGGAAACATTCATCATGTTTTCCCACAGCGACGCATTTGCATCTATGTTCAATCCAGAATAATCGCGCCATTTGTCTGGGTATCCGATTTTTGCAGTAAATGAATTTAATTTTTTCATTGCGCTGGACTTGGTTTCGTCCGACATCCATTCCAAATTTTCAATTCGCATTCCCAACGCGCGTTGCAGATTTTTCACCAATTCCTGCATACGTTTTTTTGCAGACGCCGGGAAATATTTTTCAACATACAGCCGGCCAATTTCTTCGCCCAGTGCACCGTCCAGCATAGATACTGCGCGTTTCCAACGTGGCTTTTTTTCAATTTGTCCGGCCAAAGTGCGATTGTAAAAATCAAACGCAATATCGTATGTCGTGTCATCCAAAACGCCTGTGCCTGAATTTATAACGCGATATTTCAAATAATCACGAATCAGTTTTATATCGGTGTCGTTCATAATCGCAATGGATTCAGCAATTGCCTGGGGCTGATTTATGTTTATATCGCCTGCGGCCGCCGCGCCACGCGCCACCAGATATTTATCCCAATCAAAATTTGGAAATTCTGATTTAATTGTCTGGATTGACATTTTGTGGTAATTTGCGGCCGGGTCACGCAGTTTTTCTTTTGGATAAAATGACCGCGCCATGCGTTCTTCGACGGCATATATCGCATTGGCATCCGCATCAACACCAAAGTTTTTTAATTGTTTGGCGATGTATTCGCGATATTTTTCACGAACCTGGACGGATTTTTCATCTGTATCGAAATAATAATCGCGCGACATACCAATTCCACCCTGGCCAATATTATACAGATAATATTCGCTGTTTTTTTCATCCAACGCAACGCCGTCGCCCCAAAACGCAGATGAAAACTTGTGCATTTTTCCAAGGTATGTCGGCAAATCATCGACTGATTTAATATTGTCGATTTCATCCAGATATGGTTTTAATGGATTTACACCATCGGCGTTTAATTTATCCACGTCCATTGCGATTTTGTACAAAGTACCAATTTTGCCGTTATCTTTTTCAGCAATTTCACGAACGCGTGTTAAATTTGTGTCGTGTAAAACTTCGAACGCACCGTAACGCGCATAATCATCTGGGATTGGATTTGCGTGTTGCCATGCGCGTGTGGCGTAATCATAAAAATCATCGCCTGGTTTAACTGACAAATCCATGTTTTCAACTTTTATCCCCGCGTTCATAGTAATTTCCCCCTTTGGTTTTGTATCTATATAAGCCACCACGACGGCGATTACAACCGCCACGATACCAATTAAGTTCAAAAATTTATGCTGCATTTGGTGCCTCTTTAATCATGTCACAAATTACATTGTCCAAAATTAACATCCCGTTCCGCGTTGCCGAAATACGGTTGTCCGACGTGTAACGCAGTAAATCCGGGTGTGAATTTACGTAATCCATATTTATTACTTTTTTCGTATCTGTGTCAAGCGCAACCCCGCGGATGGTTCGCATACCTGTTATAACGCGTTCAATTGCGCGTACCTCGTTTGATATTTTTTTTAATCCTGCGCCCGCCCCCAGTTGTTCATACCACGCGCCGTCAACCAGTACACGCCCCGCCGCCCCGCGCCCAATTCCAATATATGGCGCGCCATCCCAAATATAAAGATTATGCAGGCATTCGTTACCGGGCGTGGCATAGTTTGAAACCTCGTACCGGGGGATGTTCAAATTATCTGAAATCGCGTTATACATATTGGCCATTTCGTCATTTGTCGGCATTTGTAAATTCATGGTTGCAAATGGGGTGCCGGGTTCGATACTTAATTCATACAAAGAACAATGTGGCAGGCCGATTGAATTTATATCGCGACATAATTGCACCATGTCGCGCACGTTATCGCCCGGCAAACCATAAATAAAATCAGCCGACACACGCACGCCACGCGCCATTGCCAAATCCAAGAATTTCCGTGCGGTTGCTGCATCGTGCCGTCGCCCCAAGAACTTTAATTTTTCATCATCAAATGATTGCACGCCGATTGAAATTCTGGTTACGCCAGATTGAATAAATTCGTCTAATTTTGTGGCGTCGATTGTGCCTGGGTTTGATTCCAGGGTAATCTCGCACTGCGAATCCAGATTAAACGCGCTGCGCAGTGCGTCCATGATTTTTTGAAAAATCCCCACCGGCATCAAAGACGGCGTTCCGCCACCAAAAAATACAGTCGGCACATTTATGTGCCCCAATATTTCCGCCCAATATTGAATTTCACGAATAATCCCATCGGCATACGCGTCCCAGTTGGGTGTGGCGCATGCACGTGAAAAAAAAGCGCAATAATTACACTTAGACGCGCAAAAAGGTACATGAATATAGATGTTGTGCGGCGTAACCATGCGATTATGATATAACAAAAACACGTAAAATCCAGTATTTGATTTATCAGATAAAAAATTGCTTTTCATACAACGATTTTTTATGATAGAATGAATTTAACAATGTAGGTATGAAGAAAGGAAGTTTTGCTTTTTTGTTGGGAATGTTGATACCCACCGTGGCTTTTGCGTCGAACGAGGGGGTGCCATCATATTATCAAAAAAATGATACAACCACGGTAAATCGCGCGGCGTACGGCAATTACGCGAACCAGGGATATACCCAATACGTTGGTCAATCTGGAAGCAAGCAAATCGTTGGAACAAATTCTTATTCGTACCAGGTTCCGCGTCCGACTTTACCAAAGTTTGAAGGTACCATGACCGCGAATGGCATCGCCATGCCGCCCCAGGATAAAACCACGCTGTATGCGACGTATGCACGTCGTTTTGCTGATTTTGAATTCAAGACAGGTGTTAATTCTGTGTTGGAATGGGATGACATGATATACGACGAATTTACCGTCGGATTGCGTCATAATTTCAGTATTCGCAGTTTTGATATGTTTGCGTACGGTGAATACAGCATGGGTTTCATGAATCATGGCGGCCTGTCTATGGATTATGATTTGGAACCGTATGATGCCTCGGATCCGTATTATGGCATATTTACAATTTCTGTTGGTGGGCAAACCGGTCGTACAAATCATTTCAAGGTTGGAATTGGGGCGCATAACGCATGGGATGTTGGTGGATGGAAAATATCGCCTTCGATTGGGTATGAAATATTTAATCATAACTTGGAAATGTCCGACCATTACTATCCGAACCAGGGAATATTTTTACCGTTAATGACCAGTAATGGCGACTATGTCTTTGGCGATGTCGAGGGTAATTATTATTCTGTTCCGATAAATGTCGAACCGTCCGAAGATTGGTATCAGGTATGTATGTCGCCAGAAGATATTAAATTGGTCCAGACGAATAATGCCGGCGGAATTATGGGGTTGGGGCAATCGCTGGTAACCGGCGATTACGACCCGAATATGGGCTATATTCCGTGGGGTGTGGATTCTGGTGAATGTGTTGTTATTGGTGGCGACGGCCCAATCATAGTCGAAGGAACAACACATATTTATAACACAACATGGTCTGGTTTTTACGTCGGTTTGGAAATAGAAAAGCAAATGACGTTAAAGGATAATTTGCGTTTCTATGTTCAAGTTGGATTACCAAATTATTCGTCCGAAGGTATATGGCCAAATCGTACTGATTGGCAACAAAACCCCAGTTTTATCGACGAAGGCAACAATGGTGCATATTCGTATGCGGCGGAAATGGAGTATAATTATCGCATATCTGACCGCATGCAGATTGCAATCAAGGTCGACACAAATTTCTTCCACGTTGGTGCAATCGGGGGCGAGTTGTATTTGGCTGAATATACGCAATGGTTGGTGGATGAAAACGGATATTACATATTGGACGACAATGGTTTGCCAATATTGGAAACTGTCCCGGCCAGCACTGAATATATCAGTGACCAATTGGATCATGCAAATTGGCAATCATTCGGATTGCATGTCGGATTAAAATACTCGTTTTAAGGGGTGTGATTATGAATTATCGTAACTGTATCGCACGCCTGATGGGCGCTGCGATGATGGTGTTTTTACCATGTGCGGTGCACGCGGATCGTGGTGCATTTGATGTAACGCGGTGGTACAGTATTTTGGATAATGTGCGCGAACGCGCATCTGCGAATGGCATATCTGACGCAACGATTGACGCGACATTGAAATATCCTGCATTTATTCCATCGATTGTTAAAAGCGATAAAAATCAGGCTGAATTCAAATTAACACTGGATGATTATTTGGCGCGCACGGTTAATTCGCGTCGCATAAAGAATGGCCGCGATATGCGCAATACATATCCGACAATGCTGAATCGTGTTTATCAAACTTATGGTGTTCAACCGCATGTGATTTTGGCTTTTTGGGGTTTGGAATCAAATTATGGCCAATATCGCGCAGCGCATAAATTAACAGATGCGTTTTTAACTTTGATGTACGACGGGCGGCGTGAAACGTTTTTTGGTAACCAGTTATTGGCACTGATGAAGATAGCAGATGTAAATAATCTGGACATAAACGACATTCGCGGCAGTTGGGCGGGTGCTATGGGGCATTTCCAGTTTATTCCGACAACTTTGCAACAATATGGGATGGATGGCAATGGCGACGGGTATGTGGACATTATTCACAGTGTGGGTGATGCAATGGCCAGTGCGGGAAATTATTTACATAAACTGGGGTGGAATCCGAACGAACGTATAGTCCGCCGTGTTGCATTGCCGGCTGATTTTGATGTATCGTTACTGGATGGAAAAACGAAGTATCAGTTGTCTCAATGGGCGGCGATGGGCGTCACGAACACAGATGGTTCGCCGATACCGGTTGTTGACATGATGGCGGGTTTGGTTGCAGACGTGGATAAAATAAAAGAAGAACGTGCCAACGCGATTGCAAGTGCGGCTGTGACGCCTGATCCGAATGCGATTGACACAGATGTTGCCCCGCAACCTGTAATTTATGCTTATTTAACGTATCCAAATTTTTATCGGATTAAAAAGTGGAATAATTCAAATTGGTATGCGATTGCAATTGCGACATTGGCCGACGAATTAAAATAATAAAATAATTGAAAACGGCGGTTTGCTTTGGTATTCTTTCCGATATAAACAGATTATAAAAGGAATTTTTATATGGCTATCAAGGTTCGTGATTACGAAGTACGATTGACGCGAAACAAAGACGAACGTCGCCAAGTGCGACAATTACGGTACGAGGTTTTTGTCATGGAAGAGGGCGCAACCGCCACCGAAGAACAAAAATCTTTACGCGAAGAATATGATGAATATGACAGATATGCAGAATACCTGGCGGTGTTTCATGGGGACAAAGTTGTCGGCACATATCGTATAATCGACCGCAATAACGCCGAAAAAATGGGTGGTTTTTATACAGAAAACGAATTTAATATTTCAAAAATCAAAAATACAAATGGCAATATTGCAGAAATGTCCCGCGCGTGCGTTGCGCGTGAATATCGCGATAATGCGTTGGTTATGCGCCTGTTATGGGCGGGGTTGGGCGAATATGTAATGCGCCGTAAAATCACGATTTTATTCGGTGTGGCGTCTTGGGTTGGTACAAAGCCCGCTGATTCCGCCCAGGCGATTTCATACCTGTATTACAATCATTTGTCGCCGTTGGGATTGCGCGCGACTGTATTAAGTGAAAATTTTGCGCCGGGTGTAAATCCAAAACTGTCGCGTATGAATATTTTGCCGCGTGAATTTGTTGATGAATCAGATGCGCGCAAACAAATGACACCGCTGATTAAGGGATATTTGCGTCTGGGGGCAACTTTTGGCCGTGGTGTGTTTATTGACAAGCCTTTTAATTCGTATGATGTGTTTGTAATGATGCAGACGCGTAAAATTGACGCAACGTATCAAAAGCATTTCTTGGGTCGTGCGAATGCGCTGGAACATTTGGATGTTCGTGATAACGCATTAAAAACGGTTGGCAAAATAATGTTGTTGCCTGTGACGGGATCTTTCCGTGTGGTGCGTGCGTTCGTCGAATTTTTACTGCGCGAAGACGCCGCAGACGCTGAATATATCGAAGATGACAATGATTCAGACGGGGATGAAAAATAATGTCAGGCGTCAGAAAACAAAACATTTTTAACACAACCGGCGCGGCGATTAAGTTCATAACTTTCTGGATTTTGGTTATGATTCAATTGCCGATAATTTTCATATTGCCACGCAGTGCGGCATCTGTGAAATATATGTCTTTTTTTATGCGAATATTGCTGTGGTTGGCGGGGATAAAAACCCGTGTGCACGGAAAAATATCGTCGAAACGGCCGCTGTTGGTGATATCCAATCATATATCCATTTTTGAAATTGCGACATTCCCAGTTGCCTTGGGGGGCAGTTTTATTGCCAAAAAAGAAATGGAACATTGGCCACTGGTTGGATGGGTGTCGCGTAAATTCGGCGTGGTGTTTATCGACCGTCGTCCGTCACATGCGCTGGACGCGTTGGCCCAGGTTCGCGATACATTGAATTCTGTGTCGTATCCAGTGTTTTTATTCCCCGAAGGCACAACAACAAACGGCGCCTATGTAAAGCCGTTCAAAAGCACACTGTTTAACTTTGTTGAAAATTCAGATGTGACGGTGCAACCGTTGGTAATGAATTATCGTTTTCGTGATGGCGCGCCAATATCTGACGCGGACATGGCGGAACATTTCGCATACTTTAATAATTCAGACCAGGATACCGGCCCCAAATGTTCGCGCGAACGCAGCGCATTCGGCCAGGTGTTTCACATCATGATGTTGGGTGGATTTATGGTGGAATTAACTGTGTTGCCGCCACCGCCATTGGCGGGTATGGACAGAAAGCAGATTGCGGAAACGCTGCATAAAATTGTTTCCGATAAATATATGGAATTAAAAGATAAACATGCAAAGTAAAGAGATTTGAAAATGAAAACAGCAATCACACCGACACGTTCGGAAAATTACAGTGAATGGTATCAAAATCTGATAGCCGCGGCGGATTTGGCGGAAAATGCACCTGTGCGTGGGTGTATGACGATAAAGCCGTATGGTTGGGCAATTTGGGAACTGATGCGCGACGCGTTGGACAAACGCATAAAAAAATGCGGCGTGCAAAATGCACAATTTCCGTTGTTGATACCCATCAACTTTTTTAATCGCGAGGCTGAACATGTCGCCGGTTTTGCCAAAGAGACCGCCGTTGTCACGCATTACAGATTGAAAATGATTGACGGCACGTTACAACCCGACCCGGACGCAAAATTAACCGAGCCGTATGTTATTCGTCCGACGTCTGAGACAATTATCGGCGAAGCAATGTCCCGTTGGGTGCAATCGTATCGCGATTTGCCAATGAAATTGAATCAGTGGGTAAATGTTATGCGCTGGGAAATGCGGCCACGTTTGTTCCTGCGCACGGCGGAAATTTATTGGCAAGAAGGCCACAATGTATTCGCCACACACGAAGAGGCAAACGCAGACGCGCGCAAAATGCACCGCGTGTATGGTGACTATATGCGCGAAATATTGGCAATCCCGTCAATCATGGGCGAAAAAACGCCCGAGGAACGATTTGCCGGTGCCGATCACACATATACACTGGAACATATTATGCAGGACGGTCGCGCTTTACAGGCCGGAACATCGCATGACCTGGGCCAGCATTTTGCAAAATCGTTCGGTATTCAATATTTGGGCCCAGATGGCGCATTAAAACACGCATGGACAACATCGTGGGGTGTTACCACCCGCATGATGGGCAGTGTGTTTATGACGCATTCCGACGACGATGGTTTGGTTTTGCCACCCGCCATTGCACCGTATCAGGTTGTGATTATCCCAATCACACGCGAAGACACGGCCGACACATTAAACGCATTCGCACAAAAATTGGGCGAACAATTGGAAAATATCGACGTGCGTGTATTGGTTGATACATCTGATATGCGTGCGCCCGATAAAATGTGGAAATGGATTAAGCGCGGCGTGCCATTACGTGTGGAAATTGGCGCGCGTGAAATGGATGAAAACAATGTGACGGTAACACGTCGTGATTTGGGCAAATCGTCGCGGCAAACAATGACGATTGACGCATTTGTGGCGGACGTTAAAAATATGTTGGCGCAAATCCAGCACGATATGTATGACGCGGTTGTTCGTCGTAATGAAACAATGATTCACAATGTCGCGGATTTAAGCGCACTGGAATCGGCGTTATCAAATGGTGCGATTGGATTTTTCCGTATCAAATACGATTTGACGACAAATGAAAAATTTGATGCGTTGATGGAAAAATACAAAATATCGCGCCGGTGTTTGGATGATAATGACCCAACATACGTATATGTTGCAAAATCATATTAAAAACCCCGCCGTCTGGCGGGATTTTTTTGCAACCATTAACGATTTGTGATATAATATCCGCGGCAGGAGAGAACATAAAATGAAGATAGCAATTATTGGTGTTGGCACGGTTGGATCTGCGGTTGCGACCGCGGTAAAAAATACAGGTTTTGTTCATGAAATAGTTTTATTTGATCGCGATGGTGTTCGCGCACGTGCCGCGGCCGATGATTTGGGACACGCCGCCAGCTTTGGTTTCGATGTAAAAATCACCGCGGTCAGTAATTATCGCGCCATCCGCGGCAGTGATATTGTCATTGTTGCCGCCGGTGCAAATCAAAAACCTGGCGAAACACGCACTGATTTATTGACCAAAAACGCCGCTGTTATATCAGATATTATTCCACGCGTTATGGCGAACGTTGATTCAAAAAACGTGAAAATAATAATTCTGACCAATCCGCTGGACGTGATGGTTATGTTGGCGCAAAAATTATCGCGCCTGAACCCTGGGCGTGTGATTGGTACGGGGACTATGTTGGATTCAGCACGCCTGCGTACGATATTATCGCGCCAATTGGGCGTATCAACACAATCCATAAACGCCTATGTTTTGGGCGAACATGGCGACAGCAGTGTCATAGATTGGTCATCCTCCGCGGTTGGTGCGTTCAAGTTGGATGATTTTTGCAAACAGATGAAAATATCTTTGCCGCAAAGCACGCGTAACACAATCGCGCACCGTGTGCGTAATGCCGCGTACGAGATTATTCGTGGCCGTGGCGCAACATGGGATGGAATCGGTGCGGCTGCGGCCGATTTGTTGCGTTGCATAATAAACGACGAACACAGAATTTTAACGGTCAGCGCAGTTTCAGGCACGGGCGCGGATATGGTTGCGATGTCTTTACCGCGCGTTGTTGGTGCAAATGGCGTTATTGCGACTTTGCGCCCGAAGTTGCCTGCGTCTGATGCGGCCGCATTACGGCGCAGTGCGAAAATAATTCGCAAAAATTTTGACGCGATATAATCCTTGTCCGGTCATATTATTATCCGATTTCAATCCGATTAAAACCGCCACTGCCAAGTGTTATAATGGTTGTACGGGGGGGCGGGTGATATGGCAGATAAAAAAATTACTTATGATATTTTTCCAAACGGCGCGGGTTTTTATGCGAATTATAACGGTCATCATGTCGGTGAAATAACCTTTGTTCGTGTGGGTGCTGACAAGATGATAATCGACTATACGGCTGTCACCGAACAATATCGTCATGCCAGTATCGGGTTGAATCTGGTTCGATGTGTGGCAAATGTTGCCCGAAACCAAAAACGCAAAGTAATAACGATGTGCCCATTTGCGGCAGCCATGTTCAGTAAATATCCTGAATTTGATGATGTGCGATTTTTGCGCGCCAGATAAATTTCTTGCTTGAACAGTTTTTATTTTTGACTTAACATTCCCGCATTCAGGAAAGGGGATTTTATGTCTGGGAAATTACGTTTTTGGTTAATATTTTTAATATTTTTGAATGGGTATGTAAGTTTATCGTTTGAATTGGTTGTTCTGCGCCAACTGTCGTTCTGGGTCGGTTCCAGTGCGGTTATCACCAGTATTATCATGGGGACATTTTTGGGATTTATGTCACTGGGATATTTCTTGGGTGAATCAGAACGTATTAAAACCAAGCATATCAAAAATATTTTGTCGTGCAGTTTTATCGTTATATCACTGTTTGCGTTTTTGGCGTCCAGTTTCCCATTGGTTATGGAATATTTTGTGCGGATGTATTCTTGGGGGATTATGTCCGGCATTATTCAAACGTTTTTATTTTCGTTTATATTTTTGTCGATTGGGCCATTTTTGTTTGGGTTTAATACGACATTATTGTCGCGGTGCCTGCACAGATATAACACTAATTACACAGGCAACATCATGGCGTGGGATACGATTGGGTCGGTATTGGGTTCGTTATTAACAACATTGGTACTGATGCCGTTTGTTGGTGTGAATTACACAGTTATGTTAATTGTTGTATTGGCGTTATTTGCTGCGATTGTGATGCGTCCCAAATGGTGGGTTATGTTATCGGGTGCGTTAATCTTAATTCCAACAGTATTGGTTAACAGCGATTATGTTCAACGCGGTTATTTTGGAATATTGGTTAATAATGCAAATTCAACCATCGCGGTCAGTCAATGGCCGGACGATACGCGCATATTAAATATGAACGGATTGCCGATGTCTATTTATAACCCCAAAAGTGGCCTGGTTGGGGAATATATGAATTATTTTAATAATAGTTTTATTTATAATATGCCGGCCGATCGTACGCGTGAAATATTGGTACTGGGTGCGGGTGGATTTACGGCGGGCATACATGATTATATAAATAATTACACCTTTGTTGACATAGAACCGTCGTTAAAGAAAATCAGTGAAAAATATTTTCTGGATCACAAATTAACAGATAACAAGAAATTTGTTGTCCAAGATGCAAGTCAGTATTTGAAAAATAATGATAAAAAATACGATTTGATATTGGTTGATTTGTATTCTAATTCTTTTCAAATCCCAGAAGGTTTCATCACTGCGGAATTTATGCAGCGTGTAAAAAATCATATTGCGCCGGATGGGATATTGGTATTCAACGTTATCGCCAGTCAATCTTTCCGCGACAAATATTCACGGGTGTTTGATAACACTTTTCGTACGGTGTTTCCGCAAAACGTTGCACGTCAGGCGGTTGGATACAGCAACCCGTACGATGGCAATGATACAGTAAATATTCTGTACGTTTGGTATAATCGCGATACAGATAATCGTATTTATACGATAAACAAAACGCCTGTAATTTATGACAGACATTAACATTCGCATTTTTTGCCGGGGGGGGTAAAAATACCTTGCACTGGTGCGCAGATTCTTTTTATAATACCAACCAAGACAAAGGAGAACTTATGAAAAAAATAACATTATTATCTGCAATATTTGGCTTGTTTTTTGTTGGCACGGCGTCCGCGGCTGATGTGACATTGTATTATTCACCGACGTGTCCGCATTGTCATCACGCGCGTGAATTTTTTGTAAATCGCGTGGTGTATGAATACCCAGATTTGCGCATTGTCCAGGTTAATGTTATGGACCAAGCGAACCAAGAAAAATTCAGTGAAGTTTTGAAAAAATGTGAATACACCAGTGGTGGCGTGCCGGTTATAACCGTTGGCGATAAATGTTTCCAGGGCTATGCCGATTTTATGCAGCAAGAATTACGTGACGCGGTCGAAATTGACATGACCGAAGATCAAAAGAAGGCCGCTGCGGAAAACAAACGTGCATTGGATGAAAATGCGGACGATTTCCGTTCCAAACATCCTGCGCGCGCGGGTGCGGTGACGGAATATAATGCGGCTGCATTGGCCGCGGCCGAACACGAGGCTCAAAAAAAAACTGAGGCAGCCGCCGCATCACCAGTATATTTCTATGCTTTGTTGATTGTGCTGGTGGCGGCGTTGGCATTTGTGTTGGTGCGCAAAGACAGAAAGAAAAAATAAAAAAATCTGGTAAATTTGTGAATACAACACGGGGAATTGCCGATGTTTGATTTAACAACTTTGGATTATGTTTATGTGGGTGTATTGGTTGCATCCACAATATGGGCAACCATTCGTGGCGGAATTTTTGAAACCGTTGCAACGCTGTCATGGGTTATTGCGGCGTTTGCAGCGCGTTTCATTTCGCCATTGTTGGATAAATTATTACAAAGTTGGTTTGATTTATCCGCGTCAACGGTTGGTACATTGGTTGCATCGTACTTTGTTGTATTTTTCGTAATACTGATGTTGGTTGGTTTTTTCAATCAGCGTCTGCGCGAAAAAATCCAAAACAGTATAATGAATATAACTGATCGTACGTTGGGTATTATATTCGGCATTCTGCGTGGAATTATTATAATGGGCGTTGTGTATTGGGTTACGCTGTGGTATTATTCAGATGCCCCACGTCCTGCGCCATGGGTTGAAAATGCGCGTACACGTCCGATTATGCAATTGACTGCGGTAAAGTTGGATGAATGGTTCTTCCCCGGCCCAGGCAGTAAATTGTTGGCGCGCGATGTTCGTGGTTCCCAAGAGGCCCAGGAAATATTCAAAAATTTGATAAACCCGGCTGTATCAGATGGCACAGATTCCGACGCGGATGCAGAAACAGAAACGGGTTATAAATCGTCCGAACGTTCTGCGTTGGAAAAGCAATTATTGCAAATTGAAAATGCCGCCCGCGCAGAAGAAGAACGTGCCGCTGCGGCCCAGGCTGCCGCTGCAGAATCTGCCGCCGCTGATGCAACCGATGCAACCGCGGCCACAACGGCGGAAATGGAAAACTCGGCCGACGAAGTTGATGATGGCCGCCCGCAATATGGCACGGCGGACGCGCCGGTTACGTCTGATTAAGACAATTTATCCCGTCGCAAGTGCGACGGGTTTTTGTTCCTGGTGATTTTTTTATTCCACCCTGTCACAATGTATTTTGTAACAGGGGGGATTTCAGATGAAAAAAACACTACTTACCATTTTAACAGTCGCGTTGATTGCGCCAAACGTTTGGGCGGCCGAAGATTCGGATGCTGCGCGTGGCGTAAATCCAGCCGATAATTTAACCAAGTTGGAATTTTTGCCACAACTGCGTGCGTTTGGCGATTCTTCTATTACTTCATTAACATTCAAATACGACCATGCGATAAAGCGCGTGTTCGGCATTAACGCAGAATTACCAATTTTGCGTTACAGTGGCCGCGGTCGTTCCGACAACGGCATTGGTGATATGACTGTGCGTGGCCGCGCCCAGCATACATGGGGCCGTCATACTTTGATTGGTGCGGCCGAGTTTTTATTGCCGACCGCAACCGAAGATACCCTGGGTGCCCAGCAATTTACATTCGACCCAATTTTGGGATACGTTTATTCGTTTGGTCACAACGTGTTTGGCGCTTTGGTCGCCAAGCAGTTCATATCATTGCATAACACCGACCCAGACATCGCGCCCGACATAAACCAAGGCCAATATCGCGTATTATTGGGGTATGCGTCAAACAAAGGCTGGTGGTTTATGGCCGATCCCCAGGTTTGGGTAAATTACGAAACAGGCCACCAAGAATTTTCCGCTGAATTCGAATTGGGAACCATGTTGAACAAAACAACGGGCGCGTGGATTCGTGCGGGCCATCGTCTGGGCGGCAATTGGCATCGTAATGATTGGATGGTGATGATGGGCATCAGATTTATAAACTTTTAACAATTCATAAAAAATCACAGGAGTAAAAAATGTTTTTGAAGTCAAAAATTGCATTAACAATTTTATCATTATATGAAATCGTGGCGATATTATTGCTGCATTGTCCGAATACTTGCAACGCAATGTTTGGCATGTCGTTCTGTGCGGATTCGGTATTAAAGTACTTTGTTTGGTGCGTGGCGATTCCGTTGTTGGTTTTGCTGGTTGCGATGTGGATTATGGAATTGGTGGAAAGCGTCCGCCGTCGGCATTCATTGCTGTACAAAGCCAAACATGCAGTCAAACACATGGCGGGCGGCATTCGTGACCGCGTGGCCAGATCGGTATCCAGTGCAGATATGGAAAAAATGATAACGGCTGCATTGGTTATCGGATTAAAGAAATATTCATCCCATAATCCCCGCGCGCGCCGTATGCTGAATGAAATAACCGCCGGCGAATACGGCAATTGGGATGTGGAATACGATGAATACGAAATGGATGATGACGAAAACGAAAATCCGCAACCAAAAAAATCCAAAACCCAAAAGCGGAAAAAATAAAAAATTATCGTTAAATGCCACGTAATCCCAACCAATTTTTACCAATTGGTTGGGAAAAATTTATAAATATTTTATCGGCGGTTTGTTTTGCACCTAAAAAAGTGATATAATTGTACTGAACCCAACGGGGGACCTGCGGGCTCGGGCTGTGGTAAGCCCAATATATTCGGTGCAAAAGCATCGTTAAATCTGATGTTTTCGGTGTCTTTTTTGCACCGTTATCATCCCTGGCACTAATGTCGGGGGGCTGTTGTCATATAACAGGGGTAACCCGAAAGCAACAGAATCACTAATATATTGATTTACCAACTCCCCGACCGTCAATTCCCTTTGACGGTTTTTGTGTTATGGGAGAAGGGGAGAATGGCAATCACATTGGTTCAGCAAATGCGTGCCGCACGGCGCGAAGAAGAAGTCAAAGATATTTTCCAAAACTATTTTAATTTGGGAAATGTCGGTTTGGGTGCTATTGATTTATCACTGCCGTATATTTATTTCGAGGCCAAACATGAAGAAACCGATATTTATCGTATGTTGGCGCAATTAATATTAACGATTCACCGCGATTCTGACAAAATAGATTTTCCGGAATACATCGGCGGATTTGATAATGTTAAATGCGGTTTTATAGAATTTGATCCATTGTACCAAGCGTTAAGTACAGCCAGTGATATGAATTGGTTACAAACGCCCAGTGCCGTAGATATAAGAACTGTCGATTTGGTACGTAAATTTGCCGAAGGCAAAGTATCTTTATATCAATATGAAACGGATGCGCGTGAATTAAAATCTGCATTGTCTAAAATTATTGCTGGGCGCGGTTTACGGGGACAAATTTTACAAAAAAAGATAAACGCCAATAATTTTGTGTCTGTGTTTATGAAATGGCAAAAAGAACTGGGGGGAAACATTCGCGACATAAACAGCGATTATAATAAAAAAGTCGGCATAACACCGGGTGATTTTTATTTGGCGGATTTATTATCAGAAGATAACGAATCCATCCCAGAACTGGATAAATTAAAAATTTTGCGCAGTGGCAACGGGTATAAATCAAATGTCAAAATTAACGGAGAATTATTTACAAAAGATTATGCAATTATCAATCCAGATAAACATAATTTATTTTGGAATAAATATCGTCGCCCACCCAAACGGGAATATTGGCGTATAATCCAGGAACGGCGCGATTTATTGGTGCCACAGAAAGTTCGTGAAACAACAGGTGCATTTTTTACACCACAAATTTGGGTAGAAAAATCCCAAGAATACATGGCGACCGCATTTGGTGATAATTTTAAAGATATGTATATTTGGGATTGTGCGGCGGGTACGGGGAATATGTTGGTTGGTCTGCCCCAGGAAAGACGTAATATATTTGCCAGCACCCTGATGGAACCAGATGTTGAAATAATGCGGCAAAACAGCAATTTGTTTGAAAATCAGATTTTTCAGTTTGATTTCTTGAATGATGATTTTAAACCCGTACGTGATGGCGGTAAAATGCCGGATCGTTTGTATGATATTATTCAGAATCCGGAAGAACAACAGAAATTGATAATTTATATCAATCCACCGTACGCAGAAGGAGATACTCATACTAAAAATAGAAATATTCGTAGCGGTGTAGCGGCAACAAAATTTCATAATCAAAGTATGGAGTTGATTGGAAAGGCTGCCATGGAGGTTTTTGCACAGTTTATTACTCGCATTTATTTGCAAATTCCGCATTCGGTGCTGACACTATTTTCAAAGTTGAAAATAGTGTCAGCACCGAATTTTACGGTATTTCGCGAGTTTTTTCGTGCGGAATACATTGGTGGATTTGTTGTTCGTGCAAATACATTTGATAATGTAAAGGGCAATTTTCCAATCGCCTTTACAATGTGGAATCTAGACAATAAACAACCGATTACAAACATATCGTGCAATGTATTGGAAAATGACGGCGAAATGAATGGCCGTAAAAAGTTCTTTGCTTATAATACAGGAACACGTTTTTTGAATGATTGGCAAAATGAATGGCGAAATTCACAGAATAAAATTGCGGTCATGGGTTATGTTGGAAACGATTTTCAAAACCAAAATTATGTGTTCTTATCAACAAATGGTCGGGGACATCATGAAACAACCGTATCAGAATCAAATGTTATAAATGCGGCGATATATTTTGCTGTTCGTCATGCTATTCCGGCAACTTGGTTAAATGACCGTGATCAGTTTTTGTATCCTGTATCACGTCCCGTAAATGATACCGATAATTTATTGGAAGCGCGCCAGGAATTTTTATACGAATCCGATGACGAATTTAAGAATAATTGTTTGATTTATACACTGTTCCATACCCAAAATCGTATCAGCAGTAATGATGGTGTAAATCACTGGATTCCATTTACCGAGGATATGGTTGGTTGCGCGTCTTCGTTCGACAGTAATTTTATGTCACAATTTTTGGCTGGTCGCCATATACCGGAATCATTATCACCTGCTGCGCTGGGGGTGTATAATGCAGGGTTGGAAATATGGCGGTATTATCATACCCGTGGTGCGAACCCAAATGCATCGCTGTATGATATCAAGGAATTTTTCAAAGGCCGTAAAGATAACGGCAAAATGAATAACAAATCTGATGATGCCGAATTCAATCGTCTGGAATCTGAATTAACCGCTGCGATGCGCGAACTGGCGACCGAAATCGAACCTAAAATATATGAATACGGATTTTTACGGAAATAGAATCTTAAAACAAAAAATCCCGCGGGATGCGGGGTTAATCTGGTGCCGGATGTCGGACTTGAACCAACGACCTACTGATTACAAATCAGCCGCTCTACCAGCTGAGCTAATCCGGCAACGTGCATACACTATACATGGTGCGCGTATGAATTTCAAGCCAAAAAATTCATAATTTGCTTGCAAAGTATAATTTTGTGCGGAAAATATAAATACTATGACAAAATTACCTGAATTATTGGCGCCGGCGGGTACGCTGGACGCGTTCAAAACCGCCATTTTATATGGTGCAGATGCAATTTATGCGGGATTGCCGGGGTTTTCCATGCGGGCGCGTGCAAAAATCACCGCGGACCAGGTTCGCGCCGGCATCGAACTGGCACACGCCGCGGGGCGCAAAGTATATTTGGCGTTTAATTTATTTGCGCACGAGCGTGATTTTGAAAATATGCCACGCGTGGCGGACATGATTAAGTACCTGAACCCCGATGCGCTGATTATATCCGACCCAGGCGTTATGATGTGGGTGCGCGAAAATTTTCCATATATGCCAATACACATATCGACCCAGGCGAATATATGTTCGGCCGCGTCCGTTAAATTTTGGCAGGCTGCCGGCGCGCGTTTGTGTGTTTTGGCGCGCGAGGTTTCGCACCCTGAATTTCGACAGATTCGTGAAAAATGCCCAGACGTTGGTCTGGAAATCTTTGTCCATGGCGCGATGTGCATGTCTTATTCGGGCCGTTGTTTGTTATCGAATTTTATCACGGGCCGACCCGCCAATCGTGGCGCATGTGCGCAATTATGCCGGTGGAAATACGATGTGATTTTGCGCGAACATGAATCGGGCATCGAAATGCCAATCGAAGAAGATGACCGTGGTGCATACATTATGAACGCGCGCGATTTGTGTTTGATGCCGCGCCTGCGCGAGGTTATTGAATCCCGCCCTGATTCATTAAAGATAGAAGGCCGCAATCGCAGCGAATATTACGTTGGTGCGGTTGTGCATGCGTACCGTGCCGCATTGGATGCGTATGCGCGCAATCCCGCGGCATTTGACCCCGCGCCATACATGGCCGAATTGGAACGGCTGGAAACACGCGGATATACAACTGCGTTTTTTGATGGGCCGGCCGGGCCGGATGCACATAATTATGAAACAGGGCGTTCTGTATCGCAATATCACGCGGCAGGTGTTGTGACCGCAACGGATGCGGAAAAAATCACACTGGAATTGCGTAATGAAATAAAGTGTGGCGATACAATAAACTTTATCATTCCGCACAGCGACGCGAATATATCGGTAAAACTGGAACGCATTATAAACGCAGCAAACGGCGAATGTTTGCCAAAAATGTCCGCGGGCCAGCGTAACAGTTTAATTATTCCGCGTGAATGGTTTAATGGTGCACCGGATGCACTGGTGCCGTATGTGTTGGCGTACGCGCATAAATAAAAGCAGTGTCGGAAATTATTCTGCTGTGTTCAAAGATGCCGGTACAAACACAGTATCGTTATATCGGCTAAGCCATCTTGAACCACTGCGACAATAGACCTTACTTAAAGAATCTTCGTATTCACGCATTGCGGTTGTCCAACGATTTTGGACATCCAACTGTGCGCCTTGGTACGCGGTAAATCCACCCAACGCCCCGCCAACGCCTGCGCCAATCAGAGTACTTTTCAAACGGGCTTTGTTACCAAAATCTATCACGGCACCATCATCAGCATCGATTTTCATGGGATAGAAGTTTTGTATACTGGCCACATTTTCCCCAGATAATTCGTATGCGTTACCCGTGGTACTGCGACCATAAATTTTAACGCCCGCGCCATTATTTCTTTTCCACTTATCCCAATCTTCCGACGAAAAACCGAACGCTTTATCTTGCAATTCAATCATCGCAGGAATTTCGTTTTTAATACGATTTGCGGAACTGATTTCAGCCCAAATGCCGTTATCAGAATTGGCACCCGATTGCGTAAAGTCTACATTTCCGTTCAGGTCAGTTGTCATATAATACTGCAATCCCAACGTGGTATTATATATTTTTTCGAATTGTTCTTCTTTTATTTGGGTAATGTCTGTATTTGGATAAGCGGCCAATCGAATATTTACCAATCTTTCTTGGTTGCATCTGGTGCTTGTATTCCCCGACGCATCGGTTGTATCGGAACAAACGTATGTAGTTCCCGACCCGTCGTCAATTCTGTAATATGCGCGTTCGCCAGGCTGTAATCCTGCATCCGTTGTGGCAACCGAGCCCCACAAACAAGTTGTTTTACGTTCAACGCCATTTTCAGTAATTGTACAATCTTCGATACGCAACACAGAATCACCCGTCTGGGCCATATTGCCAACAACCCCGCCGGCCGCAGCATTTACCCCGGTTGATAAAATGACATCCCCCGCCACTTTACCGGCGTAAGTATTGCCCGCCATTAACGCAGCCCCCGACAGAGCACCAATAACGGTACTTTGAACTTTTTCTTTATTAGTTCCCAATAAACTGTCCCCATCGCCGGTTCCGGCCATGTTTCCGCCCAGGCCACCAATCAAAGCCCCCGCAGCAATTTTTAACCCTGCGTTTTGCTTTTGTTCTTGGTTCATTTGCGCGATGACGTCGTCTATGGTTGGTGGATTATCGGTTGGGAAATAAAAACTTTCCACCGCATCTATATACATTGTGGCTTCGGGGAAAGAAGAAATATTACATTTGAATGTGTCCCCCAGTGCCAAATTTGCACGTGCCAACACCAAATCACTGCCGTCTTCGGCGGCCTGGTATCCAACCAGTTCGACCGTTGCAACACATGTATCTGCGCCACCAATGCCCGCGCCGATTGTTGGGGTTCCCCACGCAATTTCTGCATTCGGATAAATCAGAGGGCATTCATGCGATGCAGTTGCCGACAGATGTTCGTCCGATTCATTTGTTGCGGCGGCAGAATCATTTTCTGTTGCATTTACTGTTGGGGTTGGGGCGGGCGCAACTGTACCCATAACGGCATTACCCGGGTTATTTATTTGACTGCGTACAGTTGGATTATTTTGATTATTGTATGAAGAATACCCGCGCGAATGGTTGCCGATACGTACAGCCGATGTTGCAACGCCCGGGACGACCGCCAATAATGCAGCCAACACAGAATAATGAATAATCGAATGGTTTGATTTCATAAAAACTGTGTCCCCCCGCACACACAAAAATTATCAGAATTGTAATCTTAAACGTAACCCCAGATCAACGGTGCTAAGCCGGCCACTTTCGTACCAATTTGTGTAATGATAAACACTGTCGTATGGGTTGGGGTATTCGCCACCTGCACCGTCACCCAACCATTGTGTTTGTGATAAAACAATACTGCCCGATGTTCTGACCTTGCCCAGGTTTGTATATCTGACAAAGAAATCTATTTTTATTCCGCCGTCCAATTCAGTGGTTAAACCGCCTTCGAACATAAATGCCAGTTGTTCAGACGTTCCACCATTGTGATACGCATATACGTCTGATATACCAGTAATGTCACCCGGACCGGCCATACTGGGTTCCATTTCGGAATAAAATGTGCTGTCATACACTACGTAATCAGCAATCGTATTTAATGCGATACCAACACCAACACCGACATACGGTCGCAACATACCGCCGGCCAAATATCCAGTATAAGAATCGATATTGTAATACAAATTCAGCATGGTTGCGTTTGACGTAATTGCGCCACCATCGACGGTTGCTTCGACATAGCCGCCAATACCGTCAGCCGATTGGACAACACTGGGGTACGCCAAACCAGAATAACGCAAATACCCAAAATCCACACGTAAATCGTTGTTAATGGATGCGCCGACCGATAACTGCAACGGGATAACTGTATCTGTGTTAAATGCAGCCTCTTGAAAAGCGCCGGGAACGAATTGCCCGCCATCTTCATTCATATAATCAGAAATCATGCCGCCACTGATACTGGCCGAATATCCAACAGACAAACCGACATACAGACCACTGTCCGCCAAACGATCAAAGTCGGCGGGTTGATAATACTGCCGCCCGGCAACAGTACTGGACACCCGGGTTGTGTTTGAACCGACACGTGGCAATGTGCCCGTTATGCGTGTGGGCGTTGCAACATTTGGATTATTCGTCGGCATAACCGTCCCGCTGGTGGTTGGTAACATAATCACTTGGCCATTGGCATTTGTGCCCTGATACCCGCTGTAAACAGGATAAACCGCATCCGCCGCGAAGTTCGCACCGAATAAAACACCCGTCAATGCCGCGAAAAAGCCGACTTTTCTCATCCCTTTCCAAATTCCTTTGCCACCATTATATCATAAAAATACACGGGATAAAAGTATTTAGTTTACAAAAGAATAAAAAGCCCCGCGGGGGCGGGGCAATTGTCCAATATAAGTTAAATTTATCGTTTTTATTTATTAAAAACGCAGATTCAAACGAACGCCAACTTCGGCTTTGACGTCTGTACCGTTTTGAGACTGCGCATGCGCATCGTCAAACGTGTATTCGCCATAGACCGCAACCTGGACATTGTCGGTAATCTGGTTCGCAGCAGACAATGTGATGATATATTCATCAAAACCATCGTCCATATCCGCCAAACTGGCAATCAGACTCTCTACCCGCGGTTTAACCCCATCAGAAGCAGGGGTAATCCAATCGATATCCGTTGCCAAGCCTTTTACGCCATTGTCGGCATGATGATTGTATTTGAATCCCGCGCCAAACGACCAACGGTCATCCAATTGGTAAAACGCGTTCAGGCCGAAATTAACCTCGGTCGTGGATTTTAAATCAACAGAAATTTCTTCTGGAACACCGGCCGCCGCCAATAATGGATTGCTTATACCAATAACATTATTGCTGCTGCCGAATGTTTGCAGAACTTCCACGAATGCGGATGTGGTTAATTTGCTCCAAGTTTTACCGAAACGAACACCGGCATCCACGCCCCAACGACCGTTGGAATAATTGTCGTAATTAAATACCTTGTTGGTAAAATCAAACGAACCGCGCATTTTATTTATGCCGCCCAAGTGCGCATCTGCATAGATATCCAAAACGATATCGTCGGATGTTTCAATTGCGCGCCAAATCAAGCCCAAGCGGCCATGATTCATGCCCTGGCGGTCAATATCGCCGTCGTATGTGTATTGGAATGCGCCACGGATGGCAATACGGTCTGTGATACCGATGCCCAAATCTTCCTGGACACGCCAAATCGGAAATTCAGTCGCGCCATCGTGTTCCTTGGCGATATGCGCATCGGAACTGTCTGCGACCTTTAACATTAAACCAGCCGTTGTTTTTGAATAAAATTCGCCTGATGTCGGCATGTACAACGGATTTTCCAAATTAGCAGCCATCGCAGGCGTTGCCAAAACAGACGCTGCCACCGCTAATTTCAAACTTTTTTTCATCTTGTAACTCCTTCGTTGTTGTCGATGAAATGAATCACACAGCCCCCATTATTGGCAAGACTGCGGGTCATACCCACACCGCCCATTATTGGCAACAGTGTGTTGTTTGTGGCATAACCGTTGTACAGGGTGCTATATTATGGGAATAAAGTCAAAGGCTATTTTCAGGCATGGACAAAAACTTGAAAAGTGTATTTTGAACACTATATAAAGATGAACGGGTAACAAAGGGGTGTAACCATGGCGGACGAATTTGATAAAAATATCCAGATGATTATGGGGAAATCTGTTAATCAAGCCCCGCAATTATCGGCGGACGATAAAAAATCCATCGCGGTGGCGTACCAGAAATTATTTGCGAATTTGACGTATAATAATTGGCTGCGCGGGGGAACGTTGGGGAACGCTTGGTATAAAACATTATCACAAATGAAACAATTTATTCAATCCAATGGCACGGCCAGTCCGGCCGCAATGTACATGCGTCAAATATTCGCATCGCACAGTGCCGAATGGTCAAAAGTTATGATGACAAATCCAAATCGTGAATCTGTTTTGGATGTGGATGAAAAAACACGCGCCAAATGGAATGCGCGCACCGCCCAGGAAATGACCGCGGCACGCGAATCCATGATGGCAATGGTGAAAAAATATCAGGCGGTTGAAAAAGATGCGTCGTCGAAAAACAAAACCGCCACCCAGGATGCTTTCCGCGCCGCCGCGCAAAAGATGCAGATGTTAATGATTCTGCAAATGCGTCAAAAACAAAATGGTGGCATGGCGGCATAAAATAACAACGGGGCAAACGCCCCGTTTTTATTTGTGCAAAAAGCATCCCGGCAAATGAGAATTTATCACGCCCGTTGCCTGTAAAAACGCATAAATGGTGGTGGTGCCGACAAAACGCATACCGCGGCGGCGCAAATCGTTTGATATTTTGTCTGATAATTCAGATTGTGTTTTATCGTATTCATAAACGGTTTTCCCATTCGTCCATTGCCACAGGTATTTATCAAATGTCCCGAATTCTTTGACCAATTCTGCGAATACGCGCGCATTATTAACCGTTGCGACAATTTTACGTTTGTTTCGAATTATTCCGTCGTCCTGCATCAGTTCTGATATTTTTTTATCGTCATAATTGCATACAGCGCGTAAATCAAAATTATCAAACGCGCGGCGAAAATTGTCGCGCTTGTTCAAAATACATTCCCATGACAATCCGGCCTGAAATGTTTCCAACATCAACATTTCAAACAGCGTTGCATCATCGTGCGTTGGCACACCCCATTCCATATCGTGATATCGGATGTATTTTTCATTATTTGGATTTGCCCAATAACAACGCATGCGACCGTCAGACCAAGATTTTTTTTGAATCACAGTTTTACACCTTCGTGTTGTAACAATTTTATTTTTGTGTTGATGCCGGCTGCATATCCGGTTATTGCGCCGTTTGCGCCAACCACACGGTGACACGGAATAATAACAGAAATACGATTACAACCCACCGCAGAACCGACCGCACGTGGAAACGCGCCAATGCGCCGCGCAATATCGCCGTATGTGATGGTTTGCCCGTATGGAATTTTATATAATTCGTTCCAAACGGCGCGCTGAAAATTCGTCCCAACGGGTGCCAAAGGCAAATCAGAAACAGATGGATTGTGTCCCAAAAAATATTCATCCAACCACCTGCGCGCGCGAACAAAAATCTGTAAATCATCCCGGTGTGTGGCATTTGACGGCATGCCCGCCATAAAGTGTTTTTGCCCATTTATCCACAGTCCAATCAACGCAACGCCATCTGATGCCATGGTGACACGCCCGATGGGGGTATTGTATTGTGATGTAAATGTATTATTGGCGGTCATTGTTGATGAAAAGTGTCCTGTTTATTTATATGTCCAAAACGTAATAAGATTATTGCGTGTTTTAATACCAGTTACAATAAAAAAAGGAGAAAGAACATGTATTACAGTAACGGTAATTACGAAGCCTTTGCCACCCCATTGCCACCGGCGGATTCAGCAAAAAAATCTGCATACATAGTGGGGGGCGGCTTGGCCGGTTTGGCGGCGGCTGTGTTTATGATTCGCGATGGAAAAATGCGCGGCAATAAAATTCATATTTTTGAAGAATTACCCATCGCCGGCGGCAGTATGGACGGCATAAAAAATCCCCAACGTGGCTTTATCATCCGTGGTGGCCGTGAAATGGAGGCGCACTTTGAAACCCTGTGGGATTTATTTCGTTCGATTCCATCGTTGGAAAACCCAGACATTTCTGTTTTGGACGAATTTTATTGGCTGAACAAATCAGACCCCAGTTTTTCGCATTGTCGTGCGATTGAACGTCGCGGGCATCGTATGCGCGATGATGGTAAATTAACACTGACCCCCACCGCAATCCGCGAAATGATAGATTTAACCCTTATGCCCGAAGAAAAATTACAAGATGTTCAAATCGACCAAGTATTTGGCGATGAATTTTTTGAATCGAACTTTTGGCTGTATTGGGCAACCATGTTTGCATTTGAAAAATGGTCCAGCGCGATGGAGATGCGTCGTTATTTATTGCGCTTTATCCATCATGTTGGCAAATTGGCGGATATGTCTGCATTAAAATTCACAAAATATAACCAGTACGAATCTTTGATAACGCCATTGGTGCGTTGGTTGGAATCACACGGGGTAAAATTTCACTTTGATACGACAATTACGAACATAGACGTAAATTGCAAACAAAATAAAAAAGTTGCCCAGAAAATAGAAATGATAAAATCAGGCCGTCGGCGCGAAATAAAATTATCGCCCGATGATTTGGTGTTTGTAACCAACGGTTCAATCACAGAAAGCACAACATACGGCGATAACGATACGCCCGCAGATAAAAAACACGAATTGGGCGCATCGTGGCAATTGTGGAAAAATCTGGCGGCCCAGTGTGATGAATTTGGCAAACCCGAAAAATTTTGTGAAAATATTCCTGATGCAAATTGGGTTATATCTGCGACAATCACACTGTTTGACGATACGGTTGTCCCGTACATAGAAAAAATCTGTAAAAAAGATCCGCACAGTGGTTCTATTGTCAGCAGTGGTCCCGTCACCATCAAAGATTCAAATTGGTTGTATGGGTTCAGTATTTCACGCCAGCCTCATTTTCGTGCGCAAAAACCGAACGAGATTGTTGTCTGGACATACGGATTGTTGTCCGATACAGATGGTAATTACATAAAGAAAAAAATCGCCGATTGTACCGGTGCAGAATTGTGTGCGGAATGGTTGTATCATATTGGTGTGCCAACATCTGAAATCGAAGATATCGCGCACAATCGGTCAAATACAGTCCCGTCGCACATGCCATATATAACAACTTATTTTATGCCGCGTGCATTGGGCGACAGACCTTTGGTTGTGCCACAGGGCTCGGTAAATCTTGCGTTTATCGGTAACTATGCAGAAACCGAACGTGATACAGTTTTCACAACGGAATATTCTGTACGCACCGCTATGCAGGCGGTATATACGTTGCTGAAAATCGATCGTGGTGTACCCGAGGTATTCGATTCATGTTTTGACATACGTATGTTGTTACAAAGCATATATTACCTGAACGATGGCAAAAAATTACGGGAACTTGACGTGCCATGGGTTATGAAACTGTTGGAAAAGCAGGGCATGAAACACGTTCGTGGTACATATTTGGAACAATTATTGCGCGAAGCAAAACTGATATAAAAACGGGGCAAAGCCCCGTTTTTTTGTTTGAAAAATTCCCCGAAAAAAAACAGTTTGCAAATATAAAAAAATGTGAAAACATTCACAAAAAAATCAGGGGAATAAACATGACGGAAATCATAGACTTATATGACAATGCGCGTCGATTTGTGCGAACGATTGAACATGGCGCGCCTGTGCCGGATGGATTAAATCGTTATTCAGTGCACGTGTGGTTTGTTAATTCCAAAAATCAAATTTTGTTACAGCAACGTGTACATAACGGGCACAAATACGCTGATATGTGGTGCCACACGGGCGGCGGCATGCAACACGGCGAAGACAGTTGGTCCACCGCCACACGCGAATGTGTCGAAGAAATCGGTATCGCACCAGATATAAATAATGCTGTATTTATTGGCACATTTCATCGCGCGCATAAATTTGTAGACGTATGGATGATAACCCAGGATGTCGATTTGGATACGCTGCATTTACAGGATGCCGAAGTCCAGTCAATCCAATGGGCGGATATGAAGCGTTTATATGAAATTCATAAAATGGGGTTATTTATGCCGACTGCGTGGGTTGGGTGTAAAATGATGTTAAAATACATGGAACGCGTATATGGTGTAAATATTGACGTGGAAATTTGATACATTTTTTATTGACTTATTTTTTGATATGGGATAGTTTTCATACATATTCACAACGAATAAAAACATAAGAGGAGACACAATGAAAACAAGTAAAATGGCATTGTTTATTGCCGCAGTTATGTTCGCGCCATCTGCATTTGCGTATGAAATCACACCGTATGTTGGATTGGGTATTGTTGTTGATAAAGCCAACACATCCGCAAAACGTGTTGCGTTTGATTCCGCAAATTTGCCCGCTATCAACTTTCCAAATCCAGATCTGGGTGCGGTTGCGGGCGCGTTTATGCCGAACGCAGGCAATGATATGGATTTTGATATGGCTTTTGCCGGCGAAATTACCGCAGGTGTTAAAATCGATAATGTCAGACTTGAGGCCGAAGTCGCACTGCGCAGCGCATCCGAAGACGATTACAAAATTTTTGACGGGAATATAGATATGAGCATGGGTTCTTTGCCAGGCAGCGTGAACATTCCCACTGAAATAGAAACCGCAACCAAGGTTCGTCATAATTCATACCTGTTTAACATGTTCTATGACTTTGATTTGGGCACACGTTGGACACCGTATGTTGGTGCGGGTATTGGTTTTGGTGTGTACCATCAAAAGGCAATTGTTGAAATCGATATAGAAGAAGATGAATTTGGGATTGCCAACGCAGGGAACCCAATACCTGGTTTGCCGGGGGCTGCTGATATATTGGCGCAATTGCAGCAATATGAACGTGAAATGACGGTTGCCGATGATACGCTGTATCGTTTCGAATGGCAGGTCAGTGCCGGTATCGCATATAATTTCAACGAAGATTGGGCGTTGGATTTGGGGTATCGTTTTAACTCATCGACCGTCGGTGGCGAATTCGTCTATGCCCACGAAATTAAATTGGGCGCACGTTACATGTTTTAATTTATAAAACATAAAATTAAAATCCCACGTTTGTGGGATTTTTTTGTTTGTTTGCTTATTTTTACAAATTTGATATAATGCCCAGTATATCCCGGGGGAAATATGATGGAAGATTTTTTACAGATACTGATTCTTATATTCTTTTTATGGATAATATGGTTGATAATCCATGTCCCGGTATATATTGCGCGTAATCGCGGTATATCAGGTGGCGAATTAACAACAATTACAATATTGTCGTGGTGTGGGCTGATTTTTTTGATAACATGGTTTGTTGCATTGGGATTGGCTTTGTTTTGGGATAATCATAAATGGGCATCGCACAAGCCCAAAGAATCTGAATTGGACAGATTGGAAAAAGCGCACAATTTAATGGAACGTGGTATCATCACCAAAAAAGAATACGAAAAAATGAAAAAAGAACTGATATAAAAATCCCCCAATCTGGGGGATTTTTTAACCATTAACAATTTCCATAACGCGGCGCGGGACATCCGCAATGGCCACGCGTTCCTGGGCCATTGAATCACGGTGGCGCAGTGTCACGGTGTTATCTTCCATCGTTTGATGATCAACCGTTATGCACACAGGTGTTCCAATCTCGTCATGGCGACGGTAATTTTTACCAATATTACCCGAATTTTCCAATTCGATACGTCCAATATTCAATTTACGCAAATCGTTTTCGATATTGTTCGCAATCGTTACCAATTCAGGCACATTACGCGCCAATGGAATAACCGCGGCCTTGACCGGTGCCAACGCGGGCTTTAATTTTAACACCACGCGCGATTTTCCATCCGGCAATTGTTCTTCGGTATATGCGTCCAACATAACGGCAAGCATTGCGCGATTTGTACCCATGGCCGTTTCAATAACGTACGGGATAAAACTTTCGCCGGTTTGTGGGTCACTGTAAGCCAATTTGGCGGTACTGTCACGATTTTCCAAAACAGACGCATGAATTTTGAACTCGTTCTGGGATTTTGTATGCGACCCCAAATCGAAATCTTGGCGATTATGGATACCTTCGACTTCATCAAAGCCATCTGGGAATTCGTATTCAATGTCGCCCGCAGCCTTGGCATAGTGTGCCAATTTTTCATGCGGGGTAAAGCGTAATTTTTTCGCCGGTATCCCCAGAACTTCAACCCACCAATCCATGCGGATTTTTTTCCACATTTCAAAATATTTTTCATCTTCGTCGGGACGTACAAAGTATTGCATTTCGGCTTGCTCGAATTCGCGCATACGGAAAACAAAACCGCGTGGCGAAATTTCATTACGGAATGATTTGCCAATCTGGACAATGCCAAACGGCAATTTATGCGGACATGCGTCCAAAACATTTTTGAAGTTTGTATATGTTGTGGTTGCTGTTTCAGGCCGCAAATATGCGTTAATTTCCCCGTCGGCCGTTGCACCAATGGACAGCCCCATCATTAACTTGTACTCGCGCGGTGGGGTTAAATCGGTACTGCCACAATTATCGCATTTTGTTTGGTCGCGCATTTTATCCTGGCGCATGCGGGCACCGCATTTTTTGCATTCAACCAATGGGTCGGAAAAACTGGCCTCGTGCCCGGAATATTTCCACAGCAAACGATTTGTAATGACGGCCGCATCCAGACCCTCGATATCATTGCGGGAATACACCATGGCGTTCCACCAAGCGTTACGGATGTTTTTCATCAGTTCAACCCCATACGGACCATAATCGTATGTTCCGCCCATACCACCATAAATTTCAGAACCTGTGAAAATAAAACCGCGACGTTTGCATAATGCGACAATATCATTAACTGTTTTTGCTGGCATCTTATACCCCCGAATTTTTTACCGATTTATTGTTATACAGAATTTGTATATTTGCAATAAAAAAACGGGGACGTGCGCCCCCGTTTCATATTTACAATTTTTCTACTTTGCGTCGGGCGCAATTGCATTTACCGGACATACCGCCGCACACGTACCGCATGATACGCATTTGGACGGGTCAATAACGCATTTCCCATCCGCACCAACAGAAATCGCACCAACTGGGCATGCACCCATGCAAGTGTGACATCCGATACATTTTTGTGGATCTATTTTATAAGCCATTTTTATAACTCCATATTTATTGGTTAATTATTCCCGGTTCAGTAAACTTAACAGATATTGGAACATTGCGACAAAGGATATGTACAGGTGTAATGCACCCAACACGGCCAACTGGTTTTTTTGCATACCGTCGCCCAAAACTGAATAAGCGCGTTTCAAATTCTGCATGTCGTATGCGGTAAAAAGCGCAAATATCAACACGCCGATAAAGCATACAATTGTACCAAATGTGCCCCCCATAATCGCCGGCCATATAAACGACGCCAATCCAACCAAGATTAAACCAATCATGCCCATAAACAAAAATATGCCCATGAATGATAAATCTTTGACTGTTTTATATCCAAACAATGCCATACACGCAAACATTACAGCCGATATTACAAATGCAGACAGTATGGTCAGCGGATTATTCGTTACCGCAACCAACAACAGCGGTGTTATTACAATGCCGGTTAAAATTGCATATAAAAACAACATCAACGCACCCGTTGACGGTTTGAAACTGAACGCACGCACCTGGGCCCAGATGGACAGTGCCAATCCACCAAACAGCAATATGTAATACACAGCCGACAACCCATTTGCTGTAAATAATACGGTCCACAGCGGTGTTGCCATTGTCGCAAATGACGCCAGTGCCGTAACCGCCACTGCACCGAACATCAGCGCAAAAATCCGTTTCAAATACAATTCAATCCCACCACCAGACTGCACACGTTGTGCCGCATCGGGTTTAGTTTTGATTGCAATATTTTTAACTGCCATTTTATTTTTCTCCTTGTTAGTTACCGTAATATATAATACAATCCGAACGTCAATTCAAGTAAAACAGGGGGATAAAAATGTACAGAAAAAAACCATCTGAATTAAAACTGGCGAAAAACCGTATGGACATTTATGAAAAACCTGACACCCAGGCTAAAATCGCCAAGTTACGTGCCGAAATCTCGAAAATCGAGGCAAAAAAACAAGAATATAAAAAAGACAAAGACGAACGGGGCGTCATTCGTGCAGATGAAAAAATCGCTTTAATCGAAAATACTATCCGTCGTATGAATATCGGAAAATAATATGGCGATAACCATTAACCCAATTTCACCTGTGGCTTTTTCAGTTTTTGGTCTGGATATACGTTGGTATGCGCTGGCGTACGTGGCGGCGTTTGTTATTGGATACTTTATGTTACGCGCATTTACGCGCCACGATAATTCCCAAATTAAACTGGATAAAAAGCAGTTGGATGATTTGCTGACTGCGATAATATTGGGGGTGATAATCGGCGGGCGATTGGGATATGTGTTGATATATAACCCAATGTTCTTTTTGGCGCATCCACTGGAAATATTCGCTGTATGGCATGGGGGAATGAGTTTCCATGGCGGATTGTTTGGCGTGATTGCGGCGGTATTTCTATTCGTTTGGAACCAAAAACGTCATAAGAAAATCAGTGGCGGTGTATATAAAAACGCGTTCAAAATTCTGGATATATTGTCGGTTATCACACCAATTGGATTGTTTTTTGGTCGTATCGCCAACTTTGTTAATAAAGAGGTTATGGGTCGCCCCACCGACGTGCCGTGGGCGGTGGTGTTTGTTGGCGATACCCCGATTCCACGCCACCCCAGCCCATTGTACGAGGCTGCAACCGAAGGCATATTATTATTCATAATCATGTATTGCCTGTACAGATTTACCGGTCTGCGGCGGCGTCCCGGCGCGTTGGGTGGAATATTGGCGATGTTATATGCCGTATTCAGAATATTTTGTGAACAATTCCGTGCGCCTGATGCCCAAATTGGATTTTTAACAGATTGGGGATTGACAATGGGGCAATTGCTGTCCATTATAATGTTTGCGGTTGGGGCGACTGTGTTCGCAATCGCATTCAAAGGTAAAAATCAGAATGAAATACAAATCGATTGAAAACATGGGGCAATTATTGGTCGCCCACAGAACAGAAAACGGTAATTGCGATGCTTGTTGCTTCAAAAATTGGAATGCGGCATGTTATCGCCTTTTGTGCCAGGATAAATTTGGTCGCACAGTTTATTGGACTTTGGCTGATGGCCGTGTTTCAGACATCCCGTTTATTTGGGGCGATTATATGCGTGAATGTACGGATATAAAATCACTGTGTCGTACAAAAATCGCATCGGCATATAAAACGCGGTAACAAAATATTTCGCGATTGCATTTGTGAAAAATTTATGTAAAATATGCCAAGTCACACACGCCCAGATGCGAAAAGCGAACAAAACCGCAGGTTTGAAAGACCGGCGGGAAAACAGTTTCGGATGGGTGGCAGAGCGGTCGATTGCGACGGTCTTGAAAACCGTTGTGGGGGCAACTCCACCGGGGGTTCGAATCCCTCCCCATCCGCCAGGAATATCTGACATCCCGTGGTAATTCCGCGGGATGTTTATTTTACCCCAGAATCCGGGGATTTTTCTGTGCGATGGTACTGGTGTATGCTCGGCATCGCGCACAATCCTACCAAAATCACCCGCATTGCATACCTTGCCCAAAATCGCTGAGGCAATTACTTGAATTTTATTCTCAAAATCCTATATGTAATGCATAAATTTAATGTAAGGAATATCAAATGGCGAATATTAAACTGTCGGACAAAAAATTGTTGGAAGAAGCCTTTGGGATGAATGGTGGCTATGTGTTGGACTTCTCAGACAAGTCGTTTGTAGAATTTTTTTCTGCATTAGGGATTGATATAACTGATGAACAATATTTAAAAAATGGAACTTCCAAGGCAAATAGATTGCGTGCTTTCTGGGAAATAGGAAATGAAGAACTTGTGGCTCAATCAATAATAGAGATGGCAGACATGGTTATTAATAAAGATCTTTCTATTTTAACCAGAACAGCGGTATTGCCTGCTGCGAAACAAATTATGGATGCACGTCGTATACAAATGGACCGAGTAAAAGATATTGCAAATAAGTTGCGCGATGTAGCACATGCAGATCAGCCAGTGAGACATGGGGCTGCTGTTGAAAACAACTTTCAATTATTAATTCGACCAGAGATATTTAATCACATAAAGCAGTATTTAGAGACAGGGGATCATTTTCATGCTGTTGAAGAAGCCTATAAATTGGTGCGACATAAATTAAGAGAGATAACCGGTTGTGAGCGCGCTAGTGAAGCATTTAATATGAATGCAGAAAATACAAAGTATTGGCAACGGTTATTTGGTCAGAATCCAGTCGGAAATACTCCAGAATACGATTTTTGTCGGGGAGTTGGGTATTTGCATTTGGGTATTCAGTTTTTAAGAAATGAAAAAGCGCATAAGCCTGCAAGTGAACTTGATATAAATCTGGCTATGCATTATATCGTGTTAGCAAGTTTGGCATATGAATTAATTTCTAGAAATATTCAAGAATAGTGTGAGTTGGTCATTGAAATCATACGACTTCGAGGCTTTTTCCAATAATTCACGAACAGATATTTGATGTTTGCCACTTAATAAGCGGTTTGTTATCGTTGGACTAAGGTACGATAACGCCAGATATTTATAAAATAATCTTGGTGATGTATGTAGTTTTGCAATGGTTTCGTCCACATTTCCATCTTGCTCATATAACTCTTTGTATCTCCAAGCTGTGGCAAATGCCTTGACTATTAGGTGGTGGTTGTCGGTAATGCTTAGCACGCCATTTTTGCCGTGGTCGTATACTGTGTTAACGTATTTTCGCAGAAATGCTTTTTCTGTAATTGTTATACAGTTGTCGCCTGTGATATATTCCATTTGTTGGGTGTTTTGATTTACATAATTATCAGATACAAACAGCTGTAATTTTTGCGCATCTGTAGTAATCGTATAAATTAGCTGTTCTTGGGAATATACGGCTTTTTCAATCAAACATCGAATAAAAGTTCGTTTTTGTGCATATGACATTTCTGTTATATTGATGCGTTTTAATGTGCTGGATATGTCTATTGGCAAGGCAGACATATTGCTGTTCAGAAAATCTGTTACTGTCTTAATCACAATGTTATCAATCTGTGGTGCGGGCAGATAAAATCCCTTGGTTGCGTAATAATGCATTTTCTTTTTACCTTTGCCACTGGTCATTTGATTGAAAAATTTAGTACCTTTATAATTAAACAATTTTCCGGTTAATATATTTGGAACACGCATACTCGTTGATTTGTTATTGGAATTATTAGCCAGTGCAACTTGCACGCGTTCAAATAATTCTGGGGACACAATCGGTTCATGTTCTCCTTTGGCAAATGTGCCTTCTTTTTTGTTTTCGATTATTCCAATATATATTTTATCGCGTAATATTCGATGCATACTCATTTTAGCGATTGGACGTCCGCCCATAATTTTGCCTTTTGCTGTGGTCCACTGTTTGGCGTATAGACCGTTTTGGATTGCATAGTCTGTTAAATCACCCACTGATTGTAATTCTAAATACTTTTCAAACAAATGTCTCACTTGTTCGGCTTCTGTTGAATTCACTACAAGTTTTTTATTTATTACATCGTAACCCAATCTTGGTGAACCGCCCATCCACAGGCCTTTGGCTTTACTAGCGCGGATTTTATCACGCACGCGTTCGCTTGACACCTCACGTTCAAACTGGGCAAATGATAGCAGCATATTTAGCGTCAGTTTGCCCATGGATGTACTGGTATCAAAAGACTGGGTAATTGACACAAAGTTCGCGCCGTATTTTTCAAAATATCGCATCATGTTGTGGAAGTCCAATATGGAACGCGACAGTCGGTCAACTTTGTAAACGACCACCGTATTTACTAAACCATGTGCCATATCATCCAACATTTGTTTTAGTGCCGGGCGTTCCATAGTCCCACCAGATGTCGCCGCATCACTATATGTCTTATAATATTGCCAGCCGTTGAAGGATTGCGATGCGATATATGCTTTACAGGATTCTTCCTGATTTTGCAGGGAATTAAATTCTTGATCAAGCCCATGTTCTGTTGATTTACGGACATAAACAGCACATTTAATCACCGACATTTAGTTTCCTTTTATCCAGTTCAAAAAAGTGTGGTCCAGATGTCTTGGCACCACAGATATCAGACGCAATTGCGGATAAGGAACTATATTGTTTCCCGTTATATAAAAACGTGTTGTCATAATTGACCAGGACCTTGTGTTCTATATTCCGAAAGTGCCTAATGATAGTTGTGCCTGGCGCAATGTTATATCTATGCTTCAACACACGGTTTACGCATTCGGCGGGGTTGTCTTTATATTTTTTGATTTTCTTGATGAACTTTGGCTCAATACGCAAGTTTAATCGTTCGCATTGAATATAGTACCACAGTGGTCGCATTTGTCGCTTAAAAGGGTGTGGCGAATACCGTGCCCATAAACGCGCGCGGTCATCTTGTGAAAGTGCTTTTAACTCTTCAAATGTCTTTGGCAAAATCTCTTTAACTTTCCGTTGCATTACTGGTTCCCTTTTGTCGTAGCTGTTGCATAGCAATGTCAATCAACATACGTAGAATACGCAAGTTGTGATACAGGTCTTTGTTGGTAATTACTGGCATACGCCCGAACGGATTGCCGGACGCCCCAATATGGAATCTGGTTGATTTAGGTGGATTTTTGTATGGCATTATTCAACCTCAAACCATTTCATAACAGTGACAAGCAGGTGCGGGTAATCAGCGCTGGTGGCTTCGGTCAAGAATTCGGACCATTTATTCTTCTTTGCCAGCAAGTGTTAGGGCATTTTTACACTGCGCAAGAATGGCGAAAGCATTACCATCACGATTGGTTAAATAAACCTTTATATCAGGATATTTAGGCATATTGGACTCCTTTGTTTTTACTATGTTTTTAAGTTTGTCCAATTACTGCTTACCTTTCCCCGAAAGTCAAGTTAAATAGATTTGTTTTTATAGATAGCGGTCAGTTGTGTAATTTTGCGGTGAAGGCGACGCAACAAGATTCTGTCGCGACAGGGTAGGTAGCCGTTATTACGACGTCTGATACGATGCTCCATTTTATTCAAAATACGACAAGCACAATAATAAAGCATACTGCAGGTAGAAACTTTGTT